>CAYQRW010000239.1:0-5543 GCA_964419735.1 uncultured Spirochaeta sp.
ACCACTCCGAACGAAAGCGAGCACACCTGTAATGATTACCCTTGCCCTTCCAAAAGGTCGTCTGTTTGAAAAGACCAGTGAACTTCTCGCGTCCTGCGGCTATAACCTCACGCTTGGCGAGCGCGAGTTGGTTGCCCAGGAACCGCGGGGAGAACTGCGGGCGATCCTGGTAAAAAACGCCGACCTTCCCACTTACGTGCACCACGGGATCGCCGGCCTGGGAATTTGCGGATCCGATGTGATGTATGAAAGTGGCTATGACTTCTTTCGGCTCATGACGTTCCCCTTCGGGAAGACACGCATCTGTCTGGCGGGGCGCAGTGACGATACCACCGACCACCGTGATGCCGCCTCTCTCACCGTGGCCAGCAAGTTCACCCGGTTTAGTCATGATTTCTTCCACCGACGGGGCATTCCGGTGAACGTCATCAAACTAGACGGGTCGGTAGAGTTGGCACCGGTGCTGGGCCTGGCCCCGTACATTGTAGACCTGGTAGAAACGGGAAGCACTCTAAAAGCGCATGATTTGGAAGTAAAAGAGGTTCTTGGGGAGACTGCGGTTCATCTCGTTGCAAATCCCGCGTTCTACAAGTATCATTATGAGACGGTGGACAAACTGGTCCGCCGCTTGAGAGATGCCCTGTAGCGAAGGATACCACCGTGGCAGAGCGGTATGACGTCGGAAGTTCCTCCGATGGTTTCTTAAAGGTTCGAGCGGAAGACGGTGCCTCTCTGAGCAGCCAGGATCGGGCCGCATTGATTCGTAAGGGCAACGAGCTCTTCAACAAGAGCCAACTGTCCGCAGCCAAACGCATCTTCATGACCGTGCGCTACGCCGACGGCCTGATCCGTTTGGGCAACCATTACATGGACAAAGGAGACCCGCTGGAGGCGCTCCGCATGTTCTGGTTGGCTGGTGATCGCCGGCGCATTGATGAGCTGAGTGAGCAGATGGCGGGAGTAATCCGCAAGTGGCTCCGCGAGGATCAGCAGTGATCCCGGAGGATATGAGTGACTGAACACGATAAGGAGCGGCTATCTCAGCTGTCACAGCAGGGATACCAGCTTCTGAGAGAACATATGACCACCGAAGCACGTGCAAAATTTGACGAGATTCTCGCGGAAGACCCCGAGAACAACTACGCCCTGGTGGGACTTGGGGACTTAGAACGGAAAGAGCGGCACTTTGAACGGGCCGTCGAATACTACGAGCGCTGTCTCGAGTTTCATCCGCAGAACAACTATGCCCTCTTCGGACTGGCCGAGAGTCTGCGGGCATTGAAACGGTTCAACCGGGCGGTTGAAGTCTGGGAACGGTACCTGCAACACGATTCCGACAACGTCACGGTCCTGACGCGTGTGGGTGATGTGTATCGCAAGATACGCAACTTTCCCCGATCGCGAGAACTGTATCTGCGCGTTCTCGAGTTAGAGCCGGACAACGCCTACGCCCTGATCGGCCTGGGACACTTGCATTACGATTTCAAGGAGTTCGATGCAGCGCGCCATTACTGGGAACGCATGTACGAACTCCGCGGGCAGAATGTAGACATCCGCGTGCTCACGTCTTTGGGAAACTGCCATCGTAAGCTCAAAACTTATGAGGGAGGCATCCCCTATTTTGAGCGCGCCCTGGAGCGGGAACCCAGTAATTTCTACGCGCTCTACGGGCTGGCGGATTGTTACCGGGGCCTTCAGCGTCCGGAGGAGTCGCTGGTGTACTGGCATCGGATCCTCGAGCGGGATGAGAAGAATAAGGTGATTCTCACCCGGGCGGGTGACGCGTACCGGGCCATGAATGACCTGGAACAGGCGGAGAGCTACTATCGTCGCGCCCTGAACGTTCAGTTTGATCTGTACGCGATTCTGGGACTGGCGATTATCCACCGAACCCAGGGCCGCACCGAGGACGCCATATCCGCTCTGGAGGACCTTGCCAAGAACTCCCCGGAGAACGGCCGTGTGTTCCTGGAACTTGCGGGGTGCTACGAAGACCAGGGGCGTATCGTAGAGGCGCTGGCTGTCCTCTCACGCCACGTGGAGGCGACGCCGTCCCCCACCCGCTCCGTACAGCGTAAGATCAGCGACCTGCAAGCTCGCCTGTAGTAAGCCGCGTCGGAGGTCACCGTATCCCGCCTCAGGCAGAAACCGGGTCGATGACCGCCTTGATCCGCCGTACCCCGCGGGACGAGGACTGTTCCTTGAGGATCTTAAACGACCCCAACACGGCGGTGTGGTCCACATGCGGCCCACCGCAGACTTCCTTCGAATAGTCTCCAATGGAGTAGACTTTCACCACCTCGTCGTAGCGGTCGCCGAAAAACGCCAGCGCTCCGTCCGCTTGCGCCTGTTCCAAGGTGGTGGTGGCAATCGTAACCGGTAGGTCTTCTTTGATCTTCTCGTTGACGATCTGTTCCACCCGGCGAATCTGCTCATCGGAGAGCTTGTCCGGATGGGAGAAGTCAAACCGCAGGCGTTCCGGGGTGATGTTACTCCCCTTCTGGGAGACGTGATCACCCAGAACGTCCCGCAACGCCTGATGCATCAGGTGGGTGGCGGTGTGGAGGGCGGTAGTCATGGCGGAATGGTCCGCCAGCCCACCCTTGAACGTCTGGTTGGTATCCGACTTGGAGCGCTCCCGGTGCTTCTCAAACGCCTCCTCGAACCCCGCCTGATCAACGGTGAGTCCATGCTCCGAGGCCAGCTCCTGGGTAATCTCCAGCGGGAATCCGTAGGTATCGTAGAGTTTAAACGCCAGACGCCCAGGGATCTCCTTCTTGGGGTTCTTCAGAAGGTTGGGAACCATCTTTTCGAACTCCCGCTCGCCGTTCTGCAGCGTCTTGAGAAAGCGCTCTTCTTCTCCGGCAAGTTCCGATAGAATCGTGTCCCGCTGACGCTGAAGCAGCGTATAGGGATCCTGGTAGATCTCGATCACCACTTGTGCCGGTTCCAGGAGAAACTCCCCATCGAGACCGAGTTTGCGCCCGTGGCGCATCGCCCGGCGAATCAGCCGGCGCAGGACGTATCCCTGGGCCAGATTGGAGGGCACGGTGGGATTCTCATCGCCCAACACAAACGTAGCGGTTCGCACGTGATCGGCGATAATCCGAATCGATCGGTCGCGATCCTCGTTCTCGCCGTACGTGAGCCCCGTGAGTTCTTCGATCTTGTGGATAATCGGTTGGAATACTTCCGTATCGTACACCGAGCGCTTGCCCTGAAGAATCGCAATCGTCCGCTCGACGCCCATGCCGGTGTCCACGCACTTCCGTTGGAGGGGAGCGTAGTTACCGTCACTGTCCTTGTTGTACTGCATGAAGACGTCGTTCCAGATTTCCAGATATTTACCATCGGAGACGCCGGGGCGACTCTCGGACGTACCGGGTTTACCGGTATCGATAAACATCTCGGAATCGGGTCCGCAGGGACCGGTCTGTCCCGCCGGGCCCCACCAGTTATCGGAACGCCCCAAGTAGTAGATCCGTTCTCGCGGTACCCCCACCGACTCCCACACGGAGGCGCTTTCCTCATCACGGGGAACATCGTCGTCACCGGCAAACACGGTAATCGAAATGGAATCGGGATCAATGCCCAGCCACCGGGGACTGGTAAGAAACTCCCAGCTCAGCCGAATCGCACCATCCTTAAAGTAATCGCCTAGCGACCAGTTACCCAGCATCTCAAAGAAGGTAAGATGGCTCTCATCCCCCACCTCATCGATATCGCCGGTGCGAATACACTTCTGTACGTTCACCAGCCGCTGACCGGCGGGATGCGGCTCGCCTAGAATAAACGGGACCAGTGGATGCATGCCGGCGGTAGTAAACAAGACGGTGGGGTCATTCTCCGGAATTAGGGACTTCCCGGAGATCTCGGCATGGTCATGGCTTGTAAAAAATTCGATATACTTGCGGCGCAATTCTTTGGCTGTCATAGCGATGCAATGATAGAGAAACCTCGGCCTCAGGTCAACGAAGGGCTACACCAACTCCTCCAGTTCGCGACGCCCCTCGTCATCGAGAAACTCGGGGAAGACATACACCATCAGCCCCTGACGCGTGACTTGCACCTCGGCGAATCCTTGTTTCACGAGACGATCGAGCTGATCCCGCGCCTTCTCCGGCCCCACCTCCGCTCGAATCGCCACCCGGGAGGGGGATACCACGCCGTGCCGCTCAGCGGCCAAATGAAGAATCTCCTGGTCCACCGGACGGGGCTTATGCTTGCGTGGGTGAGGTGCACCACCTCCGACGTCGGAGCTAAAACCTCCCGCCCCAGACACAGCGCGCCGGGATCGATAGTCGTCCTCGATGCGCTCGTCATCGAGAATACGCCCCAGTCGCTGCGACAGCCGAGCCGACCGAACCTGCTGCGGCATGGTAAGCGCATCGTACAGCGTACCCAGACCGAAAATACCGCCGGTAAGCAAAAAGAAGATCCCGGAGACCGGCTTGCCAAGATAGAAGCGGTGCAAACCGGCCACCCCAATCAGTGACGGCAACCAAAACAAATACGCCATGGAAACCTGGGGCGCCGGCATCAGATGTACTCCTCATCGGTGCGCTGAATAACGATCTCCCCGGAACGCGCCATTGAACGCACCAGTTCCACAAACTCCCCGGTCACCCGGTCCACATCTCGCCGGTGCATCGGCCCCAAGGAATCCCGGTGCATCGTAACCATTTCACCTCGCCGCTGACTGATCTGACTCATGATGCGGGTGGCAATGTGGGACGGCTTCCCCTTGAGCACTACCGCCAGATCCACATCATCCACGCGCTTCAGAACCTCTTGTAGATCGCGGTCGGGCAATTGCAGAATATCATCGATCGTGGTCATTTGCTGCCGGATGTGGTCTGCCGAGTCCGGAACGGCGGCGGTAAGATCTTCCAAAATCGCATCGCTCGTTGAAAGATCGAGATAGCGCAGGATCTCAGCCAGGCGCTGCTCGCCATCGATCTCTTCTTCGGCGGGGCGCTCAATCGCCTCCATCTTCTTACGCAGCGTCTGCTCCACCGCATCCAGTACCGTGGAATCAACCGTGTCAATCGTTGCCAGCCTGCGAACCACCGACGTTTTCACTTCCGCCGGCAGGGCCTGAAGCAACCGGGCACCCGTGGCTTGAGACACGTTGGCCATAATTATCGCGATCGTCGCGGCAGTTTCGTGGCGTAGAATCACGCTCAACTGACGACCGTCGGCGTCATCGAGAAACGAGAACCGCCGGGGCCGCTCCTCAGGAAGGATCTCATAGAAGCGCCGCTCTCCATCGTCGGCCCCAAACGCGCGAATCAGGATCTCCCGCGCCGCCTCAGGCCCTCCGGCGACCTCGTGGTGCACCTCTTGCCGGCGAGCTCCGAACTGCGCCAAGATCTTGCGCGCCTGAGCGGGCGAGATCGTGTCCACATGCGACATCGCGTCCACCAGCGCCTTCGCCTGAGCCTCCGGCATCTGACGCAAAACCGCCGCCGCTTGCTCACGCCCGATCAGCGTCAGAAACTGGGCCACCTCTTGAAGCGACTGCTGATCTTTCACATGCAGTA
>CAYQRW010000240.1:0-3286 GCA_964419735.1 uncultured Spirochaeta sp.
CGCGTTCGAGGCGGTGCGATCCCCACGATTCACCCGGAGATCGTGGAGCGGGAACAGACGCGCCAGCACGAGAAGCGCGCGATCGCGCAGCACGCGGCGTCGATCGTGGCAGATGGGGACACGATTATGATCGAGGCTGGTACCACCACCGCCATGGTGGCGCGGTATTTGCTTGGTAAGCGCGATGTCAGTATCGTCACCAACAACGCCTTGGCCATGGCTCACGCCCGCGGCAACCCGGGGCTCCGGGTAAACATGGTGGGCGGAGAGTATCGCCCCGCCAATGAAAGCATCGTGGGGCCGCTGGCCCTTTCGATTCTTGATCAGTTTCACGTGAAGACCGCGTTTGTCGGCACCGACGGATTCTCCGTAAGCAGCGGACTCTCAACCCATCTGGTGGAGGGTGCGGAAATTGTCCGGAGAATGGCGGCGCAGTCGGACCGCGTGGTCGTACTTGCCGATAGCAGCAAATGGAACCACACCGGATTCGTCCACGTCCTCGACATCGCCAAAATCGACCTCATCGTTACCGACGCCGGCATCGGAGATGCCGCGGTGGGCGAACTCGCGGAAGCGGGCGTTGAGGTTGTGCGGGTCTCAACAGACTGACGAGCGACACCCTAGATATTACATACCACGGAGGAAAGAGATGGCAGAAATAGTAGTTCTCCCGCAGCAGGGGAACTCAGTAGAAGAAGTTGTCCTGTTGGATTGGCACGTTGCGGAGGGCGACTCCGTTACCGAAGGCGCGGTCCTGTGTGAAGTAGAAACGGATAAGGCCACCATGGAAGTGGAATCCACCGCCGCCGGCACCGTCCTGAAACTGCTGGCAGCCGCCGGTGATGTAGTTCCCGTGAAATCGCCCCTGGTGGTGGTGGGTGAAGCGGGAGAGGACATCGCCGGCCTGGACCCGGACGGGGCCACTGCAGAGACGGAACAGAGCTCACAACCGGAGCAACCTGCCGCTGCATCTGCCGCCGCTCCCGCCGACACCGCCGCCGTCGCGGATCCGGCGCAGCCTACCACTACCCCGGACACTCCGCCCGCTTCACGAAACCAATCCGCCCACGGCAGCGCCGCGGTGAGTCCCCGAGCCCGGTTGCGTGCTGCGGACCGCGGAATCGATCCGACCATGCTTCCCGGAACCGGTCCCGGAGGACGGATCATCGAGCGCGACGTACTTTCAGCTGAAGCCACAACCACCGCATCCGCTCGCGGCGCCGCTCCCGGTACTCCGGGAACCGGCATCGGCGGGCGCATCACCAGCGGTGACACGGCCGCCTCCGCGGCAGCGGCGCGGAGCGCCACCCGCGGGGAAACCGGCGTGGCGCCGGCGAGGAGCTCCATCGGAAGCGCCGCCGTCTCCGCCGAGGCCACCCTCTTCGGCACGGCCACCGCCACCCTGGAGGAGATCCCCGTCACCGGCGTCCGCCGCGTCATCGCCGACCGGATGCACGCATCCCTGCAGAGTACCGCCCAGCTCACCCTGGATTCCTCCGCCGATGCCCGCGCCCTGAAAGCGCTCCGGGCGCGCTGTAAACGGTCCGGTGAGGAACTGGGCCTGAGCGGTGTCACCCTGAACGATATGCTCATGTTTGCCGTAGTGCAGACCTTGAGCGAGTTTCCCGAGCTCAACGCCCACTTCACCGGCGACACGATTCGTCGCTTCTCCGGAGTGGATCTGGGGTTTGCGGTGGATACCCCCCGGGGCTTGCTGGTTCCCACGGTACAAAACGCCCACCTTCTCACCCTGGCGGCCCTCAGTGGGCAGGTGAAGGAGCTGGCACAGCGGGCGATCGACGGCAAGGCTACCAACGCCGATTTGGCACCGGCCACCTTTACCGTGACAAACTTAGGGGCGTTCGGAATCGAGCGCTTCACGCCGGTGCTCAATCCGCCGCAAGTGGCGATCCTCGGGGTGGGGTCGATCGATCTCAAGGCGGTGGACCGCGGCGATGGCACGGTTGAGCACATTCCCCACATGGGGCTCTCCCTGACGATCGACCACCAGGCGGTGGACGGCGCCCCGGGGGCGCGCTTCCTGCAGACGCTGAGCCGCCGACTAGCGGATTTCGATCTGCTTTTGGCCCGCTGAGTGATATGCACTGAAAGAGGAACACACTATGGCAGATTATGATCTAATCATTATCGGCGGCGGACCCGCCGGCTACATTTCCGCGGAACGCGCGGGGGCTCTGGGAAAACGGGTGCTGCTGGTGGAGCAGGCCCAGATTGGCGGCGTCTGCCTTAACGAGGGCTGTATCCCCACCAAGACGCTGCTCTATAGCTCCAAGCTCTACCACCAGGCCCGGAACTCCCAGACCTTTGGGGTTACCACCACGGGAGTCCAGTACGATTTGGCCGCGGCGATGGCGCACAAGGCCAAGACGATCAAAACGCTGCAGAAAGGGATTCTCTCGCAGATGAAACAGCATGGCGTGGAGGTACGCACCGCCACCGCCACGTTGCGCGGACCCGGGCGGGTCGCGGTTGACGGGGAGGAACTCTCCAGTCACCACGTCCTCCTGGCCACCGGAGGACGCGCGATCAAGCCACCTATTCCCGGAACGGATGGTCATCCCAAAGTACTGACCAGTCGGGAGATCCTCGAAATTGCCGAGCTCCCGCGGCGACTGGTGGTGGTAGGCGGCGGTTACATCGGAATGGAGTTTGCCTCGTATTTTGCCGCGGTGGGCACCGCGGTGACCGTGGTAGAAATGACCGACGAGATCATTCCGATGCTCGCGCCCGCCACGGCGCAGGCGCTGCGTAAGCAGATCTCCGGCGTGGAGTACAAGCTGGGCCACCGAGTAACGGAGGTCTCCGACGGAACCGATCAATCCGGGGCGGTACAGATTTCCGTGGCATCCACCACAGCCACCACAGCCACCACGGAGACGATCGAGACCGATCTGGTGCTGCTGGCTGCCGGCCGCGCCCCCAATGTTGAGGGAGCCGGCTTCGACGAGGCGGGCCTCGACTACGACCGCAGCGGCGTTACCGTAAATGAATACATGCAGACCAACCTTCCCGGGGTGTACGCCGCAGGCGACGTCACCGGCACGGTGCTGCTGGCCCACGCCGCCTACCGGATGGGAGAAGTGGCGGTGGCCCATATGTTCCGCAACGACTCCGCTCCGGCGGAATCCGCTCCGTCGCCACCCTCCGCCGCTGCCCCAGGAGCCGCCGCGGGCCGCGCGCTGTGGCCCAACCGCATGCGTTACCACGCGATTCCCTGGGTGGTCTTCACCACACCGGAGGTCGCCGGGTGCGGCCTCAACCCCAC
>CAYQRW010000240.1:3386-5525 GCA_964419735.1 uncultured Spirochaeta sp.
AAAGACGGCTTTAATCGTGGTCTCGGCGGATCGATGCACGCCTTCTTCGCTCCCTTCGGCAGCATGCCCAATAACGCGATCGTCGGCGGAAGTGCCGATATTGCCACCGGCTCGGCGATGTTCAAGCGGATTAACCGCAAGCCCGGAATTGTCATCGCCAACATCGGAGACGCCAGTTCCGGCTGCGGTCCTACCTGGGAGGCGATGATGATCGCCGCCATGGAGCAGTACCAGACGCTGTGGGACACGGAGATCGGCGGAGCTCCCCCGATGCTGTTCAACTTCTTTAACAACTTCTACGGCATGGGTGGCCAGACCACCGGTGAGACGATGGGATTCCGCGTCCTGGCGAGGATGGGGGCCGGGGTCAATCCGGACAATATGCACGCCGAACGGGTGGACGGATACAATCCCTTGGCGGTGGCCGATGCGATCGCCCGCAAGAAGCAGATCCTGGAAGAGGGCCGGGGACCGGTGCTTCTCGATACGATCACCTACCGCGTCAGCGGTCACAGCCCCTCCGACGCCTCCTCCTACCGAACCAAGGAAGAAGTGGAACTCTGGAAGGATGCCGACGCGATCGCCTCCTACCGCCTGTACCTCACCAAGAACAAGGTGGCCAAGCAAGCTGAGCTGGATGAAATGGATGAGCGGATCAAAGAAAAGCTCAAGAAGGCGATGCGCCTTGCCACGGATCTGGAAGTCAGTCCCCGCATGAACGGTGAAGAGATCGCCGGGTATATGTTCTCCAACAAGAAAGTTGAGGCGTTTGATGATCGCGATCCGGAGGTACTCCTACCGCTGGAGGAAAATCCCCGCGTGCAGCAGCTCGCCAAAAAGGAACGGTTCGGGATCGACGCCAACGGCAAAAATGTCTCCAAGGTGAAGGTGTTTGCCCTGCGGGATGGACTATTCGAAGCGATGATTCACCGCTTCTACACGGATCCCACCATGGTGGCCTACGGCGAAGAGAACCGCGACTGGGGTGGCGCCTTCGCCGTCTATCGCGGACTCACCGAGGCGCTCCCCTACCACCGCCTGTTCAACTCCTCGATCTCCGAGGGAGCGATCGTCGGTACCGGTGTGGGTTACGCCCTCTCCGGCGGGCGCGCGGTGGTGGAGCTGATGTACAACGATTTCATGGGTCGCGCCGGCGACGAGATCTTCAACCAAATGGCCAAATGGCAGTCTATGAGCGCCGGAGTGCTCACGATGCCGCTGGTGGTGCGCGTCTCCGTGGGGAGCAAGTACGGTGCCCAACACTCGCAGGACTGGTCCAGTATTACCTCCCACATTCCGGGACTCAAAGTGTACTTCCCCTCCACCCCCTACGACGCCAAGGGAATGCTCAACCTGGCCCTGGCCGGTACCGACCCGGTAATTTTCTTTGAGAGCCAGCGCATCTACGATATTGGTGAGTTCTTCCATGAAGGGGGCGTCCCCCAGGAGTACTACGAGGTTCCCGAAGGCGAACCGGATATCAAGCGCCCCGGAACCGATGTGACGATCGTCACCATCGGCGCAACCCTCTACCGCGCATTGGAAGCGGCGGAGACGCTGGAAACCTCCTACGGCATGAGCGCCGAAGTAATCGATGCGCGCTTCATCAATCCGCTGAACGTGGAGAAGATCGTGGAATCGGTTAAAAAGACGGGACGTCTGGTACTTGCCTCGGATGCCGTGGAACGGGGAAGTTTCCTGCATACGATCGCGGGCACCGTGGGACGCGTCGCCTTCGACTATCTCGACGCCCCGCCGGTAGTAGTAGGATCCCGCAACTGGATTACTCCCGCCGTAGAACTGGAAGACGATTTCTTTCCGCAGCCCCAGTGGATTCTGGACGCGATCCACGAACAGATCGTACCGCTGCCCAACCACACCACTTCAACGGTCCAGACCAATGGGGAACTCCTCAAACGGTACCGGGGAGGCGTCTGATGGGCGCAGGCACCACACCATCCATGATTACGATTCTGCCGGCGCTCCGCGGCGCGGGATGGGACGGCCTGCGCTGTCGCACGTTACGCCTCCTTCCGGAGTCTGAGAAATCGTCCCTCGCCAAGTCGCGGGCTGCCGCCGAGATTCTCTCAATTGACGAGGGGAGCACTGACGTTGAGGCGATCGCCCGCCGTTACCGGG
>CAYQRW010000241.1:0-2347 GCA_964419735.1 uncultured Spirochaeta sp.
GATTTTTAGATGAGGCATGATTCCCCCATGGTAAGAATTTTGGTGAGTCAACGCGACGTTTGTGCTCGCCTTAGTGCTGTAGTATTCTTCTTATGTGGCAACCTGGACCGATCATATGCGGGGCTTTCTCGACCGGCGCGGAGAAGCGCGGCGTGCGTCCCTGGCGGAGCTTCACCGCCGGGCGCAGGCTGACGCAGATAGAATAGTTGCGTTTATTCGAGACACCTACCGTCCCACCCGCATCCTTCAGTGGGGTTCGGTTATCGAACCGGCGCAGTTTCGTGAGTATTCCGACATCGATATCGCTCTTGAAGGCGTTACCGAGGCGGAGAACTTCTTTGCTCTTCTGGCCGAGGCTGAAGAGATGACGAAATTTCCTGTGGATATTGTGCAGTTAGAGCGGATCGAGCCGGAGTTCCGCGAGTTATTGTTGAAAAAGGGACGGATCGTGTATGAGCGCTGATGAGAGCATGAAAAGCCTTGCTGCGGAGGCGCGCACAACCCTCGAGGTTATCCGCAAGATCGAGGACTACTACGATGAGTACACGCGATCGTCACTACACCGAGACGAGCCAAGCCGGGAGAGCCGTATCGTCCTTGCCGAAATATTCGGTAACTACTACACGGCGCTGGAAACATTGTTCTTGCGGGTGTCTCAGACGTTTGAAAACAACCTTTCGCCGGCACGGTGGCACGCGGAGTTGCTGGACAAAATGATTCTCGAGATTGACGATATCCGGCCTCGTGTTATTTCTAACGATACCCGGGACGCCCTGCGTGAGCTCATGCGGTTTCGCCATTTCAAGCGATACTACCTCGAGTTTGACTACGACTGGGACAAGCTGGTCTTTCTGGAGAAGAAGTTCTCTGCCGTTCGCGATTCCATTCACGGCGAGATAGAGCTGTTTATCCGCCTTCTCACCGCCTAACAAAACCTTAACACCGAAGTGTCATCGTGTACCGTAATGGGACACCTCCCATATCGGAGAACGTGATGAGACGACTAATGACGCGAAAACTGCGCGCGATTCTGGTGGCGCTGCTGGTGGCAGCGGCGGCGCTTCCGGCGGTGGCCAGCGAACATGTAGCGCTTGACAATGCGGAACCGGACCTGGTGATCGTAAACATCGCGGACACCCACTCCGCCTACGATGCGTACCCGGCGTTGGTAACCGCCATGGAAGACGTGGCTGATTCATATCCCAGTAACACGGAGCTGGTCTTCTTGTTTAACGGAGACCTCTTTGAGCTAGGTGTGGTGGTGGCCGCGCGATCCGAGGGTGAAGCGGACTGGGCGTTCTTGGAGCGACTTGCGTCACTCGGTACGGTGGTGGTGAACGTGGGAAACCACGAGTTCGACTTCATGACTCCTGCAGATTTCGTTGATGCGGCGCAGTCCGCCGGCGCGGAGGTGATCGGTACAGTCCATACCACTGATGATGATCCGTTGACTCCCCCCTCAATCGATATCGCCGTGGCGGGAGGGATCCTGCGCATCGTGGGAATCGGTACCGATCAGGCAAACACCTATCCCGAGGCTCTGCGCGAATCCCTGGAAATCGCTGATCCGGTGCAGTGGATAGCGGATAATTGGGACGATGTGACCGCCGGTGCGGACCACTCAGTACTGGCGTCGCACGCCGGTCTGGTAGCCGACGTTGAGATTCTTGATTCCTTCGACGCGGAGCGGGCGCCGCTCTTCGCCGTGGGCGGTCACGATCACATCACGCTGCGGGAAACGGTGAACGGTGTGCCCTATATGCATAACGGATTTCGCGGTGAGCGGTTTAACATCGCGGAGGTGTACCACACGTCCATGGGGCCCATGCTGGAGTTTCGCGACGTTGTCCGGGATTCAGTGGATAATCCCGATGAAGCGCTGTCTCGGTTAGTGGCGGAGCTGCGAGCCGAGCATCTCACCGATGATGATCTGGCCTCGGTGGGAACGCTCGCGGAGGATCGGACGGTGCTGGAGGCGGCGATGTGGTCGGTGGAGCAGGTCCGGGAGTATACCGATGCCGACGCGGCGTTTCTGAATCACACCTCCTTCGGTTCCGGACTGCCCGCGGGTCCGTTGCCCCAGTATCGCTTTGATCAATTCATCCGATTCGACAACGACGTCATGCGGGCTACGGTGGATGCCGATACGATGCGCACCATTCTTCGCCATGCGAATCAGCATCTTGAAGGCGACCTCCGCAGCCGCTCCGGAGATTTCCTCTACACCGGTGACCTCACCGTCCGCGATGGGCGCGAGTACGAGATTGTCACCTCCAGCTGGGTGGCCTTGGACTTCAACCAGGAAGGGTATTTGGGTACCACCGTGGAGTTTGAGCAGATCCCGGAG
>CAYQRW010000241.1:2447-5523 GCA_964419735.1 uncultured Spirochaeta sp.
AAAAAAGCCGAGCCCCGGAGCTCGGCTTTGTGTTCCGGCTGCTGTCGGTTAGGCGTGCGATCCTCCGAGGGGGATGATCGGGACACCATGTGCTGCGGTGGTGGGATGTCCCGAAGGTTCGTGCTCCTGGTGCCTACGCCTCTTCAACCACGGCAAGCACAACCACAGGATTCTTGCCGGCGGTTTCCAGTTCACCGCCGCCAGGGCTCTCCTGCATGGAGCCGGTCAGGATCTCCAGCGGAGCGATGGACACCACGCGCCAGTTGCCCGGCCCGGCGGCGTCCATGATTCTCCCATGGGCCTGCTCAGTGTTGTCGAGGTCGATGAACGTGCGGACAATTTTCTGCTGCTTCATCGGTGTACCTCCTATTTCTAGGTTACTGGACCGACTCCGGCATCGTCAAATCGGCGAAACCACGACGGTAGACACTGAGGCCCGGCAACGATATCTTTGCCGTATGGATAATTCCAAGTATCCCACTCAAGTTAATCAAGCGATGGTGCGGTCCAACGCGCTGCTCACTGTAGTCATTACCGCCGTTGCGGTGGTCACCGGATTATGGTCGATCATGGCGGTGCTGGCGGCCGATTTTGTGGTGCGAGGATTCTTCAACCCTCGACTGAGCCCACTGTCCATGCTCTCATCGATGTTGGTTTCGGTTCTCCCCTTTGCCCACAAATCGATCTACTTCCCACCGAAGCAGTTCGCCGCCCGCGTGGGGATGGTGTTCGCCGTGGCCTCGGCGTTGCTCTTGTATGGAGAGCTTGCCGGTACGGCGCTGCTGGTGATGGGTACGCTCATCGTGTTCGCATCCCTCGAGTGTTTTTTCAATATTTGCATGGGATGCATCGTGTACAACGGGCTGCTCTCAATGCGCCGCCGCCTTTCCCGCTCATGACTACCGTGCTCGTCACCGGGGAGCCCGGCACGGGGAAGACGTCACTCCTGATGAACCTCGCCCGACGGCTACCGGTGGTGGGAGTGATCTCCCGACCTCGGGTGGACGAGTTTGGTAAACGTACCGGTATGGTGGCGGTGATGCCCGATTCCGGCGAGCAGATCGAACTGGCCACGGTGGCCCGTGTTCCACAGAGGGATCGGGTAGCGCGCCTGGTGGCAGCCCCGGTGGAACCTGCCCCTACCGCCGACGCATCTTCTGCCACCGCCGACTCCTCCGCGCAGCCCAACTGGGGCGTAATGGTGGGGCCCTGGCGTTTCTCCTTAGCCGCGATCGCCACCGTCAACGCACGGCTCATCGCGATCGCCGGTATGGCGGGTCGCGCCGAGTCACTCCCCTGCGATCGTCCTGCGGAAGAACAGCCCCCACCGGGACCGGTGGTGCTCATCGACGAGATCGGGCCTTTGGAGTTATTGCGGCACGGGGGATTCCTGCCGGGGCTGGAGGCGGTGATGCGCTCGGCGCTCCCCACGATAGTGGTGGTGCGGCCCGCTCTGGTGGGGGAACTTCGCAGAACCATCGGTTCGTTTTCCAGTAGCCGATTCCCCGGACATCTGCACACGGTAACTATCGCCGATCCGAAACATATTGAGCCCACGGCGACGCGAATTCTTGCTATGCTACAGGGACTATGAGTGCAACACCGTTAGATGGCATTACGATTCTCGATTTGACGCAGGCTCTGGCCGGCCCGTACTGCACGCAGCTGTTGGCGGATATGGGAGCCGAGGTGATCAAGATAGAACGTCCCGGCAGTGGGGACCAGTCCCGCGGCTGGGGGCCTCCCTTTGTGGAAGGGGAGAGTAGCTACTTCATGGGGACCAACCGCAACAAGCGGAGCCTTACCTTGAATCTGCAGGATGAGCAGGCGCGGCAGATTCTCTACCGTTTGGTGGATCGCGCCGACGTGCTGGTGCATAACGTGCCTCGCGAGGCTACGCGCAAGAAGCTCGGTATAGATGTGGAGACGATTCGTGCCCGCAATCCGCGGCTCATCTGGGCGGCGATCAGTGGGTTTGGCCTCACAGGCCCCGAGGCGGAGAAGCCGGGGTACGATGTGATCGCCCAGGCGATGTCCGGGACGATGGCGCTCACCGGTGAGCCGGAGAGCGGTCCCACCAGGTTTCCGACGCCCATGGCGGATATTACCACCGGGATGTACACGGCGATGGGTATCCTGACGGCGCTCTTTGACCGCGAGCGCACCGGCGAGGGGCAGGAGGTTGATGTGGCTCTCCTGGACTCCCAGACCACCTGGTTGAGTAACGTGGCCAGCGCCTACCTGGCCACCGGTACCGCCCCCACCAAGCGGGGCAACGTGCATCCGAACATTGCGCCGTACCAGCCGTTCCGCGCGGCCGACGGGTGGTTCATTTTGGCCGCCGGCACGGAACCGCACTGGAAGCGGGTTGTGGAGCTCCTGGGAGCGCAGGATACCCTCGGGGCCGATGAGCGCTTTGCCTCGAACCGCGAGCGGGTGGCCAATCGGGAGGCGATGGAAGCCGCATTAGAGGAGCACTTTGCCACGAAGAATGTGGCGGAGTGGATCGCCGCCTTTGAGGGCGTGGGAGTGCCGTGTGGACCGATTCTGCCCCCGGAACAGACGCTGGAACATCCGCACCTGAAGGCGCGGGAGATGATCGTGGGCCTGGAGCATCCTGCGGCGGGGCATGTGCGCTCCCTGGGTAACCCGATCAAACTGAGTCGCTCCCCGGCGAGCTACCGCAAGGCGGCGCCCACCCTCGGTGAGGATACGGATGCGCTGTTGCGGGAGGCGGGATACGGCCCGGAGGAGATCGCCGCACTTCGCGAGAACGGGGTGGTCTAGGGGCCTTATCCCACCCGCGCTCCGGATGGGTCCCTCACCCTGGAGCCAGCCCCGTCCCCAGCAGCTCCGCCAGAACCATCGCGTTATCCGGGCCCTGCCGCCCGTAGTTGGTGTTGAACACCACATGCGTCCCGATTACCGCCCGCTCTGCCAGGGAGCGCACGGTAGCCGCCCACGGTTCCAGTTCGCTCGGGGAGTACTCGTAGTTGAAGCGGTCCGAGGCCGCCGACAGTCCCTTGGCCTCCCAGGTGGCGGTGTTGCGGCCGTGGAAGCGAACGATCGCGTAGGG
>CAYQRW010000242.1:0-5502 GCA_964419735.1 uncultured Spirochaeta sp.
GGCATCATCTGGCCGGTGGAAGTGGCTCCCTTCCAGGTGTTTCTCATGTCTATCGGAAAGTCCCTCTCCGTGCGGGCCATGGTGGATCGCGTGTATGAAACCCTCGGGTCGGAGGTTCTGCTGGACGATCGCCATGAGTCGATCAGTCACAAGCTGAAAGATGCCGACCTGTTGGGCATTCCGATTCGGGTGGTGGTTTCCCGGGAGTCGGTGGAAAGCGGTACGGTGGAGGTGGCGCTTCGCGACCAGATGGACACTTACCGCGTCCATGAACACGAACTGGCCGCCACCATAACCTCGATTATCCACGAGCAGCGTGTCCATGTTTGAAATGCGGGATCCCATCGTTCGGCAAGTTATCTTTGCCATGGAAAACCAGAACATCCATTACCTGATGGATATGAACAAAGGGCAGCTGGTCCGTCCCGAGACGGTCCCCGAGGCGGAGCGCCCCCAGGGGAGTAGCGAAATCGATCCGGTGGCGCGGTACCAGCCGCTGCCGGACTGGACCAGCGCCGATGGGTTTCAACTGATGGAGCAGTTCGTCACCGAGCTCCATAACCCGATCGTCCGCGATCAGCTGCAGGAAATCCTGGTCAGTGGGAAGCGTGTCTTTCGTCGATTCAAGGATGCCCTCAAGGAGTATCCTGAGGTGGAGCGCAAGTTCTACAGCTTTAAGTTTCTGCAGATGCGCAACGTGGTGTTTGAGTGGTACAACAGTATTCGCGAACTCCGCGGTCTGGAGATTCTGGAACTGGGAGCGGACGAAGAGATCGACGATCTGGTGCTCACCAACGTCACGATCCACGAGGTACGTCCCGTACCGGCCACGGTGATCACCGAGTTAGATCGGCAGGCGTTTTTTGAGGCGCTCTCCGGTCAGCCGGAAGCGGTGGTGCGCTACCTTTACAAGCAGCGCCGTACCCGGCTTCCGCCACCGGGAGATGCGCGGAGCTCGGTTATTGCGGCGTACACGCCGATGGAAGACTTGTGCGGGTTTGTGTGGACCACCCGGGACATGCTGGATAATGGGACTACCATCGCCACCATGGCCCAGGTCTACGTACTCCCGGAGTATCGCGGTCTGGGTATCGGCAGCACGATCGTGGACTACACGATCAGCACGCTGCGGAAAGCGCAGGTAGCCACGATTATTGCCCAGCTCCCCGGCAGCTCCGAGCCGATCTACGCGCTGCTGGAGCGGGCCGGGTTCCGTGATATCCGGCGAGATTTCATTCTCAACCTGGGGGAATGATATTCAGTGACTGCGGTGTGATTCCCTGTTGGGCGAGCTTCTCTACCGCTTCACCGCGAATCGCCTCCGCCCGGGCGTGGCGTTCATCGAACCGTTCCTGTACCGCCTGAGTCACCGCACGCTTCGCCGCATCTCCCCCTTCCGGGGCGCGACCGCGGGCGGCGTTGCGGAACTCCGCGGCATTGGTGACCTCACTCACCGAGTAGACCATGACATCAGTAGCGGGAATGTCCTTGTCCATGTTGCCGGCGGTGCTGACCTCGAGCGTGTTTCCCGCGATTCCCACAAATACCAGATGGTCGAATCCTTTGATGTAGGAGTCCACCTCCAGCAAGATATCCTTGGTTTCCGGCTTGCCGGGGCGATAGCGGGTGCCGGCAGGAAAGAGCAGCACCATATGGCCGCTGTACTTGAGGCGGATCATCTCCCGCAAGGCGCTACGGTTGATTGTCCGGCTCCGGGCGCGCTCCTGCTCGTAGCGATCCGTACCCTCCAACGCGGACAACAGCCGCGCCGGGTAGATCACCAACCGGGTGTACGCCTCGGTAAAGGCCAGGATAAACCGGCTTTCCTCGTTTAATTTCGTTCCCGCCATGGCCACCACCGAGTCAGTAACTTGCCGGCCATTCTCAAACTGGTCGGCCAGGTAGAACAGACAGGGGATATCGAAATTGCTGTAGTGCTCCATGAGAATCAGACACGATTCTCCGTGGGTGGCGCGAGTGTGCAACTCTCGCAGGTTGTCAAATCCGTCAATTGTGCTGCCCGGCAGTACCAGCTTGTCGATCACCTCATCTACCAACACCCGATTGGCGGTATTGGCCGGTTGAAACACGTGGTCTCGATCAACTTCCTGGTCCTGGCGGGAGTTGCGAATAAGCTGATCGGTAACCTGTCGAAACAGCTCATCGATGTGTTGCATTAGTGCTCCCAATAATCAAGAAATGTTGCAAACGTAACCCTTTAAGCTTAGTCCTGCCCCTGTCCTTTGTCAACAAATGGTTCCGGTGATACGCTACGGTGATACGGGCTCGGCTCTACTGCACCGTTCCATGAAATTGAGATACGGTGTTAAGATCGCATGTATCGTAGGATCAATCGCATGAAGCAGGCCGTGATAGCAGCACTCCTCGTTGCGTGTGTCTCGACGATGATTCTCGCCGCCGGTGCCGGTGAGGTGGGTTCCCGGCAGGACGATGAGTTCATTGTCGGCAACGACGTCCAGCCTCAGACGCTGGATCCGCATCTCATCTCGACGGTCTCCGAACAGCGGATTCTCAGCGGCCTGTTTGAAGGGCTCGTTACCCCCCATCCGGAGACCACTCGGGCGATGCCCGGCATCGCCGAGAGCTGGGAGGTAGCTGAGGACCGAGTTACCTACACGTTTGCGCTGCGAGACGATGCCCGCTGGAGTGACGGCACCGCCATCACCGCCGAACAGATCGTGGGCAGCTGGATTCGGATTCTCGATCCGGAGACCGCATCGCCCGCGGCATGGTTTCCGGCGATGTTTATCGATGGAGCCGCTGAGTTCAATGCCGGTGAAGCTGACTCCTCCCAAGTAGCTCTGCGCGCCGTGGATGAAAACACCCTCCAGTTTGAGACTGCGGGACCCCGTCCGTACTTGATAGATGCGCTGGCGCACCATTCCTTCCAGGTAGTCCCGCTGCATGCGATCGAGGAGTACGGTAGAGACTGGACGCTCCCGGAGAATTTTGTCGGAAACGGACCCTACGTGCTTACCGAATGGTCCTCTCAGGACCGGATCGTACTGGAACGCAATCCCGCGTACTGGAACGCCGCCACGGTAGAACTGGAGCGGGTGGCGTTCCGGGCCGGTGATGATGCCGCACTCTACGACATGTATGATCGGGGAGAGATCGACTGGGCCACCACCGTACCCAGCTCTCGGCACGGTGAAGCGCGATTACGGGATGATTACCACGTGAGTCCCCATCTCGGCACGTACTACTATGTCCTCAACAATGAACAAGCCCCGCTCGACGATCCCGACGTCCGCCGAGCGTTAGCGATGGCGATCGACCGCCCCGCACTGCTTAAGGCCGCGGCACCCGACGGTCAGATTGCCGCATACTCCCTGGTACCTGACCTGGAAGGATACCGAGGGGTCTCGGGGGTTCGGCAGGACGTAGCCGGCGCCCAATCGTTGCTATCCGAGGCGGGCTATCCCAGGGGACGCGGCTTTCCGGAACTCACGATCCTATACAATAGCGGCGAAACTCACCACGCGATCGCCCAGGCGGTTCAGGCGCAGTGGCTCAACCATCTTGGAATCGACGTGCAGCTCGAAGCGCAGGCCTGGGGGGCCTATGTAAGCCGGTGGGAGTCCGGTGACTTTGACATCATTCGCGTGGGCTGGATCGGTGACTACCCGGATCCACACACCTTCCTCGAGATGTTTCTCGCCGATGACGCTATGAACGGGGGGAATTTTTCCAGCGAGCGCTATGGAGTGCTGATCGCGGACGCCGCGCGGATGGAACGCGGCCCCGATCGCTTTGCCGTGCTTCAGGAGGCGGAGGAGATCCTTGTTGAAGACCAAGCCGCCGTGATCCCTATCTACCACTACGTTAACCGAGACCTCATCGATCTTCAGAAGTGGAGTGGGTGGTATACTAATGTCATGGGATGGCACCCCGTCGGGGACATCGCTCCCTAAGCCGTCAAGCCGTTAGTGAAGACCGGCGGTACCCGGCGGAGCTGCTACCGGGGCGCCTCGGTAAGCGGCACTTTCAGGGTGGCCGCCACCGTCTGGGGCAGTTTGAAGTCGGCGTTCCAGTCGCTGACCTTCCGCATTTCAATGCGAATCTGCTCACCCGCGTGGGTCACCAGCGAATACTGCAGAAAATGGCGCCGGACTCCGCGGGTCATGCGGCCTATGGTGGAGTTGAACTCCGGGGTATCGCCGTTGTCCGCCCCCGGGGGCGCGGGTGGGCTACTTCCCGGGACCGAGCCCGCGCGATAGTGGAGGTACCGCACTTCCGCGATTTCCTCAAAGCTCCAGTGACGTGTTCGGGAGAGCGGTACCAGGCCGTGCCGGGCGGTCACCGTACCAGTGTTGGGATCTAAGATCCACTGTTCCTGATAGAGCGCGCCCACCACCATCACTACCAGGACTCCCGCTGGAACCCAGCCGATCGTGCCCGTGCTGGAAATACCAACTGCCAGCAGCGCCGCCAGCACCCCAAACACAACTCTAAACCCCATTCCCAGCCCCAGAACAGTCGAGCCGTCTTCCTGAACGTGAGGAGTGAGCTGAATTTCAACCATTACCGCGGTACCGTGATGCGCGATACTCGGGTGTCGGTCTGGAGATCGCGACCCTGGGAACGATTGAGCGGATCCAGCACGCGCCGGCCATCCACCAGGAAATAGTAGTAGTGATCTCCGGCAGGAGCCGGAACGGTAATTGAATAAAACCCGTCCTCATCGGGACCCCGCAGGCGATGCGCATAGGGGTCCCAGCCATTGAAGGTGCCCACCACATAGATCTCCGGGTCCTCAAAGGCGCCGGTGCTGATCCGTTGCCGGTCCACCGTTTCCAGGGTGGCGGCGATGCGGATGTCAAAGGAGAAGCGAAACGTCACGGTGCCGTCCTCGTGGGCAACCGGCGAGGGGGTCCGGTAGGGAGGGCGCTCTCTCAATGTCACGCGTCCAATCTCAACTCCCCGGCGATCGGTTACGGTGCGCGGAGCGTTAGGATCTTTCATCCACACCCCATCTACCACGATCCGGTAGTCGAGCTGTTCCTGATCGACGTTCACCGGATACGGCAAGTAGAACAGATCCTCGCCGTTGGCCAGCTTTCTCACCGAGAACGTATGCAGTTCGCGATACCCCTCGTGGGCAAACGCCGCCGCCACGTGCCGGGCAAACCCGGAGGGTTGATAGGTGAACACTACCAGGTCGTCGAAGACGCGGGGCTCTCCTGGCTCGGTGATGCCGGAAACCTGCAGCCAAGTGTCGGTATCCAGATCGCCCCGCGCGGGAGATTCGGTCTGCTGTTGTCCGGAGAGCGAGGTGGTCCCGATGAACAGAACCATCGCCGCCACCACCACTCGATAGAGCCTGATTCCTCCACATCCCATGTGTTACAGTGTATCGGAATACACCGCAAGGGACTTGATTTTCGTTCCTCAGCAACCGACATAGAATCAAGGAAAGATGCCGTCAACGGAATCGATCGAGCGAATACATGAGCAGCTAACTCCTCTTGGTGATGAACC
>CAYQRW010000243.1:0-5499 GCA_964419735.1 uncultured Spirochaeta sp.
TGACGCATTATGATTTCGGCGATGTCATTCTCGTTGGTTTTCCGTTCACGAATTTACAAACCGTCAAGCAGCGCCCGGCCGTAATTCTTAGCACCGAGGCATACAACAAAAACAGACCTGATGTAATTCTTATGGCCATCTCCAGCAAGATCAGGCATCCCCAGGAAATTGGAGAAAACCAGATCGTAAACTGGGACCAAGCAGGGCTCATCAAGCCGTCAGTCTTCAAACCCCTGATCGCGACCATCGAGCAGACCCAGGTTATCCGAAAGATGGGAGATCTCAGCCCGATCGATCGGGCATCCCTCCAACGCGTGCTCCGCGTCCTTTTCGATCTTTAGACACAGACCCAGAATTGGAAACACACAGATGTCCAGCCTAAAAGCCCGATCCTCCGCTCGCATTCGAGCCTGCCTAACTGTAAGACAAAAGTGTAAGATAAATCGGCCACATCGGAGTACACCGGTAAACAGCTATGCACAACCCATTGAACTAACTCTCTTTGGTGTATACACTTATCTACGACAGAGCACAGCGGTGTACCACCCCGGAGCGTACTCATAACCCGGAGGTCGCAGGTTCGAGTCCTGCCCCTGCTATTGAAAAAGCGCATGGTCCACCGGGCCATGCGCTTTTTCTATGCCCCGGGGATAGCAGGACTCGAAACGGAAGCGGTGCGTCCCGCAGCGGCATTATGCCGTTGCGAGGAACGCACCGGGTGCGCGAATACATGGAGCGCCGAGGCACAGGATGTCGGTTTAGTGCCGGAGGCGGCCTGGAATCCCGAGCCACGATGGCGAGGGATGGAAGGCGAGTCCTGGCATTGCGCTAACTCTTTTCTCTGCACACGCTTATCTCCGTCGTGATTCTTCGTAGCAACCAGAAAGACAGTAATCGTGATAGAATGTGATACAGTTTACTCTTTCTGTAGTCGATATTATCATAGAGACCAATGGAAGAAGAAACGCGCCATCGCATATACCGCTACCTCGTTGAGAACGCAGGGATCATACGGACCGCTGATTTCCAACGAGCCGGTCTACACAATAAGTACATCTCTGCGTTGGTCGATGACCGGAGAATCGTCCGTGTGAAGCCGGGACTCTACATCACATCAGAGATGCAAACCGCCGCGGGATATTTCGAAGTCCAAATAGCGATACCGGCCGCTGTCATTTGTCTTGGTTCCGCCCTCGCCTTTTATGATCTGTCGACCTTTGAACCACCTTCCGTCCACGTTGCCGTTCCTCGAGGCAATCGTATTAGCCCACCGGATTTCCCTCCTATCAAGCGGTTCACCTATGGGGCACAACGGTATAGCCTGGGAATCCTACACGACGAGCTCGAGGGGAAAACGTTCAAGATTTACGATCGAGAAAAGACGATCTGCGATGTCATTCGATTCCGCCGAACTCTTGGGCAAGATGTGGTAAATGAAGCTCTCCGAAACTACCTTACGGGACGAAATACCAATGTAGATCGCCTTCTGAAATACGCTCGAGAACTGCACGAAGAGGGACCAGTACAAACGCATCTGAGGATGTCGGCATGAGCAACATAGCGGCGTCGATTCGAGACAGACTTCTCAATATAGCCAGGCACGAAGGTATCCAGTTCCAACGAATTCTCACGTTGTACAAACAGGAAGGACTGCGTCACCGGATAGTCTTGACCGATTACGGAGAATCCGTGGTGCTGAAGGGAGGGCTTCTTTTCTATCAGCTCCACGGTGTATTTGCGCGGCCCACGAAAGATATTGACCTTCTCGGGGCTGACACCGATGGACATGCGACGCTTCTCGATAAGGTCCTGAAGACGGCGACCACCGTCAAAATCGCAGATGGTCTTTCATTTGACGCAAGCACGATATCGGTGGCGCCGATCGTCGGCCAGACCGAAATCGGGGGTGTTCGCGGTAACGTAACCGCATATCTCGGGTCTGCCAGAACTCGCCTTCAAATCGATATGGGATTCGGAGATGTCATAACCGGTGGTCCGGTGGAACGATCGTATCGGACTTTGCTCGGAAATCGTAGTTTTGCAATTCGAACGTACTCCGATGAGACAGTCGCCGCTGAGAAGCTTGAAGCCGTGGTATCGCTGGGGATGGTCAACAGTCGGTATAAGGACCTCTACGACCTGTATTCCCTCCTGATTGAAGGTGACCTTCCGGACGATCTTGTCGTCCAGGCAACGAAGAACACATTCGAACATCGAGAAACCTTGATGCCGGAGAACCCGGAAAGCCTATCAATCAGTCATTGGTCGTCTGACGGGTTCGCTTTGGAATGGAGTCGGTTTCTCAAGAGGATCGGTACCGACTCCCCATCCATCTACGACCTCCAAGAGGACCTGCTGCCACGCCTCCGCGGCATCTATACCAACGTCCGAGTCGCCACGTTGGGATAATTGCTGGCACATGGCTGTTCGCGTTTCGTGATGACCGGCGTCGTGGGGATGGTCTAAAAGTGAAATTATGAGCCCAAGGGTAGAAGTCACTGGTTGAAATCTGTCTCTCGTTGAGGAGTTCGCCGGAATGCTACGTATCGCCAATGCCTGATATGGGATAGCAGCAGCCGCCAAGGACGCTGCGCTTTACGATCTGAGAACGTGCTCCGGTCATCGTTCAACCCACTCACCAACTGTAAGATAAAAGTGTAAGATAAATCGGCCACACCGGAGCACACCGGTAAACAGCTATGCGGGGTCGAGGCGCCACGAGTTCATTGCCCTACCCTCAGAACGCGGGATAGAATATCTTCAGTCGAGGAGTAGATATGAAAGCGCTGGAAGTGACCGTAACACCACACAACCATATGGTCAGGCTACCGGCCGATATTCCGAACGGCCTTCCCGTCCGGCTGGTCATCTTGATCGATGAACCGATGCGGGATCAGGCTGAGGGTGACCTCAAAGAGCTTCTCTCTTCTGTCGCGGATGGACTGAACGAGGATGATCTCCAAAGGGTTCCCGATACGGGTCGAGAAGAGCCGCAGTGGCATTTCTGATCGATACCAACATCATCTCGGAAATCCAGAAAGGCCCCAAAGCCAATCCCAACGTTCGAGTCTGGTATGGCGGAATCGCCGACACCGATATCTACCTTTCGGTCCTGGTGATCGGCGAGCTACGAATCGGAATAGAACGACTCCGACGAAGAGATGGCGACCAGGCGAAAGCCCTTCAACAGCGCCTGGATCGTCTGGAAAACCTCATGGGCGACCGCATCTTGCCAGTGACCAAGACGATCGTCGAGCGATGGTCGCTCTAGAATGTCCCGGACCCCATTTCCGTGATCGACGGTTTGATCGCAGCTACTGCGGCGGAGTACGGATTGACTCTGGTCACTCGCAATGTACGAGACATCGAACGAACGGGCGTTCCGTATCTGAATCCGTTCGACTGACCCCTAAAGGTGTCGTCCTCGTGTCGGAAAAACGCATCTTGGTACATCACGCGACGGATATCAGTTGCAATCATGCCCGGGACAATCGTCTTCAGCTCGGCGGGCGCGCTGCTGGCCGCGGCGGCGTATTGCACGGCGGCAAGGAAGGATGAACCGATCATTGCAGACTTCCATCCTGGAACTCTTGCCGAACAAGCCAATCAACCGTCTCGCTATCGTCTTCCATCCGCCCTCATTATGATTCGGGCCGGGCAACGTCTCCGGTTTCGATGAGTGACCGGGCAAACACCTCAGTACCGGCTACCATTATGTCCCGGTACTCCGTGGGGTTGAACTCGATGCCTGCCTCCGCCATCGCTTCGATCTGCTTGGGAGTTGGCTGCATCGCGGGAAACGCCCCGACGATCAGCGACGACCGGAACAGGATGAGTTCGTGCGCCTGTCGCGGGGTGAACTCTGGAAATGCCGCAATGAGCGTTCCGATTTCTTTGCGATGAATCACGGTAAGTTGACGCTTAAACTCAGCCAGCGCCGTTACCGATGAGTCAGCCTCAAGCTTTGTTCCAAGGATCGAAAGCAGGCCGAGCATGCGAGGGTACTCGAGCAGGCAATCGATCCAGCGCGCAGCGAACTCACCGATCGTGAGCGCTCCCGGGGTGAGCCAGCTGCCCAGTTGATCAACCCATTCGGTCAAGTCGAACTTCAAAAGGTCGAGGAAAACCTCCTCCTTGGTGGCAAAATAGCGATAGATGTTGGAACGGGTGAATGAGGCTTCCTCCGCGATCATGACGAGGGTTATCTCATCGAAACGGTGCTCCTCCAACAGTCGCCGCGCGGCGGAACGGATCGTATGCATCCGGTCTTCAATTTGGTTGTGAGTTCGCGCGCGGATCCAAGACTTGCTTCCCATAAAAAGAAGTATACACCGTCTGACCACCGAAAATAAAGACACCGTGTCTCTTGACCACGGCGTTCACTGGAACTATATTGCAGACACCATGTCTCTTAGGAGGAGAAGTTGAGCAAGACAGTCATGATCACGGGAGCATCGAGCGGTATCGGCAATGCCACGGCGGGGCTCTTTGCCTCGAACGGTTGGAACGTAATCGCAACGATGAGAGACCCGGATGACGGAGCTGCATTAGCCAGCGACACCACAGCCGTGGTTGCACTCGATGTACTGGATTCGAACTCGATCAACGCGGCCGTTTCCGGCGCGGTTGACCGATTCGGCGCGATCGATGTCCTGGTAAACAACGCAGGCTACGGTGCGTATGGGCCCCTGGAGGCTACACCGATGGAGGTTCTGCGGCGCCAGTTTGACGTGAACGTCCTGGGTCTCGCCGAGGTAACAAAGGCGGTTCTCCCGATCATGCGAACACGCGGAAACGGCGTGATTGTGAACGTCTCTTCCGTTGGTGGTCGCATGGTCTTCCCGTTCGGGACGCTCTACCACGGATCGAAGTGGGCAGTTGAGGGGCTTTCCGAAGCGCTGAGTTTTGAAGTCCGGCTCTTTGGCGGTCGGGTGAAGATCGTGGAGCCGGGAGGAGTCAATACCGATTTCGGCGGGCGCTCATTCGTGTTCACAAACGACGAGTCGCTCGAGGAGTACCAGGCACTGGTTCGCGCATTCGCTGAGGCGCGGGCGAACATGGATACCTCAGGTAACCAGGAGCCGGAGGAGGTGGCCGAGGTGATTTGGGAAGCGGCGACGGACGGCAGCGACAGGCTGCGATACATCTCGGGGACGGGCGCCCAAGCGATGCTCGCCGGCAGATATGACGTTCAGCAGGACGAACGTTTCGTAGAAGCGTTGCGTACGAGCTACGGTCTTTAAGAGAGGAGCAAGACAGTGGAAAGCGTACAGATACTCGAAGGTACCTATGGCGGCCCAAAGAAACGGATCGCATATGTGGTCTCAAACCCGGCGACACTCAAGGGCATGCCCGTTGGCTTTTTCGCAGAGGAGTTGACAAAGCCATTCAGCGAGTTCATTGATGCCGGTCACGAAGTTGAAATCTTCTCACCGGAGGGCGGCGACGTCGCCTTTGACTTCTTCTCGGATGGAGAGATGTCCAGCCTAAAAGCCCGAT
>CAYQRW010000244.1:0-5487 GCA_964419735.1 uncultured Spirochaeta sp.
TATATGAAAGAGATTTACACGATCATACCTTCAGCTCAGCCGGACAGCCGTGATGTGATTTAGGGGTTTGCAAGAGTGCCGGTGTTCTTTCTGTGGTGACAGTTGAAGATTGCAACCGACAAATCATTTGTATATATGATAAACGTCGATTATACTCGACAATAGTGATACCGCGAAAACGCTACCTTGATCAGATAGAACCGTTTCTCGATCGCCCGGTCGTGAAAGTCATCACCGGCATGCGCCGGGTAGGGAAAAGCACGCTCCTTGGTCAGATTCGGGATCGTCTCCGTGCGCGCGGTGTACCCGAGGAGTGTATCGTCCATATCAACAAGGATCTTCTTGTCTGGGATCACATCCGGACGTATCGCGATCTGGATTCTGAAGTCGGGAAGATGTTGCGTGGCGGGACCGGGCGGCGATACATACTGATCGATGAGGTTCAGGAAATCGCAGAATGGGAGCGAGCGGTTACATCATTTCTGGCGGAGGGGCTTGGGGATATTATCATCACCGGATCCAACGCAAATCTACTGTCTTCCGAGCTATCGACGCGACTGACGGGGCGCTATGTCGAGATCAAGATGCTGCCGCTGGGATTGCAGGAGTTTGTGGCGTTCCGTACGGAAGGGAGCAAACGCGTGGTCAACGATGATCATCGGGACCAGGACCCCTTTGGTTTGTATCTGCGGTACGGCGGGATGCCGGGAATACACCATGTCGAGCTCCAGGATGAACAGGTTTTTCCGTACGTAGAAGCGATCCTCAATACGCTTCTCTTGAAAGATGTGGTCCGCCGAAACGAAGTACGGGATGTACATAATCTTGAACGGATCCTCGCGTTTGTCTTTGACAACATCGGCAGTCTCGTGTCGGCGCGCAAAATCGCCTCGTTCTTCAAAGGGCAGGGGATCTCCATAAGCGTTGATACCGTTGGCGCGTATCTGGGCTATCTGACGCAGGCACTCCTGGTGGAGCGGGTCAATCGGTTTGCGATCAAAGGGAAAAAACACCTGGAATACCTGGATAAATACTACGTAACCGACGTGGGTCTTCGTCACGGGTTGTTCGGGTATCGTGAGGGCGATATCGCCGGACTCCTGGAAAACGTTGTTTATCTGGAACTCAGGCGCAGGGGGTATACGGTATACGTCGGGCGCCTTGACGGGGTCGAGATAGATTTCGTCGCCGAGCGGCATGATATGCGGATATACGTGCAGGTCACGTATCTTCTCGCCGATGAAAGCACGGTGGCCCGCGAGTTCGGTAACCTGGAGAAGATCGCCGACAACTATCCCAAGTTTGTGCTCTCTCTTGACGAGTTCTTCTCCGCCGAACGGAACGGGATCCGCCACGTCAATATTCGGGACTTCCTCCTGAACGAGGACCTATTATTTTGACTTTGCGAGCTTTTCCCACAAATAGCGTAAAGAGCAAAAAGCCCAGCGGGAAGAAGTCCGCCTCCGTCGCGGCGAGCGCATCCACCGGGTTTTTGCAGCGGTTGTTCCAGCGCAAGATGAAGCCACGGGCGACACCGTCCTCCGGAGGTGGCGGGGAGGCGAAGGCCGTGGGTGGAAGCGGGAAACCGGCCAAGCGTGCCCCTGGGGTCTCCGGTCCGGATGTCACCCTTGCGTGGACCGGCTCGTTTCGTACTTCGATATCGCTCTCCCGCGTTGAGGTCGGGGCCGCGACGTACGCGATTGAGGTAACGCTCCAGGTGCGAATCTCCGACGTTGCCGTTCTGGCTCGTCAGCTTCCTCCGGGGAACGAGATTTACCGGAGTGGGGAGATCGGGAGCTGGATCGCTCCGCAGGTCGAGGCGGTGCTCCGCCAGGCGATCCGCGGAAAGTCGTATGACCAACTGCGCGGGCCCGATATCTCGGAAATCATCGATCGGGAGCTGGAGAGTCTCAGGGAACACATCGCGCCGCTCGGGTTGACCTCTCTTGGTATCGTGTCGGTACGGATCATTGATGAAAAGCAGGAACAGCTCATAAAACGCGACCGGACGCTGGACCACCGCGAGGAGGATCTGCAGCGCACCGTCCGGGAGAACGAGTTTCTCAATCGCCTGGCGCGGGAAGATAACCGTCGCACCCTGGACCAGGCGCAGACTGAAGCCGAACTGGACAAAGCGCTTGCTGAGATCGACGATCAGAAACAGCTCACCGAGGCCGAACGGGAAGGTATCCGCCGCCGGATCGAATTTGACCGGAGGATCGCAGCGGCGAAGGACGCGCGGGACCTGGAACAAGCCCTTGGCGAGGCTGAGAAATCCCGCCTCTTCAATGACGATGAGCTGGAAGATGTGCGGGCGGAGATGGAGCGATCGGACAGCGATCGGTCAACTACACTGGAGCTGTACCAGATCGAAAACCAGCGGCAGATTGACCGGCTGCAGCGGGAGATCCTCCACGAGCGCGAGCTAGACGAGCTGGAACACGCTCACACCAAGGCGCTCAAAGCGACCACCAACGATCTGGAACGACGGAAACTTGAGGACGAGTATAACGATCGCCGCCGACAGATCGATGCAGACTTTGAACGGCAACGCGCCGCGGAGGAAGACGAGCGCGCCCACGCAAAGAAAGTCCGGCAGATGGAGGTGCTCCGGGAGGCGGAGACGATCCGCGAAGAGCGGGAGGACCGTAAACACGCGCGGGAGATGGAGTCGGCGCGCCTTGCAAGAGAGGCGGAACAGAATCGACTGTCGGCGTACCAGAATATGACCGCCGACCAGATTATCGCCGCCAACCCCGATATCGATCCCGCCGCAGCGCAGGCGCTGGCACAGTTCTGGTCGGGGAAAAACGCGTCGGAACAGAACGACCTTATCCGCGAACTCCTTGAAAAAAAGAACGACGATATGCAGCGCTTTATGGAGAAGCAGATGGACCTTACCCGGGATCTTGCCGGAGGTGGTCCGCGTAGCGGTGTCGCCCGCGGTGATATCGAGGCGTTTCTGTCGATTGTGACCGACAAGATGCACGGCGGTTCGGCGGGCGCGGGAGCCAAACCAAAGAAGGGCGGGCCCACCGGCGCTCCTGCCGCGGACGATCCGGCGGCGTGCCCGTCATGCGGGAAAGCGATACCGACGGATGCGGCGTTTTGTCCCTACTGCGGGACGCGGGTGTGATGACGACATCACTGCCGATCAAGAGGGCCTTTCAATAAGCACCGGACAAAGGAGTAGTCATGTTTCATCCCCATAAAGACCCCGGCCTGAAGGCGCAATTCAAGAGGCGCCCGTACCAGGGGGCCACCCCGGGGGGCAATCGGTGTCACGTCTTGTTCATTGGTCTCGATGCGAATTTTGACCCACACATCGGGACCCACCCTATCTATCCGTCAGTCCTTGGTTATCTCACCGACGGCCCGCTGTTCTGGAAAACGAATGGTGTGCACCACCCGTTTCTTCTGCCCGGCTATACCGGGAACGGTCGGCGTTACCACGTTAACTTTTCCAAGATCGGGCTTACACCGATTCCGCATGCTGACTGCGTCTCGTTCATCGAGCTGATCGACGAACCAACGACCGGTCAGAGTAAAATTATACTGGGCGATCTGAATCCGGTGCACATGAACCAGATTGCCGGTTGGGTAAGCGCCCCCGCGACGCGGCTGGTTTTCATCTCCAAGCGAGCGGGGAACCTCATGGCAAAGTCCGGGTACTTTCCATGGATGCACGGAAAGCCGGTTGCTTCCACCTCGTCGGTTTCGAGTCTTAATGTCTGGGGTACCGCGCCCGGCGGTGCGATCGCTTTTGATCACTTCCACTTCTCTGTTTACGGGAGGTGGCACGCCCAGCTGGTTAACCATCTGAGTGCGATCGGCCACCTGATAGGGCAGTGTTAGAAGACAGCATAGCGTTTCTACGCGGGTGATCAACTGGAGAGTTGAGGCGCATCAAGACAGCGCGGGTGGTGATCGTCCTCACTGAAAATCCAGATACATCGGTATCTCGCCGGTCCCGATCGCCTCCAGGACACTGGTCCATAATCGGTGTTCTCGGGGGAGGTGAATCGGGGTGCTCTCCGGGGGAGTTGTGGCGGCAACGAGGAGTTGTCTCCGCGATCTATACTCGTCCGGACGGGGTCTGTCCCAAGCGGATGTGTCAAAGTACGGAGCCAGCGGGGCTGCGTCGGAGTCCATCAGCGGCCAATCGCCGTATCCCGGCAGTCCGCCTTCTTCCCGCCGAGGGAAGACGAGGCGCATGATCTCCTGATAGCGGGTGGTTGTTATGACTTCATCGCTGAGCATTTGCGTGAGCCGCTGGACGGCGTTCCAGTCCGCGGCGGCTTCTTCAAGGACGCGGAACGTTCCACAGGTTCGTTCGATCCGGAGTTCCCTGCTGCGGACCGCCGTGTGGTGGTGAACGAGCTCGTGTACCGCAACCGGTTCCACCAGCGCCTGGAGGTTTCCGGGAACAGCGCGGTTGAGCGCGGCAAACGGTTGGACCCGGAAGTAGATACCCCACTGGTGCGACCGCGCAGCGGGGAGGCATTCCCGGGCGACGTAGTAAGCGAGTGTCTCGGTAGAGTTGATCGGATCGATCGGATCGATGGGATCGTCCCGGTCGTAGCGGTCAAGGTCATCTAGAGTGCCCGGTACAAAGGAGGGCAGCGGCCGAAATGCGGTGAAACCGCGTTGCAGGATCTGTGTTGCAATCGGTACAAGGGGGCCTATGTCGGTCTTTCCACCCGGAGGGAGTCCTTCAAATACCTCCTTGATCCTGTTGCGACGCGAATGGGATACGAGGGTTTGTAGCTCTTCCTCCCGTCTCCGGGCGATATCTTCCTGAAGCTCCGGCCATTCCTGCCGGGGTACGTCGACGATGTGGCTGAGCGTTTCCACGATCTCCCTCAGGGTGTATGGCCCGGGCTGGTCGGGATGGACTTTTCCCACCGTGCCGAATCCGGTTTGGTCGCTGCCCGCTGCGTCGTCGGCATCGCCCGCGTCGTCATCCGCGTCCGTTGATTTCAACCGTTTTACCGGTGCGGCGGCAAAGCTCATGAGCATCGGCTGTCCCGCAGATGACGAGGTGTCCGTGAGGGACGGTGCTTTTGCTTGTGGTGTGGTGGTGGCGGCCCGGTCATCAGTCCGGGGCTCCCACTCGTCGATTACTTCGTTCTCTTCTGCGTACGCCCGGAGCTGGGCTACCAGTTCCCGGTCTTTATGGGTGTCTGCGTATGTGGTAAGGGCTGCGGCGATTCTCCACGCGCAAAACGGCTCCCGGCACACCTCAAGCAATCCCGTTAATCCCGATACGGAGAAAAACCCGTCCTGTCCGCTGGAGGCCGTGCCGGTCGAGCCCGCGCCGGTGGAGGCCGTATCGTCCGGCGCCCCGGCTCCGCCGGAGAGATAGACTCGGTCCACCCCATCCGGTACGGCGATATCGTCGTCGTTGAGATCGTGACCACTGCACATGCCGCCGTCGGTAGCGGGAGATTGAGACAACCGCGTGAGGAGGGGGGCGACGAGCTCCTG
>CAYQRW010000245.1:0-5479 GCA_964419735.1 uncultured Spirochaeta sp.
GGCGGAGGCGTGGTGTCCCAGAGTCCCGCGGAGCGGACGCTGCAGGAACTGGACGGGGAGCCGGTGTCGGGACGTGCCGCGGCCTCCCTCAGTCCGGAAGCGGAATCACGCCTGCTTCACGGGGTTCGGCTGGCGCGTCGTCTGCAGGTGCCGCTGGTGGTGTCCGGAGGACGCGTCCTGGCGGCGGAGGAAGTCCCGCCGGAGGCGGAAGTGGCGGCGGCCCTGGCCCGGGACCTCGGCATACCCCGGGACATGCTGCGAGTGGAGGCAGCCAGCCGAACCACGGCGGAAAACGCCCGCTTCACCGCGGAGCGCTTCGAGTTCCAACGGGTGGCAGTGGTGACCAGTGCCTATCACATGCGCCGCGCGCTGTTGGCGTTTGATCGAGAGGGTCTTACGCCCCTTCCTGCTCCGGCGGCGTATCGCCGGGACCAGCGTCCGCTGCGGCCGGTGATGTTCATGCCGGGAGCCACCAATCTGAGAGACACCGCCACGGTGCTGCGGGAACGGGTGGGGTTCTTGTGGTATCGAATGACGGTGTAACCGTTCCCGATTACGAATCAATTTGTTCTAAGTCCGTAGATAGCGAAAAGAGCGAACTACGCACGTAGACCACCGGCATCGGACTCATCTCAATCGGCATCGTCACAAAGATTTCCACGTCCAAATGGATGCCTCCAGGTGCGGACAGGGTGGTGGCGATGCCGGTGCCGATGCCCGCCAGTACCCGCGGAAGGGTGGCGAGGGCGTAGTCGGTCTGGTAGACGCCGATATCCGCGACTCCCAGCAAGCGGAGTGAGTGAAACCGGATATGATCAATCGTATCGCCGGTTTCCTCGTCGGAGCCTAAGTTGAACGAGGCGGTGTTGGCGGAGAACGCGCCCCGCCGCGTGCTGATCGCCCCATTATCGAACCCGCGGACGGAGTCAAACCCTCCCAGACCCGTCGTGTCACTTCGGTCCTGGTTCCACACGACCAGCGGTGAATAGAGCTCCATGCGATGGCGCCACCGCCATCGATCAAAGGTGCGGTGGTGCAGCAGGGCCGCTAGGCGACCACGGAGATCCACCGCAGACTGCGATTCGAGCTCCGTACGCTGGGTGACCTCGATGCGGAACCACCCTCCCACCGTCTCCGGTGTCTGCGAAGGAAGCACCGGACGCAGATCCGACACTTCCCACGCCAGCCGGGGAAACACATCCACCGATTGCCCGGCCTCGCCGTTCTCTGTGAAGCGAACATCTTCGCGTAGTTCCGTGGAAAGCTGGAACGTACCGCGCCATCCCGACCAATCGGTCCCCACCGTGGCGTGGCGAGCACGATCAATGGACTCCGTGGCCTCCGGCACCAGGGGCGGCTTCGTGTTCGCCTCTACTCCGAGTTCTATAAAGGGAGTCAGACTGATAGCGCTCAGATTTCGGCTGAGCGCAACATCTCCCGCAATCGACCCGGTGATGAAGTCTATACTGGAGGCCACGGTAAACGCGGCCTCCCCAACGGGAATCGACGACTGCTGCTCGACGATGCCGGAGGGAAGTTCAATTTCTAAATCCGGCTGCACCCGGGCGCGCACGGTATCGACCTCCACGGAGGCGTCCTGACCGTGTCCCGCGGCTGCGGCACTCAGCAGGACTACCGCAGCGATCGCCGATCTACGTAAATCTGCGAATAATCGCATGACAGCTTCCGGCGTAGCTTCCACCAAACAGATTCAGGTGATTCAACAGGTGGTAGAGATTGTAGATGTCCCGACGTTGTTCGTAGCCGGGAACCAGGGGCCATTCCGCCTCATAGGCGCGGTAGAAGTCGGGCGAAAAGCCGCCGAAGAGCTGCGTCATCGCCAGGTCCGCTTCCCGATGACCATAGTACACCGCCGGATCGATCAGGACGGGATCGTTGTCTTCAGACACCATGTAGTTGCCGCCCCACAGATCCCCGTGGAGGATCGATGCCCCCCCTTCATCCAAGGCGGGAATCAGATCGGGAAGCGCGCGAACCACCGCGCGGACGCCCCGCTCCATGGCGGCATCCGCGCGGCCCTGCTTGCGGGCGAGCTCGACTTGAAAGAGGAGCCGCCGTTCACCGAAGAACTCATGCCAGTTGACCATCCACCCGTTGGGCTGAGGGGTGGCACCGATGTGATTATCATGGGAAAACCCACAGCGGGGGGAGCGGTTGGTTCGGTGCAATTGCGCAAGCTTCTGCCCAAACCGGCCCCAGAAATCGCCCCGCGGGCGAGCGGTGGGAATCCACTCCAGCAGCAGGTACTGGTGGTCGCCGGCCTCAAACAGCCCTACCGGCGTCGGCACGCGCGGTCCCTGGGACTGGCCCAGTGCGAACAGGCCGCGCGCTTCTTCCGCGAAGAGACCGCGGTGACCTCGGGCGTTCACTTTCAGGAACAGATTGCGGCCATTGGTGAGTATCAGCTGTCGGGTATCATTGATACTACCGCCGCCCACGGTACGCTCGGACCGTACCCCTACCCCGTCACCGGCAACCTGCACCACCGCCTGCTGCAGGGAGGACGCGTTGAGGCTGATCTCTTCCAGGCGGTCCGGGGTACTCACGGTAACGTCCCCTGGGCAATACGGTCCACAATCACCCGGCATGTGCGCTCCACCATAGTAAACACATCTTCGAATCCCTGGGCTCCTCCATAGTACGGGTCCGGGACATCGGGAACGTGCTTTCGGAGAAGGGGTTGACCCTTAGAGGTCACCTCCGGATCAAACTGGCGGAACACGTAGAGCTTCTCGCGAATATCCTCGCTGCTCAAGGAGATGACCTCCCGGTAGTGGCCCTGGTCCATGGCGAAGAGTAGATCGTAGTCAGCTACATCTTGACGGCTGAGCTGTCGGGCCGGATGGTGGAGCGCCACGCCGTGTTTGCCGGCGGTACGACGCATCCGGGAATCGGCGTCTTCTCCCACGTGCCACGCGCCGATCCCCGAAGACTCAACCTCAACCTGGTCACTCAAGCCTCGCTGATCGAGCTCCTTTTCCAGGAGGCGATGAGCGAGGGGACTCCGGCAGATATTGCCGGTACACACAAACATTACTTTGATCACGAGAGATGGGTACTAGATCTCCGGCGCGTTTTCAAGCAAGTACTGCTCAGCTTCCTGGCTCCAGAGGTTATTGTGACGTGCGCAGATCTTCGACAGTTCCGCATAGAACGGGTCCGTCTCCCCCCGTTGGACAAACTCATCTATCGCCACCAGCGGCAGATCCTTGTTGGTATAGATCAGTTTCTTTCCTCCAGGAATGCTGGGCAAGTTCAGGGTTGTCTCGGCGGCCGCATTCAGTCCGCCAATGTGCGTTACCATGGCTGCCGGATTGATTACTCCCCGGCCCATCAGGTCCAGCGCCTCCCGCATATCATCCGTGTTACCCCCGGAGGTGCCGACGATATGGTGGCTGGCGTAGTGGACGTCGTAAAAGTTGAACTCAGCCTTGAACTGGGGGTCCGTGGGACCCGCAAAGAAGTTGAGACATCCATCCTTGCCCAGCAGTCGGTCTCCCTGTTCAATAACGGGGCGCACCGGAGCAAAGACGAAGACGTCGTCGTATCCAGCTCCCCCGGTATACTCGATCAGCGTTGCATCGGCATCTTCCAGGTTAGCGGTGTTCACATAGCGTAGTTCCACCCCGTGGGCGCGGGCGTCCTCCACCGAATAGATCGATGCTGCCCGGTCCAGTCGCGCCTGGTCGATGTCCGTTACCACCAGCAGAGCGGGCTTGCGCGGATTGTGCACCGCGTAGTCAATCGCCGCGAGCCCCATGGGGCCCACCCCGGCGAGGATCGCCGTCTTACCGCCCTCCACAATTCCCATCGTGTGCTCATAGGAGCCCTGCACCGTGTGGTAGTTTGCATGGAACGCACCTGCTACGCAGGAAACCGGCTCCGCCAGAGATCCGAGAAAGAACGCATCTCCGGTGTACTCCAGCAGACAGTCCTGGCCCATCACCTCTTCCGGAATCACCACGTAGGTGGCATCTCCGCCGATATGGTGATAGGAATACCCCGGAGCATCCAGACTGCCCTTGTAGTTGAGCGCCGGCTGGATCGAGAAGCGCTGCCCCGGCGAGAACGTATCCTTCCACTTATCACCGACCTCCACGATCTCACCACAGAACTCGTGGCCGATGATAACCGGATTTTCTGCGATATCATCGGGAACTCGTTTGTGGTCACTTCCCTGCTTAGCGGCCTTGTAGGAAGACATGCACAGGTCATCGGAAATGACGTGCGCCAGGATCTCGCCGGGGCCGATCTGGGGGAGCTCGAATTCCTCCAGCCGAAGGTCATTCTTTCCATACATTCGTACGGCTTTAGTATTCATTTCTTTTCCTCCACGGATTGGTTTCATTTCGCTTTTGTATATATTACCATGACCGGACGGTTCAGCAAAGCCCCTCCCGCTACGGACACGAGCATGTTATATGTACCTGCATGCTTGGCTGTAGAAGGAGATGTGGCGGCACATCTACCTGATCAACGTGCCTGGAGAACCATCACCTGGCGGGAATCGGTATGGGTAGCGGACCACTGCCCGGGAGTAATCGAGACGGCAAGCTCTCCGGCGAGGGCGGTGCTCGCCGTGCGAGATTCATCTCTGGAGCCCGCACCCCCGACGGTAACGGGCGCTTCAACAGACCCCTCTTCGGGCCCCTCACCAGAATCCTCACTCTCAGCCATCTCCTGGCTATCTCCGTTGCCCCCGCTGCCGCTCGGCACCGCAGACCACGCTACCGGAACCTGATCGATCACAACAGTTGTAGTGCCGCGCGATGCCCGGGGAGCGCGTAAGTTCTGCGCCTGCGGTTGGAGGGATACGGTTCCCAGAGAACGCAGTACCCGCGGTACGGGCCCAGTGGCATTTCCCTCTTGCCCCCCTACCGTCTCATAGTGTTGCAGCGCATAGATCATATCCGCTTCCCGTAGGCGCTCTACGATGATCAGCCCCTCATCAGAAACGAAGCGGTATACTCCCGATCGGGTCACCTCGAGTTCCCACTGCCCCTGGAGTTGTGCATCTTGGTACCACTGCAGCGAAGCCTCCCGAGTAGTGTCAAGACCAACCCCGCCGAGGTGCACGAGAACCGAAAGCAGGATTGCGGTGGCCGCGTTCATCGCGTCACCCCTTATCCGGCAAGACGCTTCACCACCTGGAGAAGCTTGTCGGAGTTGAACGGTTTGACGATCCAACCGGTGGCCCCGGCCTCTTTACCGGCGTTCATCTTTTCATTCTGGGATTCTGTTGTGAGTACCACGATGGGGGTAAACTTGTAGTCATCAGTTGCCCGAATCTTAGCCGTGAGCTCGATACCGTCCATGTTAGGCATATTGACGTCGGTTACTACCAGATGAAACGGGGATCCATCGAGCTTGGTGAGCGCGTCACTGCCGTCTACCGCCTGGACAATCTCATACCCGGCCTGGTCCAAAACGTAGGAAACGCTCTGACGAACAGCTGCTG
>CAYQRW010000246.1:0-5414 GCA_964419735.1 uncultured Spirochaeta sp.
ACCGCGAGATCCTTCAACAGATACAACGGCCGGAGCCCCGTCTCGAGCTCCTCCATAACCGAGGGGGGAATGCGCTCAACGTATTCGCTGACACGATCCAGCACCAGTTGTTTCAGCTGATTCCGGGATTCGGTGGTACGAAACACTTCCTGCATCTCCTGGGTGGAACAGAACTGGTTGAGGCTACGCTTGGCATCGGGTATTCGCCGTGCCAGGAGATAGTCCAGGACTCGTCGCAGTGATTCCGTATCTTTCCAGATGATATCGAAGAACTCCCGCGTAGCCAGACTGAAACGGCACAACGGGCGCAGTCGCTCCGGCATCGCCGGCAGGAACGCTCGGTTTTCAAAGTCCACATAGTGTGGTGCGCCGGTGCGTACCCGCTCACGGGACTGGCCCAATCGAAACCGCACGAAGAGATCGGTTTCGCCACGACCGGACACGAGCCGCTTAAACCACAACTGGAGCTTCTCCCAGGGACTGAGCCGGTGCATGTCGGCGGCGATGAGCTCCGCCCGTCGTTCCTGACGAATCTCTCCATGGATGATCCGTCGCCGGCTCTCATCCTCCATACTGAGGCTTTTCGCGATGCGGTCGAGAAGCGCTCGACGCTCCCGGTCGGTTAACGCGCGGGCCAGTTCGTCCACATGGCGTCCTATGTCAGTCGCACTTCCCATGGGAGCGCGCGTACCATAAGCAGCCGCCCGCTCTGTACGGTTACTCGGCATGGTCCTCCTGTACACTCATTGCTCACCCCCGCATCACCGTGTCGCCACGTGAGATGATCCACAGGCCATCTCAGTCCGGAACTTGTCATCGTCACCGCATCAGGTCCGGCGGGAAACAGCGAGACCGTCTCCCCGGATTCCCCGGAAAACTCCACCGCATCGTCGATGACGGTAATCTCTTCCTGATCGGTGAACCACTTCCTCGGATAACGGGAACGCTCAAAAAGGGCGAGAATTGCCATAAGGTGATCGAGCCGTCCACCCCCTCCACCCACAATACTAATGTCATTTATCGACCGCTTCCAGAGAAAATCCATGGCTATCTCCGTATCAGTCCAATCTTTTGCGCGAGCATACTCTTCAATTTCCGCCTCAGGGAACGAGTCCACCAGATCACGATCACTGATCGAATCCATATCACCCACGATTCCATCGGGAGTAATTCCGTGCGATAGCGCGTATTCGAGGCCTGAATCAGCGGCCACTACCACCCAGTGGGACCGCACCTCGAAGGTAATTCCTCCGGCCGGCGCGTTTCCGCCGGTTATCACCAAACCCTTATAGTTATTCACCGCTTCATCCTACTGCGATCACGCGGATCCGGTCAAAATTAGTTAAGCTGCGGTGTCGCCCCTCCGATGCTCAGAGTAAGGACAAGGATGTCCTAGCAATTTCATCAAGGAGGATGATATGATCATCAATCACAACATGAGCGCGATGTTTGCTCAGCGACAGCAGAAGTTTAACAACTTCGAGGTTCAAGCGAACCAGGAGAAACTGTCCAGCGGCTTGCGCATCAACCGCGCCGGTGATGATGCCAGTGGTCTCGCGGTGAGCGAGAAAATGCGGTCCCAGATCCGCGGTCTGAACCAGGCTGAACGGAACGCAGCGGACGGTATTTCCCTCATCCAAACCACGGAAGGGTACTTGCAGGAAACCCAAGACATTCTGCAGCGCCTTCGTGAGCTGGCGGTTCAGTCTTCCAACGGAATCTACACCAACGAGGATCGTATGCAGATCCAGGTTGAAGTTTCGCAGTTGGTGGATGAAGTGAACCGCATTGCCTCTCATGCGCAGTTCAACGGAATGAATCTGTTGACCGGCCGCTTCGCGCAGGAGACGGGGACCAATACGGTCACCGCCAGCATGTGGTTTCACATTGGAGCCAACATGGACCAGCGCGAACAGGTGTTCATCGGAACGATGACCGCCCAGGGTCTTGGTCTGCAGAGCACCTCCGGACTGCCGCACACGGCAAGCTTCATCAGCCTCTCTACTCCCGACTCGGCGAACTCGTCGATCGCGATGGTAGATAGTGCGCTGAGAGCAGTGAGCAAGCAGCGCGCAGACCTCGGTGCCTACCAGAACCGTCTCGACATGGCTCGGGTCGGTCTCAGTGTGGGAGCCGAGAACATGCAGGCCGCGGAGTCCCGCATTCGCGATGTAGACATGGCTGAAGAGGTTGTGGATTACACCAAGAACCAGATTCTGGCGCAGTCTTCCACCGCGATGTTGGCCCAAGCCAACCAGTCGACTCAGTCGGTACTGCAGCTCCTGCAGTAGTAACCCTAACCCACGCGGAAAAGGGGGTGCCTCTCGGGGCATCCTCTTTTTTTTGCTCCGCAGCGAATTACGGTGGCGGTGACGCGCTTGATTGACAGGCGGCTCACCCGCCGCTACCGTCGGCGTATGATTTCGATACCTCGCCGCGTCAAGCGATTTGCTCGAGTATTCGCCGAAGCCCAGCATGAACTTTCGGTGGTTGGCGGGGCCGTCCGGGACTCCCTCCTGGGACGCCGCGTCAGCGACTACGACTTTGCCACGTCGGCCACTCCGCAGGAGGTGCAACAGCTCTTCCGCGCCACCATTCCCACCGGAATTCAACATGGCACGGTAACCGTCCTCTTTGAGGGGCACCACTTCGAGGTCACTACCTACCGGGTGGACGGGGGGTATCAAGACCATCGCCGTCCGGACTCGGTCACCTTCACCCGCTCCCTCCAAGAGGACCTGATGCGGCGAGACTTCACCGTGAACGCGATCGCCGCCGATCCGTTAACCGGTAAACTCACCGACCCGCATCGCGGCCAGGAAGATCTACGGGCGCGTACCTTACGTACCGTGGGGGACCCCGGCCAGCGCTTTGGCGAGGATGCCCTCCGTATGATCCGGGCGATCCGATTTGCCACCACCTTGGACTTCGAGATACACGCCGACACCTTTGCGGCGATAGCTCCCCGACGGGAGGAGATTTCCGCCGTAGCCCCGGAACGCATCTTGCAAGAGCTTTCCAAGATGATGGCGGCGGCCACCCCCTCAAAAGGATGGCGACTCCTCAATGAGAGCACCCTCCTCTCCCTGATCGCGCCTGAGCTCCTGGAGCACGAATCGATCTCTGAGGCAGGGGGCCCACAGGAGCACGTGCTGAGCGGCCTCTTTGAGCATCTGGTGACCAGTTGCGATTGTGCCCCCCAGGAGGACGAGGTTCTGCGCTGGGCGGCCCTCCTGCATGATGTGGGTAAACCGCGTTGCCTGGCCCACGATGAGCGGGGCGCCCACTTTCACGGCCACGACGAGACCTCCGCTGAGATGGCAACAAATCTCTTACTGCGGCTCCGTGCCTCGCGACGGCTAATCGACTCCGTGGCGCATCTGATTCGCCACCACATGTTCGGCGTCACTGGAGAGTCCTCAGATGCTGCGCTCCGGCGGTTTGTATCACGAGTGGGAGCCGGGGCCGCACTGCCCCTGGTAACCCTTCGTCGTGCGGATATCTGCGGAAAAATCGGCTCGCCCCCCTCCGACCACACCCTGAACCAACTGGAACGCAGGATTGAATCGGCGATCCGGGACGATGCGGCGCTCACGGTGAAAGACTTGGCCCTGAACGGTCGGGATCTGATGCACGAACTGGACCTTGAACCAGGTCCCCACATCGGAACGATCCTAGAGGAGTTATTGAGTACCGTTCTGGATGATCCGGAGATGAACACTCGCGATGCGCTCCTCGAAATCGCGCGACGCTTTACGGAGAGCCGGCTGCGATAGCCTGATCACGTATTACTTGGATGACGAGCGGGGCGTGCGCCGGGCACGAGAAGCGCCGGAACCTTTTGCCGTGAATTCGGGAACATCCTCAGTACGCTCCGCCTCGGCCAAAGCCTCCCAGGCAAGCTGTGCCGCCGCCTGCTCCGCCTCTTTCTTGTTCTTCCCTTCTCCCGGTCCATAGACCGCGTCCCCCACGGTGACCTGAATCCAGAACGTCCGATCGTGGTCCGGGCCGGTCCGCTTGAGCAACGAGTACTGGGGATATGCCTTGTATCGTTTCTGCACATACTCCTGCAGCAGCGTCTTGTAGTCCTTGCGGTGACGATCTTCGAGGACTTTGTGTATTTCCGGTACTAAGGATGTGAGGGTGAACTTTCGGGCGATCTTGAACCCGGAATCCACGAACAGCGCACCGATTATCGCCTCCAGCGCATCGGCGAGGATCGCTTTCTTACCGCGACCGCCGGAGTGCTCCTCGCCCTTTCCGATGAGGATATAGTTGTCGATGCGCAGGCGGCGCGCGATAGCGGCAAGACTATCTTCGCTCACCACGTAGCTCTTTATGCGGGCCAGATCCCCTTCAGGTCGATCAGAGAGCTCCTGATACAGGTACTCGGCAACCACTAAGCCCAGGACTGAGTCCCCCAGAAACTCGAGCCGCTCATTATTGGCAACCGAATCCCCCATCTCGTTGGCGTAGGATCGATGGGAAAACGCCTGATTGAGCAGCTCGAGCTTCCGAAAGCGTACACCGGCGTGGTTTTCAAACAGCTGGAGCTCTTTCTTTCGGGCCTGATCTAAGGGATTGCCCTCGTCTTGACTTCGGCGAAACATGCAGGCAATCCGACCAGCCGGGCCGTACCGACCCGGCGGTAACGTTACTTCTGCTGGCTCTTCAAGAAATCGAGCGCATCACCCACCGTCTCGAACTCGTTCGCCTTCTCATCAGGAATGGAAATGCCCATTTCCTCTTCAATGGCATACACCAGTTCGTAGGTATCAAGGCTATCTGCGCCGAGATCCTGGCGAAACGAGGACTCAGCAGTGATTTTCTCTTCATCGATCTCCAGCTTTTCGGCGATCAATTTTTTCATCTTCTCAAACAGCTCATCCATAGTGGAATCCTCCCTGTATATCAGCCTGTGCGGTGTTAGTTTAACTCGTCTTCACTGATCACCCGCTTGCCCCGGTAGAAACCGGACGAGAGATCAACCCTGTGGCGGCGAACCAACTCACCGGACTCCGGGGAGGTCACCAACGTAGGCAGACCGAGCTTACCGTTAATTTTGCGGCGACGCCGCGTTCTCGATTTTGAATGCTTCTTCTTGGGTACAGCCATGACTATCTATTCCTCTCACATGACGATTCAGTTGCGTAATCAGGTCTGGCGATAATAAATGCGCCTCATCCCGTTTGTCAACCTCGGCCGGAAACCGACGCTGCTGGGGTAATCTTCTTGCGAAGCTGTTCTTCCACGATGGGCGGTACCATCGCGCTCACGTCGCCACCCAGCCGCACCAGTTCTTTGATCGATGAGGACCGAAGCACAAAGTACTGAGCGTCGGTGGGCATGAAAATCGTTTCGATTTCCGGATCCAGCCCCTTATTCAGCATGGAAAGTTCAAACTCATAGGAGAA
>CAYQRW010000247.1:0-1704 GCA_964419735.1 uncultured Spirochaeta sp.
GCTGTCCTCCATGTACGGATCCCGGTTTCCCACGAAGCTGAAGAGTATGTTCGGTCTGTGTGCCATCGTACCCCCACTATAACGCTGCTGCGGCAGACTGAGAATTGTCTCTGCCGGTAATCAAGCAATGGTCGTGCCAAACTGCGGGCGGCGGGCCTGTACTACATCGGTCCCCAGGCGATCCGTACCCCAAAGGGTATGGAAACCGGACGTGCACCTCCTCGGCACAAAACGACACACGCAACTCCGGTTACGCTTACCGCAACTCAGGTATCGCCGCGCCCTTGATATGGCGGCCGGTGGCCACTAACACGCCTCCCGAACGGTGATGAGCCTTGCTGGCATGTCTCTTGCAATGGAGTAGGGGCCGGTACGCTGCGGCGGCCGGACTATGCAGTAGTGCAGGAGGCACGACGATGAGTGGTAAAGCTGTGGCGATGGTAATTGGGGTTCTCCTGGTAGTACTTGTTGCGGCGGTTCTGTTGACCGGCTTCTTTGTCGTTCAGCCTATTGGCGCGATACCTGAGGGGACGACCGTTTGGTATTGGCGTGCAGGCCTTGACCTGCCCTTCATCACTTCGCCCGACGGATTCGCTCTCGATCGTACTGACGAGCTGTCACTTCTCAGCCGCATGTCAGCAATGACAACGCTTACCGAAGCGATCGAGGGAAGGATCATCGCCCGCCTGCCGTACATCGAGTGGATGTACTTGCGTTCGACCGACGGCCGTCGGTTCGACCGATAGTGAGGATGGTAACGATGGGCTACTCCATACGTGCAAGAAAAACCGCGGCGGCACCGACCCGGCTACTCTGCGTTGTGTTCGGTATCGGGTTTCTCCTCGCCGGTCTTGTGCCGCTTTCCTCGCAGGACCTCAGCATAGAAGAACTCACCAACTACATGGACGGCAACTGGCTGGTGGCGGGAACCGTGAAAAACAACGGCGACGTTGCAGTGCGTTTCGTCGAGGTAGAACTGCAGGGAGAAGATGGTGATGGAAACCTGGTTCTCACCGACACCACCTACGCCTTTGCGCCCATCCCGCCGGACACCGCTATTCCGTTCCGCTTCATTAACGGCGCCGATAACGTAGCAGGCGTAGAATCGTTCCGAGTTCGCATTGCAGACTACACGGTGGGTTTCACCGGCACCTTCGAGTTCTCCTTTGAGCAGATGCGCGTAACCGAGCGCAACGATTCATTCCACAAGTGGTCCACCCGGATTACGAACGACAGCGGCCAGACCCGTCGATTCGTGAACGTAGCTATTCTCGGTTTTGATGATGACGGGGAGCTCGTACTGGTGGAGGAAACATATCCCAATAGCTCTACGCTCGCTGCTGGGGCAACGTCCGTCGTGGACTTTCTGATCACCCCACGCCTGAGTCGGCAAGTCGACAGGTACCGGGTGTTGGCCTACTCCGGCGACTGAGATCCATGTGATGCGTCTGATGAATCCTGCGAAAGCTCTTGCTGCAACTACTCCATTCCCGCTTCGCGGGACCGCTTTTCCACCCCTGATCGCCGCTGACGGCTCCCAACGGGGCGAAAAAGCTATGTAGTAGTTACAGCAAGATAAAGGAAGCATCTACAAAAATGTTTACGTTTCGCCAACTCCTTTCTCCAACGGGTGTTGGCGCGTCGCCTTACGTAAACAGTGGTACCACGCATATCTACATTGCGGCTTCATTTTTTCTTCTGCGG
>CAYQRW010000247.1:1804-5361 GCA_964419735.1 uncultured Spirochaeta sp.
TACAGAAAGCCCTTCAAAGTCGCGCCCGACCACGCCTCCTATCAGCGCGCCGTCGTCAAAGTCCATCACGCCAACCCTAAAAGCCTCGCGCGGCACAACCAGTACATAGCCCGCGAGGGCGTCGGGATCCACGGGCAAAAGCCCGAACTATTCACCGAAGAGGGGCGACGCATCGTGGACGGAAGAATCCCCAAAGAAGGCCACTACACCACCATCACTCTCTCCCCGCAAAAGGGACACGAGCTCGAGATGCAAGAGTACACGCGACAGTTTATGCGCAACCTTGAGAAAGACACCGACCAGAAACTTCACTGGTACGCCGCGGTACACACCAACACCGACCACCCACACGCGCACATCGTTGTGCGCGGTCGCAATGCTGCGGTGAGAAAAGATCGCGGCAGAGAACCCATACGCTATGGACGCTACGGAAAGCAGACGTACTTCCAGCATGAATACGTCAAGCAGGGCATGCGACGCGTCGCACAAAACGTCGCCACACGGGAGCTCGGGTATAGGACAAACCGTGAGATCCGTCGCCAGGAACAGCAGGAGCTCACCGCCAATCGCATTACCCGGCTTGATAGAGCCCTCGCCGAGAGAAACGAACGGCTTCAACTGACCAGCCACAAACCGCTCGACATCGATAAGAAACTCGCAGAAAAACAGGAGCTTTCCCAACTCACCGTCGCCCGACCTTTAACCATAGACCGCAATATCAACGCCTCCGCAAACGCCGCCTCAGATGGCCGATTCACTCCAAAGGACAAGAACGAGACCAAGCGCCTCGAGGCCCTTGTCGGCCTCCAGCTCGCTCACAAGCACAGCGATAACACCTACTCAATGACCCCGAACTGGCGCCGCTCGCTACGAGATCTCCAGCGCAAATCCCCGGACGAGAACGCCGGCCACCTTGTGCCGGAAACCAAAGAGGAGAAGAAACGTCTCAACGCCCTCGTGCATATGGGCTTTGCTCGAACACACGGAGCGCGTGGCTACTCGCTGAATGACGACTGGCAACTTGCACTGAAATCCGGCGGGAAAAAGACCGAAGCCCCAGAGCTAAAACCGGCAAATAGCGACCAGGCAAAACGCCTCGCGCATCTCAAAGAGCTCGGCCTTGCCCAGGAGACGACTCGCTACACCTATAAGCTCAAACCCAACTGGCAGAGAAAACTTCGCGAGCTCGGGCACAAGAACGACATCATCAAACAGATCCACAAAGACGCTCCCCAATCCATAGATGCCGGCGCTGAGATCGCGAACAACCGCATCCGAATCCAGGGCCGCGTCGTTCGCAAGGACTACACGAACGAGGATCTTAAGAAGCCGTACATCATCATCCGAAACAACACTGACGGCAAATACTACCATTACGCATCCAAAACCGCAGACGCAGCAGAGGAGGGGCAGTTTGTGCGCCTCGACAAAGGCGCCCTCCAGGATGAAAACGGGGATCAGATACACCGTGATACGCCGTATCTCATAGCCCAGCGGAATGAACCTCCATCGGACCCGGGCCAAACAGCCTATCCCGTTTCGACGGACGAGTACGAGACGATCAAAGCGAATGCCTTTGAAGCTGCTCAGAAGGTACACGAAGAGACTGCGAACCGCGAATTGACCCAGAGCGAACGGTGGGTTGTCCGCGGCACCATTGCCTTTGCCAAATACGACGAAAAGCTCGGCAAATCCGTCTTGGTTCTACGTGCCCGAGATCGCGCCGATTACTACTACACCGAAACGATCGGCCCGAAACACGCGAACTACGAAATCGGTCAGGAGGCGTTATACGTCGGAAAAGACGTGAAGGTGGGGGAGGAGGCTCGTTCGTACTGGACTGACAGCGATGTTTGTCTCCACGCCATGGAACGGATCCGCGCGGAACGAGAGAACACCGATCGCCCCGTTCCAGAAGAAAGCGAAGCCCAGATGCTCGGCAGCACGATGGACGTAAGCGGACGAATCGTACACAGAAGCGATCACCCTCGCACCGGCAACGCTTATGTCATGATAGAGAGTCTGCACGCGGAAACCGGTATACCCGCGTACTTCTATCACGAGGACGACAGCTACGCTGAGTACTCTGTCGGCGATTACGTTCGCGTAGCGCCCAACTCACCGCCGGAACGTATCCCAGTGGAGGAGTTCCGGCGCATCAACGAAGCAACGCGAAACGCCCCGCGAACGCAGCAGAGAGCCCCCTCCTCGTACCGGCAGCGCAGCGAGGACTGGCTCGAGCATGCACGGGCTGTTTCGGAGAAACCCCACGCACAGGGCTCGATCCACCATGGGCGTTCCGTCCCCGTGAAGGGAAGGGTGGTCACTATTGGATACGACGGCGCGCTCGAGAAGCATGCTGTAGTCATTCAGAACAAAGAAGGGCTGCACCTCAAATACTCACCGCGGGAACCCACCGTGCGTGAAGGCATGCTTGCCGTGTTCTCCGGGAATCAGGTTATCGTCGGCGATCGCGCAGATCCGCACATGAGGAAAAACGACTACCTGCATGCCATACCCGCTGCCGCCGCTCTCAAAGCAAACGATCAGGTGAATACACTCACCCCCGAAAACTCTCCGGTCACCGGCATGGTTGTCCATGTCTCGCGGTGGCAAGACGAGCAATCGCCGTTCGCGCTCATAAAGATAGGCGAGCAGAGCTATGTACTTCACGAGAGTGCCGATTACGCGCACGCTCATCCCGGAGATGAGGTGCGCGCATCAGCTGCCGACACCGATCGTCCCGTGGCGATTACCAGACCCGCGTCACAGGAAGTATCCGAGGCGATAGAGAATGCCGCTCAGAAGTACTGGTTAAAGGAAGCACAGCGTGCCGCGGAGTTGCCGGCGGAGACTCTGAGCTACATCCACGCAGAATCCCACGATGTTGTCAAAGGAACCGTGGTGCTTTCCGAGATCGACGCCCCAACGAGCAAAGCCTACACCGTCCTCCGGAACCAAAACGGGCTTTTCCTCAAGACACAGCAGCCGGGGTCCCCGCTGCCGAAACCGGGCGAACCAGTAGCCTTCGCTGCCGCGGCCATTGCCCGGGGAGCCGATGTGGAGAAGCTCACGACCAAAGACGAACGCATCTCAGCGGCTATCAGCGCTGCCAACGGCAACAAGAACGCGCCCATCCACCGACTCGACAAACCCGACATGGAAGCAGCAGGCAAAGTCATTGCACGTGCCGATCACCCTACAAAGTCGGACACCGGCTACGCGGTCATCGAGGCAACCTATGCCGGTGGCAAGAAAGCGTACTTCTACCACCAACACAGCCGTTACTCCTCAGCCTCTTCCAACCCCATCAAAGAAGGCGCGCACGTCTACGTCAACACCACCACCCATCGCAAGCCAATGAAGATCAAGGCCGAATACATCCAACCCCTGAACGAAGGACGCACCCCGCAGAACCCCCAGTCACGGGATCATGTCGCGAAGCGGAAGGCCGGCGGAACCCACTCCCGTGAGAGCGGCGAAGACTATGGGCGTGGTCGGTCGCGGAGGATCACATAGGCGGGCTTGAGGTGAGGGGAGGGTTCCCAGGGCTGTGA
>CAYQRW010000248.1:0-5353 GCA_964419735.1 uncultured Spirochaeta sp.
TATCGCGACGTCCTCAAAGACATCGGGCTTCCCACCTATCAGGTAGGCGAGAAGGTTGCCACGCGCAAAGCCAGCGGCGGCGCGTTGCAGGCGATCGCCAAGATGCTGCCCAATGTGGTGGGGGGCTCCGCGGACCTGCAACCCTCCAACAACACGGCGATTCCCGAGTACGGCGATTTCGGACGGGACAATCCCGGTGGCCGGACGCTGCATTTCGGCGTGCGTGAGCTCGGTATGGCGGCGATCGGCAACGGTATGGCGCTTCACGGCGGATTGCGGCCGTTTGTGGCCACCTTCCTGGTATTCACCGACTACCTGCGACCGGCGTTGCGCCTCTCATCACTGATGCAGGTACCGGTCATTTACATCATGACCCATGACTCGATCTACCTCGGCGAAGACGGACCGACGCACCAGCCGATCGAGCATCTGGCGGCGCTACGGGCGATACCGGGACTGCGGGTGTTGCGCCCCGCCGATGGTGAAGAGACCAACGAGGCGTGGCTCATGGCGCTCGAGCATGACGGGCCCACCGTCATGGCGCTGACCCGGCAGGGTCTGCCCACGCTGAAAAAGGCGGACTCCGACTGGAAAGCAACCATGCGCCGCGGTGCCTACGTCGTCGACGACGTGGCGAGTCCGGAAGTTGTCGTGGTTGCCACCGGAAGTGAAGTGTCCCTGGCACAGGAAGCGGTCAAGAAGAGCGGCCGAAAGGCTCGCGTGGTTTCTATGCCTAGTAGGGAGCTCTTTGAGGAGCTGGATCGCGCCCAGCAGGAGAAAATCATTCCCGCCGGAGTGCCGGTGGTGGTGGCCGAGGCCGGTATCCGACAGGGCTGGGAGTTCCTGGCACCACGGGAGCGCATCCTCTCCATCGATCGCTTCGGTGAGAGCGGACCGGGAAACGATGTTGCCACGCACCTCGGACTTACGGCCGAGCGCCTGGCCGAGATGGTCAAGAACGCATAACTGAATATGATGGAAGCGGTCGTGCCCGGCGGGAACCAGGTTCCTGCCGCACGGCCGCATGTCCCCTTCTGAAAGGAGCTCACCATGGCCCGCTATGCCCTGGGTTTGGATGTTGGAAGTTCGTCGATAAAGGCGAGTCTCGTGGATGTCGACTCGGGAAAGCGCGTGGGTTCCGCCACCGCCCCCGAAACGGAAATGCCGATCAGCGCCCCCCAGGCGGACTGGGCGGAGCAGGACCCCACGATGTGGTGGCGCTACGTGGTGGAGGCGACGCAGAAGCTCGGCCGCGAGTTCGACCTCACATCGGTGGCGTCTATTGGAATCTCCTACCAGATGCACGGACTGGTGGCGATCGACCGGGAGGGAACGCCGTTGCGCCCCTCGATTATCTGGTGTGATAGCCGGGCGGTGTCCTACGGGGAAGCCGCCTTCGAGGCGTTGGGCGGTGCCGCCAAGGTGCTGCCGCGGCTGTTGAACTCTCCGGGCAACTTCACCGCCGCCAAGCTGGCGTGGGTCAAGGCCAAAGAGCCGGAGGTCTACGGTAAGATCTGGAAGATCATGCTGCCCGGCGATTACGTGGGCTATTGCCTCACCGGTGAGGTGCTGACCACCATGAGCGGCTTGTCCGAGGGTATCCTCTGGGATTTTCAACAGGACGAACCTGCCGGTTTTCTGGTGGACCATTTCGGATTCGACCGACAGATGCTGGCTGATGCGCGGGAGAGTTTCGGCGACCACGGCCGCGTGGCCGCGTCAATTGCCGCTGAGGTGGGATTACCCGCCGGCACGCCGGTGTCCTACCGTGCCGGTGATCAGCCCAATAACGCCCTATCACTTAACGTGCTCAATCCCGGGGAGATCGCCGCCACCGCCGGTACTTCCGGCGTGATTTACGGCGTGGTTGACTCGCCGGTATGGGACGAGAAGAGTCGGGTGAACACCTTTCTCCATGTGAATCATCGCAAGGATCTCGCGCGGTACGGCGTGCTGCAGGTGCTCAACGGCACCGGGATACTAAACCGGTGGGTTCGGGAGAACGTGCTGGATCCGCTCCCCGGCGCGAGTGGTGGCGCGGCCTCCTCCGGAAGTTCCGCGGCGGCGCCGGTTCCCTACGACCGGGTCAACGCCCTGGCGGAAGAGGCTCCCATTGGAAGCGCGGGACTCACCTTTTTGCCCTTTGGAAACGGGGCGGAGCGCATCCTGGAGAACGTGAACTACGGCGCCTCCATGCAGGGGCTCAACTTCAATATTCATGGACGGCCACATATCGTGCGGGCGGCGCAGGAAGGCATCGTCTTTGCTCTGGGATTCGGCCTGGAGATCATGCGCGGCATGGGCCTATCGGTGGAGACTGTCCGCGCCGGCCACGCCAACATGTTCCTGAGTCCATTGTTTCGGCGGGCGTTTGCCACGGTCACCGGGGCAACGGTGGAGCTGTACAACACCGACGGTGCGGAAGGTGCCGCTCGGGGCGGCGCTTACGGGGCGGGTCTCTTCTCCTCACCGGAGGAGGCGTTTAGTGGACTCGACCTGCGGGAGCGGATCGAGCCGGATTCCGCCGCAGCCGCCCAGTATGAGGACGCCTTTGGCCATTGGAAATCGGTGCTAAACGGCGTGATGGATTCGTAGACGGCGCCCATCCATGATTGACTTCGAAGTGGTGGCTCATCCCGCCGCGGAATTAGGAGAAGGGCCGGTGTGGGACCACCGCACCGGTCGCTTTGTGTGGGTGGATGCCTACAGCCACGGGTTCTACACCCTTGATGGGAGCTCATCCGCCGGCGGCTCACCCGATGGCAGCTCTTCGGGGCGGGGCCCGGCCGCAGCTATCCACCACTACACCGGCGCGTTCACGATCGGTATTACCTTGCTCGGCGGAACCGGCTCCGCCTGCATAGTGACCGAAGCCGACGGGTTTCAGGTGCGCTCACCTGCGGACCTGCACCAGACTGAACGGGATCAGCCGGATGCCACGCCCCGCACCGAGTGTCCCTACCACCTGCTTTCGCGGCTCGGCGAGTCGGGAGTTTCCGCGGCCGGCACCGCCGGCCACGACTCGCACCGTTTTAACGATGTGGCGGCGATTCCTGGAGATATCTTTCTGGCCGGGGTCATGCCCTGGTCTCCCGACCCGACGCCCGGCGCGCTCCCAGGCGGCGCGCTGATCGGCTTCGATGCTCGGCAGCGGCCGCACCTGGTATGCAGCGGGGTGCGGCTTCCCAACGGCATCGGCTACGATCCCATGCAAGACCTGGTCTATTTCACCGACAGTCTTCGCAAGACGATCTACCAGATTCCCCGAGAGGTTATCCAGGAGATCGTGAGTGGATCACGAGCGCCGATCAGCCTGGCCGATCTCCCGCCGGAGGTGCGGGTGTGTGCCGAATCGATGGACCGCCCGGGTGTGCCCGATGGTCTCACCGTGGTTTCCGACGGCTCACTCTTCTGCGCCCGCTGGGGTGGACATTGTATCGACCACTACGCCCCGGATGGTGCTCTGGTGCGCTCATATCCCACCCCTATGCGCCAACCCAGCAGCCTCTGCTTCGGGGGCGAGGATCTCACCACCGTAATGATTACCTCCGCCACCGAAAACATCCCGGACGCCCAGCAGGAGCCCTACGATGGAACCACAGTTCTTACCGATTTCGGTATGCGTGGGCTACCGGAGACGGTGCTTTCGTGGTGACCAGAATCAGACGATCAGGTCCACGTAGTGCCCCTGCCAGGGATACAGTGGTGCGATTCGACCGCGGTCCATGGTACCTATGCTCGCCGACAGGCCCCCGCTCGTTTGCGCTTCCTGCGCCTCATGCCCGGGGTGCGTTTCCTGCGGCGGGGGTCGGTCTACTGACGGTAAGGGACGACCTCCACTGCGATATACGGGCACGTCATAGAATGCGGGTCCCAGCCCGGAATCGCGGGTTGCGCTTGAGGAGAGCCGGTAGCGCGGAATGACGCGCTGAAACGCGACGGAGGAGATCCGCGCGATCCGGTCAACCTGGTCTTCATCCCCATCGTAGAGCGGGTAGAAACCGGTCATCGGTACCGTATCGAAGCGCGACTCCCTGGGTGCTACCCGAGCTGCCCGGGCGGCAATATGGGGGGATACTCCCTCGACCATATCGTAATATATGGCTTATCAGGGCTGTCGGGGCAATGGATCGGCATCGGTTTCGATGATTTTTCTTGACCTATCTTCAATGCTTGGTAACATAGCCAATCAGGCCTTAGTTTGGAGATTCACTATGTCACGAATAGACACCACAGCTGGTCTTACGACGGAGGGCGCGGGCACAGCCGCGGGAACCTCCGCAGGCACAGCGACCGGCACCACAGCCGACCCAGTTTCCCAGCGTGCTTCCTACCCGGAACTCTCCGTTGCCGCCGACGGGAGTATCACGATTCCTCGTGAGCTGGCGCAGCAATGGGGTCTGGTTCCCGGAGCGACTACCAGAATTGATGTCCGCGAGAACCACCTGGAGATCAGGCGGCCCGTGTCCCATCTGAACCAGATCTACGTGGAACTCACCACGGGCTGCAACATCGACTGTCGCACGTGCATGCGGAACGTTTGGAGCGAGCACACCGGCTTCATGAGTGAGGAGACGTTTGCGCGCATCGTGCGCGAGGTGGCGACGATACAGGTGGCGCCGACCGTCTTTTTTGGTGGATTTGGCGAGCCACTGCACCACCCGCGGGCGGTGGAGTATATCCGGCGCATGGCGGAGACCGGCGCCGCGGTGGATCTGATCACCAATGGCACCCTGCTCACGGAAGCCCGGATCGACCAGCTGGTGGACGCCGGTCTGCGGCGCTTGTGGGTGTCGCTGGATGGGGCTCGGCCGGAGAGCTACTCCGATGTGCGGCTGGGCGCCTCCTTGCCGCGGGTGCTCAAGAATCTAGAGACGTTGAATCGGCGCAAGCGGCGCTTGGCACGTACGCAGCCGGAGCTGGGTATCGCCTTTGTGGCGATGGATAAGAACATTGGTGACCTGCCGGAGGTGGTAGGTATCGGTCTGGACTATGGTGCGCAGCATTTCTCCATCAGCAACGTCCTGGCCCATGACGATCACTTGCGATCTCAGACGCTCTACGATCGGGAAGCCGCCGCGTGGAATCCGCGGCGTGCCTCGGTGGATATTGCCCGGATGGACAGTGAAGATCCGCGGGTGACCGCTGCGATTCAGGGGATGCTCCAGGCTGGATCCCGCACCCGCGGCGGTGTGGAGTTGGGCTTCGCCCCTGAAGGGGACCGGTGTCCCTTTATCGACAAAGGGAGCACCAGCATTCGCTGGGACGGAAGGGTAGCCGCTTGCTTAGCGCTCTTACATAGGGCTTCCTGAACAACAGCTAAGAATATACAGCGAAACAAGTTACGTGGTAC
>CAYQRW010000249.1:0-5319 GCA_964419735.1 uncultured Spirochaeta sp.
GCCTGATCGTGCCGGCGGCGATCTTCTTCGCCTTTCTCGAGGCGGGATCTCGCGCGGCGGTGATCCAGAACCAAGCCACCTGGGAGTTGGGATCGATCGTGCAGGCGGTAGTGTTTCTGTTTGTTACCGCTGATGTTCTCGCCCGCCGCCGCCGGCGGGCGAAGCACACTCCTCAGGAGCAGAGCGCATGATGCCACAGATTCTACAGAGTTGGGCAATTCTCCTGATCGTGGCGCTGGGGGGACTCCTCTCGGAGCGCGGAGGAATCCTGAACATCGGCCTGGAGGGGATGATCACCGCCGGAGCGTTCGCCGCGATCGCCGCGGTCCAACTGGGAGCAACGGTTACCGGGGCGGTGGTGGTGGGCGCCGGATCGGCGATGCTCCTGGGCCTAATCTTTGCGCACTTCTCCCTCCGGTGGAACGCCAATCCCTTTATCGTGGGTCTGGCGTTGAACCTGCTGGCGGGCGGAGCCGCACCGTTGCTATCGGAGATTCTCTTCGGCACCCGGGGGTCGGTCCGCGTAGCAGCGGGAGGCATCTCAGCCACCCCGGTCCTGATCGTAGCGGCGATCACCCTGGTTGCGGTCCACGCCGCGCTGTACCACACCGTCCCGGGACTACGCCTGCGTATCGCCGGTGAACAACCGGAATGGCTCCGCGCACAAGGCATCGGCGTGAGAAGCTACCAACTGTCCGGTCTGCTGGCCAGCGGCATGCTCGCCGGTACCGGCGGGGCGCTCCTGGCGCTGCGCCTGGGCGTGTATCTGCCGAATATCAGTTCCGGCCGAGGGTGGATCGCCCTGGTGATCGTGTATTTGGGGTATCGAACTCCCGGGGGTCTGGCGGTGGCGGCGCTCTTCTTTGGCGTTATCGACGCCGTGGCGGTGCGGGCGCAATCGGTTCTGGGGGTGCCTCCCACGATCCTGCTGGCACTCCCCTACCTGCTCACCGTCGTGGCGTTTGTCACGTACGCGGCACTTCGTCGGAAGGCCTGATCCGCGACGAACCTCTCAAGAGATCGTGTACCGTTGTCTGGTGGCGCGTGCGCTGTTCGTCCCAGAGGCGCGTCTGCTCGTCCAGTCGTCGCCGCGGGGCGTCCAGGTTAAGCGCTCCAGGAGTTCCGGTAGACCGGCGCTGCAGCCGCGCCGTCTCCGGGTCAGGAAGCGCCTGCTGAGCGTACTCCGCTGCGGCGCGCTTGTACGCTTCTCGAAACGGCATCCCCTCTTCCACCAGCTGATAGGCGTAGTCAGTGGCAAATACCTCGCTGTTGAGCGCGGCGCGCATCCGCTGCCGGTTGGGACTCAGCCGCTCCATGAGCGTAGTAGCCACCTGCACCGATTCCTCAACCGCCGCCAATCCGCGGAGGAGGGGCTCCTTGGTGTCCTGTAGGTCGCGATTGTAGCCGGAAGGAAGGGTGCGCACCACATTGCGGCACTGCATCGCATAGCCATCAACGATGGAACTGCGGGAGCGCAGCAGTTCTAGCACATCGGGGTTCCGCTTCTGCGGCATAATGCTGGAGCCGGAACACAGCTCCTGGGGAAGTACCACGTACCCCACCTCCGGCAGGGAAAAGAGGATCAGGTCCTGTGCCATCCGTCCCAGGGTGGCGGAAATCCCCGCCAGCGCTTCCAAGACCCGACCATCCAGCGCGCCCCGGGAGTGTTGTACCGCCAAGACGTTATTCTGTACCCCGGCGAAACCGAGGAGTTCCGCGGTGAGTTCCCGATCCAGCGGAAGCGGCGTCCCGTAACTGGCGGCGGATCCCAGCGGATTTCGGTCGTTCAGGGTGGCGGCAGTTCTGAGAAATTCAAGATCATCGAGCAGTTGTTCCGCCCAGGAGGCGAGCCACAAGCCAAAGGTGGAGAGCATCGCGATCTGCAGATGGGTCCGTCCCGGCATGACGGTGGCCCGTTCTTCTTCTGCGCGGCCGACCAATACCTGCACCAGGCGGGAGGTGGCATCAAAGATGTCGATCAGCGTTTCCCGCGTGTAGAGCCGAGTTGCCGCCGTGACCTGATCGTTCCGACTGCGGCCGGTATGAACCATCTTGCCCACATCCCCGAGACGCTCGATGAGCCGCGCCTCGATCACCGTATGGCCGTCCTCGTCGCCCCGGGAGATCGGAACCTCTCGCCGCAGTCCGTCCTCGGCGATCCGCCGCAGTTCGGCCTCGATCTGTTGTGCATGACTCGCTGAAATGATGCCCACCGCAGCCAACATGCGCGCATGCGCGATGCTAGCCACCGAGTCGGCGGGGATCAACTCCCGGTCGAGAAGAAAATCGCGTCCCACGGTAAACCGCTCCACCACGGCGTCGAGCTCGTATCCCTTATCCCACAGTTTGGCCATGGCAGGCAGAGTACCCCGGTCGCATAACCGGGGTCAAACCGGGGCGGCGTCGGATCAATGGCCGTGGTCTATCCACCGGCGGGATCAGACCGCGGGCGCGGGATCAGACCGCGGGCGCGGGATCGGACCGCAGGCGCGGGATCAGACCGCGGCAGGCCCAATCGCAGGCAGGGTTTACGCGAAGTCAAACTCCCGCTCACCACCCGTGCTGCGGACCACCCGCACCTGGGCGCCGTCGCTAATTGTTCCGGCAAGCAGCTCTCGGGCGAGCTGGTTCTGCAGGTAGTACTGCACCGCCCGCTTCAGCGGCCGGGCACCGTAGGCGGGATCGAATCCCAGGTCTGCCAGGTGCTCCCGCGCATCGGGTTCCAGCTCCAGCGTAATCTTCCGCTCCGAGAGCCGGTGTTGCAGCCGGGTGACCTCCAGATCGACGATATGGAGAATCTGCTCGCGGCCGAGACGGTTAAAGGTAATCACCTCGTCCAAGCGGTTGAGAAACTCCGGCTTAAACGCCTGGTGCAGGCGCTCCTGTATCTGCGGTCGAATCGATTCCAGATCATCGGCGCCCAGAATCAGATCGCTCCCGATATTGCTGGTCATGATGATAATCGTGTTACGAAAATCCACCAGCCGCCCCTGCCCATCGGTGAGGCGTCCCTCGTCCAGGAGTTGCAGGAACACGCTATACACATCGGGATGGGCTTTTTCCACCTCGTCAAAGAGAATCACCGAATAGGGCCGCCGCCGCACCACCTCGGTGAGCTGGCCCCCCTGATCGTAGCCGACATAGCCCGGGGGCGCTCCAATGAGCCGGCTCACGGCATGGCGCTCCATATACTCACTCATGTCGATGCGCGTCAGGGCGCGCTCGTCGTCAAACAGAAACCCGGCGATCGTCTTGGCGAGTTCCGTCTTCCCAACTCCCGTGGGTCCCAGAAACAGGAACGTCCCGGTGGGGCGGTTCTCGTCGCCGATGCCGGACTTGTTGCGACGAATTGCGTCGGACACCGCCTGAATCGCTCGCGGCTGGCCGACAACGCGTTCTTCCATGATCGATTCCAGCTCCAGGAGCTTCTGCATCTCCGAGGACATCATCTTGCTCACGGGAATTCCGGTCCAATTCGACACGACTCGGGCGATATCCTCGCCGCCGACTTCCTCCCGGAGGAGCGAATTTTCCCCCTGGAGCTCCTGCAGGCGGTCGCTCAGTTCGGAGAGCTCCCGTTCCTTGTTGGGAATCAGGCCGTGCTTGATCTCCGCCGCCCGCGCCAGGTCGCCGGCGCGTTCCTGCTGCTTCTCCTCGATCGCCAGCTGCTCCAGCTCCTGTTTGAGGGTACGGATCCGATCGATAACACCCTTTTCGTTCTGCCAGCGCAGTTGCATCTCGTCCCGTTCGGAGCGGAGATTGGCCAGCTCTTCTTCCAGCTTGGCAAGGCGTTCCTTGCCGGCCTTCTCCGTCTCGCTTTTGAGCGCCTGTCGTTCGATATCGAGCTGCAGGATGCGCCGCTCAAGCTGGTCGAGCTCCGTGGGCTGGCTTTCGATCTCCATTTTCATGCGGCTGGCAGCCTCATCCACCAGGTCGATCGCCTTATCCGGCAAGAAGCGGTTGGTGATGTAGCGGTCGCTCAAGGTCGCCGCGGAAAGAATCGCGTCATCTCGAATACGGACTCCGTGGTGCACCTCGTAGCGCTCTTTCAGGCCTCTGAGTATCGCCACGGTGCTCTCCACGCTGGGCTCGTCGGTGTAGACGGTCTGGAAGCGGCGCTCAAAGGCGGCGTCCTTTTCGATGTGTTTGCGATACTCGTCGAGGGTGGTGGCCCCGATCGCCCGCAGCTCACCCCGGGCCAGCGCCGGCTTCAGGAGGTTACTCGCGTCCATGGCGCCCTCGGCACTCCCGGCCCCCATCAGGGTGTGGAGCTCATCAATAAACAGAATAATTCCACCCTGCGTCTTGGCGATCTCCTCGATGACGCCCTTCAGGCGCTCCTCAAACTCGCCGCGGAACTTGGTTCCCGCCAGGAGCGAACCCAGATCGAGCGCCAAGAGGCGCTTATTGCGCAGAGATTCCGGTACGTCGCCGCTGACGATGCGTCGGGCGAGTCCCTCGGCAATGGCGGTCTTCCCTACCCCCGGCTCGCCGATGAGAACGGGATTGTTCTTGGTGCGGCGAGAAAGGACCTGCATCACCCGACGAATCTCCTCATCCCGGCCGATGACCGGGTCGAGTTTCTCCTGGCGTGCCAGCGCGGTGAGATCCTTGGTGTACTTTTCCAACACCTTCATCTTGCCCTCGGGATCCTGGCTATCCACGGACTCACCGCCACGGAGGGTGGTGAGTACCTCGCGGACCGCCTCGGCGGTAACTCCGTGACTCTTGAAGATCTCCGCCGCCCGGTCCGGAGACTCCACCACGGCGATAAGCATGTGCTCGGTGGAGACGTAGGTGTCTCCCATCTCCTGGGAGATCGACTCCGCCTTGGCGAGAATCCGGGCGAGATTGGGCGACGGGTGTAACTGGGCACCATCTCCGGTCACCCGGGGGAGGCGCGACACCTCGCGTTCGAGCTCGCCCCGAATCAGGGTAGGCTGCGCTTCGAGATGCTCGAGGATACTCTCCACCATGCCGTTGTCCTGCTGCAGCAACGCCAATGAGAGATGCGACGCTTCGAGGGTGCTGTTATCATTCTGATTGGCCTGCGTGGCGGCGTCCTGAATCGCCTGCGAGGCCTTGGTTGTAAATCTTTCCATATCCATATTATGCGACTCCTGTGGCGGAAACTCGTGATGTTCGGGGACGCTGTAAAGATACGCATCCGGAGGCTGATCGACAAGCAAAACCGGTGGCCGCTCCTCCTGGCGGAGCGACGCGAGACATGAATCGCACGGGCTCACTAATCGCGCCCTGGGCGGTGTTGAGAACCGCCGAAAAAGCGTTACATTATAGGTAATGAAACGATCCACCACC
>CAYQRW010000250.1:0-5296 GCA_964419735.1 uncultured Spirochaeta sp.
CCAGGGGGAGTCCGGGATATCCGGAGCGCCCCGGCCCGGGGCGGAAAGGTCAGGAACAGAAAGGTCGGGGTCAAATAGGTCAGGGGCAGTCGTGCAGGCGGTCAGGGTAGTGAGCACGGCGATCAGCACCGCGCTGCGCACGATGGGAGCCTGCCGACCGGGCCGCCACCGCCAGCCGCGCCTACCGGGCCAGCCGGGCCACCGCCGGGAGGGCCGCCGCCCCCGGGAAGGCACGCCGGCTACGGCCGCACCCGCTTGCGGTCGCGGGGAAAGAGCGACGCCTCTTTTACGTTGTGCAGCCCAAGAATCTGCTGGGTGATCCGCTCCAGGCCGATCGCAAAGCCCCCGTGCGGGGGACAGCCGTACTTGAAGATATTACAGTAGTCTCCCAACCCTTCTTCAGTCAGACCGAACTTCGGCAGCGTCTCCAGAAGCGTCTGGTAGTCGTGAATGCGCTGACCGCCGGTGGTGATTTCCAAGCCGCGGAAGAGCAGGTCAAAACTGCGGGTTTTGAGCCCCTCCGGGAAGGTGTAAAAGGGACGCTTCTTTCGGGGAAAGCCGTAGACAAATACCGCCTCCACGCCGTGCTCTTCCTCCGCCCAATCACAGAGCACGCGCTCGCCCTCGGGATTGATCTCGAAGGCGCTCTTGCCGGTACGCTCCTTGATGATCTTCTTGGCGTCGTCGTGGCTGATCCGCGGAGTCTGGGCCATCATCTCGGTGGAGGGCACCTTGGCGCCGTACTCACCGAGAATATCCCCGTGGTCCCGGGCAACCCCGGCAAAGATGTGACTCAAGAGCCCTACCTCCAAGTCCATCAGGTCGGATTCACTCTCGATGAAGCCCATTTCCACATCCAGGGAGACGTACTCATTGAGGTGACGCGGGGTGTCGTGTTTTTCCGCCCGGTAGGCGGCACCGATTTCAAACACCCGCTCCAGTCCGCTGGCTACCATCGCCTGCTTGTAGAACTGCGGACTCTGCGCCAGGTACACCGTTTCCCCGAAGTAATCCACGGAGAAGAGCCCTGTGCCGCCCTCGGTACCGGATCCGATAATCTTGGAAGATTTGATCTCCGTGAAATCCTGGTCTCGGAGCCATTCGGCGAAGTACTTCACGATGGAGGCCTGCACCTCGAAGATGTGGCGGATTTCGGGATTGCGTAGGCTGATAATGCGGTGGTCGAGAATCGCCTCGAGGCCGACGTTCTCCGTAGTTTGGTTTACCGACAGCGGCAACTCACCTGCCGCCGGACCCAACACGGTGGTCTCCGCCACCTGCACTTCGTAGCCGCCGGGGGCCTTCTCGTTGGCCGCCACCGTGCCGCGGACGGAAATGACCGTTTCGTTGGTGTACTCCGGCGGCGCGTCATAGACGAGCTGCGCCAGGCCACTGCGATCTCGAAGGAGTACGAAGGTGATTCCCCCCAGGTCGCGCACCCGGTGCACCCAGCCGGAAACGGTAATTTCGGCACCCTCATGCAGCGGCAGCGCCGCGGCCAATACTCGAGTAGCATCCATAGTTCTAGTCCTCCATCAAAGCAAGTACGCGATCAGTGAACGCATCGTCCGCAGGAACGGACTCCAGCGCGTCGTCGGTGGCGAGCTGTGCCATCGCCTCCACCTGGGCGGCGATCAGGCGTGTCCAGGCGGACTCCGTGGTGAGACCGCCCATGGGGACCGCCCCTTCCCGCCACAGGGCGTGGGCGGTGACGTATTCGGAGAAGTCCACCACTCCCTCCTGCTGCGAGGTACAGAAGAACAGCACCCCCCGCTCCCGAGCGTGGGTAAACGCCCGGCGCAGCGAGAACGGTGATTCGCGGAGACTGGCAGTTCCCGTATCAAAGATCTCCAGCACGAAGTAGCGCACCCCGGCGTCCATGAGCGCGATCAGCGTCTCCCCCCGCATACCGGGATAGACCTTCACGATATGACTGCGGCCGATCGCCTGCTCCAGGGCCCGGGTGAGCGTCGCCGGCGGCAGCGCACGTCCAGTGGGGGCCACGGCGCGGCCGCCGCGGGCAAGACCGCCGTGGTCAGGGCCGGAACTATTCCAGTTGCGGAATTTTCCGGGGTAGGATTCATGTGATTCAACGGGGACGGCGGTATACCCGGAGCGTTCAAACTTCAGGTTCAAGGGGTAGAAGTCATCGGCGCCGTAAATCACATGGATACCGCGCTCCGCCCCGGCGGCGGTGCGCACCGATCGGCGCAGATTCTCCACCGCATCGCTGCGCGTTCTCGTGGTCGTGTCCGTTTCCGTGGGGACGGTGCTGGCGGTCAGTACCAACGGCGTAGTGGTATCCGCGAAGAACCAGTACAGCAGGCTGGAGGTGTAGGAGAGCGTATCGGTACCGTGACCTACCACGATCCCGCGGCTCCGTCCCGCGTCCAGCGAGGCGGCGGTGCGGGAAATCAAGGTGGACCAGTCGCCGGGGGTGATCTCCTCACTGAGAAACTGACCCAACTGCAGTTCTTCGAAGCGGATTCCCTCGGGTAGCTCCGGATCCTTCTCGAAGAGCGTCTTCACGCTCATGAGATCCCCGGGCACCACCAGCCCGTCCTCTTGACGGCGGCCGGCGATCGCGCCACCGAAGGAGTACACCTCGATCGTGCTCACCGCCACGCGCTGGGAGAGCACCTCCTGCACCACCTTTGGTTCGGCACGACCGTTGGTGGCCTTCATAATGCGTCCTACCAGAAAACCCAGGGGCTTGGAATCGCCGGATCGGATCTGTTCCACCGCCTGCGGGTGCTCACTCAGAACCGTATCCACCACGGCACCGATTTCACCGCGATCGGTGATCTGCTCCCACCCCTGCTCGGCGATAATCACCTGGGGATCCTTGTCCTCATCGAAGATCAGCGCCAGGACTTGCTTGGCGATCTTCCCGTGGATCGTACCACCAGCAAGGAGCTTGAGGAGGGATGCCAGCCGCTGGGCGGTGAGGGGACTCTCGGTGAGCTCCACCTCGTGGCGGTTGAGCTGCTTGCGCACATCTCCGGCGAGCCAGGTGGCCACCGCCTCCGCCGTGGCCCCCGCGGCAACGGCGCTTTCAAAGAAATCGGCGGTGCTCTTCTCATCGCAGAGGAACTCCGCCTGTGAGACCGATACCCCGTACTCCAAGACGAAGCGCTCCCGCCGGAGCGCCGGAAGCTCCACCATTCCCGCTTCCACCCGGGCGAGAAACTCCGCATCGGCGCGGAAATGGGGCAGGTCCGGCTCGGGAAAGTAGCGGTAGTCGTGGGAACTTTCCTTGGTGCGCATGCTTTCGGTGAGATCACGGTTCTCATTCCACAGGCGCGTCTCCTGCGCGATCGAACCGCCACGTTCCATGATTTCCTGCTGGCGCTCGATCTCGTGGTTGAGCGCCTTGCGCACGAAGCGGGAACTGTTGAGGTTCTTGATCTCGACTTTACTGCCCAACCCGGCGCCGCGGGTGTTGACCGAGACGTTGGCATCACAGCGCAGGGATCCCTCTTCCATGTTTCCGTCGCAGACTCCCAGATACCGCACCATACGGCGCAGTTCCTGTAACAGAACTTCCGCCTCCTCCCCGATCTCCAGATCCGGTTCGGTGACGATCTCCAATAGCGGAGTACCGGCGCGGTTGTAATCCAGCAGCGACATGTCGCCGGCGTGGATCATCTTGCCGGCGTCTTCCTCCAGGTGGATCTCATGGATGCGGACCCGCTTCTTCTTCTTGTGAAACTCCAGATCGATGTATCCGTTTCGCCCCAGGGGCTCGTGAAACTGGGTGATCTGGTAATTCTTAGGAAGGTCCGGATAGAAGTAGTTCTTGCGGTCAAAGACGCATTCCGGGTTGAGCTCACAGTTGAGCGCCCGGGCCACGGTGTAGGCCATTTCGATCGCCTGCTCGTTGAGCGTGGGGAGTACTCCAGGATAGCCCATGCACACGGGACACACGTTCGTGTTGGGTTCATCACCAAAATTGGCGCGGCAGGTGCAGAACACCTTGGTTTCGGTGAGGAGTTGAATATGGATTTCCAGGCCGACAAATGACTGGTACATCGTTAGCGGGCCCCTCCCGCGGCACGCCACTGCTCAAAGGAGCGGCTCTGGTCGGGAAACTGGACCGGCTCCACCGTGGCAAAGTGCTGGGCCACGGAGAATAGCTTCTCCTCGCTAAAGGCAGGCCCCATGAGCTGCATCCCCACCGGCAGGCCCCCTTCGAGACCACTGGGCATGGTGAGCGCCGGGATGGCCGCCAGGTTGGCGATCCCCGTAAAGCGGTCGGCCACCTTCTGCTGAAAGGGATCCATCGTGCTATCGCCGTGGGCAAACGCCTGTACCGGAAAGGTGGGAGCCAGGATCAGATCCACCTCCTGAAAGCGCTGCTCCAGTTCGCGCCGGATTAGGGTGCGAATCTTCTGCGCCCGGGTGTAGTACTGATCCTGAAAGCCACTGCGCAGGACGTAGGTGCCCAGCACGATCCTGAGCTTCACCTCATCCCCAAACGCCTCGCTCCGAGCCGTACGCATCAACTCCTCAGGGTTCTCCGAGAAGACCGGACGGTAGCCGTAGCGAACGCCGTTGTAGCGGGCCAGGTTGGCACTGGCCTCGGCGGCGGCAATCGTATAATACGCGGGGACTACGAAGTCCAGCGTGGAGAGCTTGATCGGTACGATGCGGTAGCCCAGCTGCTTGAGCGCCTCCGCGGTGCGGCGGTAGTTGCGATCCACCGCCTCGTCCAGACCCAGGTCTCCCTGAAACACCCCGATCGTCTTCACCGTACCGGCGGGAACCGGCGCGGTGGCGTCGGCAGGAATTACCACGGTGCTGTGATCCTGCTCGTCCTCGCCACGCATCGCGCGGTAGGTGTCCGCCACCGTCTCGATGTCCGATCCCAGCACGCCGATCACTTCCAGCGAGGACGCATACGCCACGAGACCGTACCGGGAAACGGTGCCGTAGGTCGGCTTGAGACCGTAGACACCACAAAACGCCGCCGGCTGGCGAATCGAGCCGCCGGTGTCACTGCCCAGCGCTACCGGTACCAGTTGTTGCGCCACCGCCGCGGCGGACCCGCCGCTGGAGCCCCCGGCTACGCGGGAGTAATCCCAGGGATTGTTGGTCCGCTTGAGGGCGGAGGTGTCGGTGGAGCTTCCCATACCGAACTCGTCTAGGTTGGTCTTGCCCACGATCGCGGCGCCGGAGTCTCGGAGACGGCGGACCGCGGCGGCATCGTAAGGGCTTTCCAAGCTCTCCAACATCCGGGAACCGCAGGAAAGGTGATACCCCTTGACAGCGATGTTATCTTTAACAGCAACGGGGA
>CAYQRW010000251.1:0-5221 GCA_964419735.1 uncultured Spirochaeta sp.
AGCAGGATCCGATCGTACAGCTGAAAGCACAGATGATCGAAGCCAAGCTCATCACCGAAGATGACTTTAAGGCGCTCGATGATGAGCTGAAGGCGCTGGTGCAGGAGGCGGTGGACTTCGCCGATGCCAGCGAGGAACCGGCTCTACACACGATGTACGAGGACGTTCTGGCCTAGGGCCGCAATAACAGGAGATAAGGATTATGCCGGAAATTCAAATGCGAGAAGCGATCCGTCAGGCCATGGACGAAGAGATGGAGCGCGACGGAAGTGTATTTCTTCTGGGAGAAGAGGTAGGTGAGTACAACGGTGCCTACAAGGTTAGTAAGGGCCTGCTTGACAAATATGGTGATAAGCGGGTTCGGGATACGCCGATTACGGAGTTGGGCTTTACTGGGCTGGCGGTGGGCGCCGCCTCGGTGGGACTGCGACCGATTGTTGAATGGATGACGTTCAACTTTGCCTTGCTCGCCCTAGACCAAGTGGTGAACAATGCGGCCAAGATGCGGCATATGTCTGGGGGCCAGATCAAGGTGCCCATGGTCATGCGCGGGCCCAACGGGCCGGCGGAGTATCTCTCCAGCCAACACTCTCAGGCGCTGCACAGCTACTTCGTGCACGTGCCCGGCCTCAAGGTGATCGCCCCTTCAACCCCGTATGACGCCAAGGGGCTGCTGAAGACGGCGATTAGAGATGACAACCCGGTGATCATGGCCGAGAGTGAGCTCGCCTACGGATGGACCGGCGAGGTGCCGGAGGAAGAGTACCTGATTCCCTTCGGTAAGGCGGATGTGAAGCGAGAAGGCTCGGACGTGACGCTGGTAAGCTTCGGTAAGCCGATCTACATGGCGTTAAAGGCTGCCGACGAACTCGCGGATATCGGTATCGATGCCGAGGTGTTGGACCTTCGGTCGTTGCGTCCATTGGATGAAGACGCGATCTATGCCAGCGTTCGCAAGACGAACCGAGCCGTCGTCATCGACGAGGCGTGGCCGGTGGCGAGCATGGGTTCCCACGTGGGATGGCTCATCAGTAAGAACTGTTTTGATGATCTCGATGCCCCGGTGGAGATGGTTTCCAGTGAGGATGTGCCCATGCCGTACAACCACACCCTGGAGCTCGCCGTGCAGCCGTCGGTGGAGAAGATCGTCCGCGCCGCTAAGCGCGTTAGTTATAAGGAGTAGATCATGGCCGAAAAGGTTCCGATGACAGCGCTCTCTCCCACCATGGAAGAGGGCACCATTTCAGGATGGAGTGCGAAGGAAGGCGACGAGATCTCCGCCGGCGATATCCTGTGCGAGGTAGAGACCGATAAGGCCTCCATGGACTATGAGGCGACCCAGGAGGGGACCCTTCTAAAGATCATAGTTCCCGAGGGTGGCCAAGCCAAGGTTGGTCAGACGATCGCGATTTTGGGAGAGAAGGGCGAGGACACCTCGGCAATAGAACAGGAGATCTCCCAGGAAGGGGAGTCTGCCGGTGACAGCGGCGGCACCAGCTCGGATGCCGACGCCGGCGAGGATGCCCAGGATAGCGCGGAGAAAGCATCCGGTTCAGCCGATACGGCTACCGCGGAAGCAAAGAAGGAGTCGGCCTCTTCACAGACGGAGCCCGCCAAAACGGCTCAACCTGCGGAGGCTTCAGGTCAGTCCGCCCAGCGGTCAGCTTCCTCCGCACGAACCGAAGGTTCCAAGATCAAGGCGAGCCCGTTGGCGGTTAAGCTCGCGGCAGAGCGCAACATCAATCTCAATCTGGTGAGCGGTAGCGGTCCGGACGGACGGATCGTGAAGCGCGACATTGAGGAGTTCCGCGGCGTGCCCGGTGGAGTGGGAGCCGCCTCCGCCACACCGGCCGCGGCTTCGTCTCCGGTAGCGGGAGATCAGGAGATCCCGGTCGCGGGAAAACGCGCGGTTATCGCCAAGCGGCTCAGTGAGAGTAAGTTCAGCGCACCCCACTACTACGTGAAGATGTCCGTCGATATGGATAGCATGGTGGGAGCCCGCAAGATGCTCAACGCCACGCTGTCGGAGAAAGTGTCCCTGAACGCGTTCTTCATCAAGTTTGCGGCGGAAGCGCTGAAGCGGCACCCCCACATTAACGCCTCGTGGCAGGGAGACAAGATCGTTCAGTATGGCAGTATCGACATCGGTATTGCCGTGGATGTGGGAAACGGGCTGATCACTCCGGTGGTCAAGAACTGTGGAAATCGCGGTATCGTGGATCTCGATGCCGATCTGCAGGAGCTCATCGGTAAGGCCCGAGACGGCAAGCTCAAGCCGGAAGAGTACACGGGAGCTACGTTTACGATTAGCAACCTGGGGTCCTTCGGCGTAGAAGAGTTTACCGCCATCATCAACCCTCCGGGGTCGGCAATTCTGGCTCTCGGAGCTACTCAGCCTACTCCCGTTGTCAAAGCGGACGGTTCGTTGGGAGTGGGCAATATCATGAAGATGACGCTCTCCTGTGACCATCGCGTTATCGACGGAGCCGCCGGCGGCAGCTTTCTGCACGATTTGCAGCAGATGATGGAAGAGCCCGTCCGGATCATTTTTTAGGAGGTATCTGTGGCCGATTATGATTATGACTTAGTAATAGTAGGAGCGGGGCCCGGCGGTTACGTCTCCGCGATTCGCGCGGCCCAGTTGGGCCTGAAATCTGTGGTGGTGGAAAAAGAGGCGCCGGGAGGGGTGTGTCTCAACTGGGGCTGTATTCCCTCCAAATCTCTTATCCACCAAGCCGAGATCGCGCACTATGCGGAAGACTTGAAAAAGATGGGTGCCTCGGTGGACCTCTCCGGAGTGGACTACAAGAACGTCCACAAGAAGTCCCGGGATGCCGCCGGAAAGCTCTCTAAGGGTGTGCAGTCCCTATTGAAACGGAACAAAGTCGACTACGTGGAAGGGAACGCTACCTTTAGCGGGCCCCACGAGATCGACGTGGACGGTAAGAAGAAGATCACCGGAAAGAACATCATGATCGCCACCGGCTCTCGGTCAAAGCAGATTCCGGGGTTCGAGTTTGACGGCAAAAAGATCATGTCCTCCCGCGAGATTCTGGATATCACCACGCTGCCGAAGAAGCTAATAATTCTGGGGGCCGGCGCGATCGGAATGGAGTTTGCCTACGTGATGAACTCCTTTGGCGTGGAGGTGACGGTAGTTGAGATGCTGGATCAGCTGTTACCTCTGGAAGATGCGGACGCGGTGGAAGTCATCGCCAAGGCGTTTAAGCGCTACGGTATTACTACCATGACCGGAACCAAGGCCAAGAGTGTCGACAAGAAGGGCAAGGGCATCCGACTGACCGTCGAAAAATCAGACGGTCAGGAGGAGACGCTCAGTGCGGACATGCTCTTGGTAGCGGTAGGACGCTCGCCCAACACCGAAGATATTGGGTTGGAGACGGTGGGTGTTAAGACAGAACGAGGTTTCGTCACCGTGGGAGACTACTTCCAGACCAGCGTCAGTGGTATCTATGCCATTGGAGATGTGACCAGTTCTCCCCTCCTGGCCCATGTGGCGAGCAAAGAGGGGGAGATCGCGGTGGAGCACATCGCGGGACATAATCCTGAGCCCACGATCGATCCCGACTTGATTCCTTCGGCGGTATACTGCCAACCGGAGATTGGGAGCTTTGGGGTTTCCGAAAAGGTTGCCAAGGAACGCGGGCTGAACTACGACGTAGCCTCATTCCCTTATCGCGGGGCGGGAAAGTCCGTGGCGGTAGAGAAGAGTGAAGGTATCGTGAAGGTGGTATACGCCAAAGATACGCGAGAGATTCTCGGAGCCCACGTGGCCGGGCACAACGCCACTGAGCTCATTCACGAATTACTCCTGGCCAAGAAGGCTGAGCTCTTACCCGAGGATATCGCCACGATGGTTCACGCCCATCCCACGCTTTCAGAAGCAGTTATGGAAGGCGCGCGGGTAGCGGAAGGTTGGGCGATTCACATCTGATTCGTCCTATGTGTACGCGCGTAGGCGCCTGGGCACATAGCCGCGTAGACGCGCAATCGGGCTATCCCTCTGTATTTCGGAGGGGTAGCCTTCTTTTTTGTTCAGCTTGTCAAAGCACAGGCGAGGAGATACTGTAGACGCCGATGTCCGACACCTCAGAGTCGCCGAAACGGAGTTTTCGCCAGCTGAGAATACCCACCGGGGTGGCTCGCGCCAACACCGTATATCTGTTCATTATTGCCCTCGTCTCGGTGGGGACGGTGCTCCGTTTGACCGGAAGCATCTTCATCCCGTTTGTGATTGCGGTGCTGCTGTCGTTTGTGTTTGCGCCGATAGTCAGTTTTCTGGTAAAACGCCGCGTCCCGCGTTTCATCGCGATCACCTTTGTACTCTTGATGTTTCTGGCGTTCGGCTTCCTCATCGCGCTGATAATCTACTCGAGCTTTCAAAGCCTTCTGCGGGAATTTCCCACCTATCAGGCCCGCTTCTCTCAGTTGTTGCGGGACGTGATCGTGCGCTTCGATCTACCACCGGATATCACCAGTCAGTTGGAGATCACTCGGACGATCGGAAACACCCTACTATCTTTTTCCGGCAACTTTATGTCGTTTGCCAGCGGATTCATGGTGGTCATGATTTTCCTGCTCTTTCTCCTTATGGAGAAACCGTACACGCGACGCAAGCTTTCCATGGCGGTGCGTGACGAGACCACCCGCCGCCTGAGCCGCGTGCTGTTGCACATCACCAGTCAAATCGGACGCTATGTGGCGGTCAAACTGCTCGTGAGTACGCTTACGGCGCTGGTGGTGTACGTGCTGTTTGCTGTGATCGGCGTCGATTTCCCCTTTGTCTGGAGTGTGCTCACGTTCCTGTTCAATTTCATTCCCAGCATCGGTTCGGTGGCGATCACTTTTATCAGTGGAATATTCGCGATGGTACAGTTTTTGCCGGAGTGGAATCCGATTATCGCAGCGTTTAGCGGTATGGCCCTCACCCAGTTCGTCATTGGCAACGTGCTGGATCCTAAGCTCCTGGGCGACCGGCTTAATCTGTCGCCGGTGATTATTCTGCTGTCCTTGCTGCTGTGGGGGTGGCTGTGGGGCACCGCAGGGTTGTTTCTGGCCGTTCCGCTAACGGTGGCAATCAAGATCGTCTTTGAAAACGTGCCTGGAATGGAAGCGTTTGGAATCCTTATGGGAACCGGTAACTTCAAGCCGTCCCGCAGACACAGATCGCCGGAGGAGGCGCAACCGAGTGAGTGAACGA
>CAYQRW010000252.1:0-5179 GCA_964419735.1 uncultured Spirochaeta sp.
AATAGGATCAGGACGCTGAGGATTCCGAAGCGCTCCTGGCCGGTGATCTGCGTGAAGAAGGCCACCATAAATGGTCCCATGATCGCGGCAAACTTCCCGAAGATGTTGTAGAAGCCGAAGAACTCGGCGCTGTTCTTCTTGGGAATCAGCTTGCCGTAGACTGACCTGCTGAGCGCCTGGATGCCACCCTGGCTGGACGCCACCATCATGCTGAGCACCCAGAATAACGTTGTTCGCGTTCCCATATCCTCCACAGTGGGGAGGAAGAACGCCACGAGGACGACTCCTACGTAGACGCCGATTCCCACGAAGAGCATGCGCCATGCGCCAAAGCGATTGGCGAGACGGCCGTAGAGTAGGGCAAACGGAAATGCCACGATCTGAATCGCGAGCAGCACGATCAACAAGGTGTTGGAATCGATTCCCATGGACAGCGCGATCGGCGTTGCCATGCGGATGATCGTGTCTACGCCGTCGATATAGAAGAAGTAGGCGATCAGAAAGACGAAGACGGGCTTATAGCTTCGAATGTGCTTGAGTGTCCGGCCCAGCCTAAGAAAGCTGTCGCGAATTGGGTGTTCCTGAGGCGCGATCCCGTGAATCTGCTTTACGTTCTTGAGTAGCGGGATACCAAAGACCAACCACCATCCGCCGGTGAGCAAAAAGGTGATTCGGGTGGCGATAATCGTGGTCAGCCCCAACCGCTCGGCAAATAGAATTAGGAGGATGCCGGTGATAAACGGGATCGTGCTTCCCACGTACCCAAACCCGAACCCCGCCGCGCTTACCCAGTCCATACGCTCCTCGGTGGTCACATCGACGAGGAAACTGTCGTAGAAGAGATTGGCACCGGAGAAGCCGATGACCGAACCCACGTACAACACGAGGCCCAGCATCCATTGGCCCTCACCAACGAGCACGAGACTCACCGTGGTAATGACACCGATGAGAAAGAAGAACGAAAAGAACTTCTTCTTTCGTCCCCAATAGTCCGCGATCGTACCGAGGACGGGAGCGAGGATCGCCACTAGGAGGCTGGCGAAGCTGTTGGCGTATCCCCAGGTACTTACGTAGATCTGGGTGGGGGCGATACTTTCGTAGAACAGCGGGAAAATCGCTGTAGTAATGACGATCGAGTATGCTGAGTTGGCCCAATCATAGGTCACCCAGCTCCGCTCTTCACGGCTCATCTTCCGCATCATGCGCTCTATAATCCACTCTACCGCCCATTTTATCCAGTAATCGGCTCCAAAACGCGAGCTTTTTCACGGATTCCACATATTTCTGGAGTATCACCGGTACCAAGCGTCACAGATTGAAGATCTTATAGGGTGGTCCGAACTACTTCCTGTCTATGATATGTCCAACACTGCAATAAGCCCCTTGAATTGACGCAGAACTACCATTTCATCAAACTATGGCATAGACTGTGCAAAGTTAAAGCGCCGCATTGTCATCATCTGGAGGCACCATGAAGAATATTAAGATCGGGCTCAAGCTGCTGGGAGGCTTTACTACGGTTACGTTGATTGCAGTTATCCTCGGGGGTATTGGCGTTCTGGCGATTCAACAGTTGAGCACCGATCTCGATCGACTTGGGTTTGAACGGGTGCCGGGGATCGTCCTCTTGGGCGATATGAACTTTGAACGGATGGTTATTCGGGGACAAACCCTTGAGGTGTTTCAGATACGGGGGCAGGACGGAGCTCAGGAACGCTATCGAGAGATCCTAAACGAGCGTGACGCGAGTTTTGCAAATATGGAGTCCGATCTCGCCGAGTTCGTCGCGATCCCCCGCGCAACTGAGCAAGGAAGACAGATCGTACAGCGGCTGCAGGACGAATACGACGCGTGGCGCGAAAGCTACGTGGCGATTGATGCCACGATCGTTGAATTGCAGGAGGCGACGGATCCAGCCGTTATAGACGATCTCTACGAACAGTATCGAGAGGCTGTTGAGTTCATGGTGCCCGTCTCCGACCGGATGGGTTCCACCTTCATGGAACTCATCGACAACAATACCGGCAATACTCAGATCCAGATTGAGGAGTCGGTCGACGGTGCCGCGAATCTGCGAACCGTCAATATCATTGCCATGGTCGTCGCCGCGGTGGTGGCGATGGCCCTGGGATTGATTCTGACTCGGGGAATTACGCAGCCGGTCTACAAAGGGGTCACGTTTGCCAAGGAAATGGCAGAAGGAAACCTGACCGCATCGCTTGATGTCGATCAGAAAGATGAAATCGGAGATCTGGCGAGAGCACTGCAAGAGATGCGAGACCAACTGGTAGGAGTCGTGCGCGATGTGCAGGGTGCATCCAACAACGTGGCCTCCGGCAGTCAGGAAATGAGTAGCACCGCACAACAGATGTCGGAGGGTGCCACTGAACAGGCCGCCAGCGCGGAAGAGGTCTCTTCTTCTATGGAAGAGATGAGTTCTAACATCAGCCAGAACTCCGACAACGCGGCGCAGACGGAGAAGATCTCCCAGCAAGCGGCGCAGCGCGCCGAAGAGGGTGGGGAAGCGGTAAACCAGACCGTGGAAGCGATGCGCCAGATCTCGGACAAGATCCAGATTATCGATGAGATCGCCCGAAATACTAATCTCCTGGCCCTTAATGCGGCGATCGAGGCCGCCCGGGCGGGAGAACATGGAAAAGGCTTTGCGGTTGTGGCCAGCGAAGTCCGAAAGCTTGCTGAACGCAGCCAAGTGGCCGCCGGAGAAATCGCCGAGTTGTCCAAGAGCAGCGTGGATGTGGCCGAACGTGCCGGCGAAATGATTAACGGTATCATTCCCGATATTCGGAAGACGGCGGAGTTAGTGCAGGAGATCAGCGCCGCCAGCTCAGAGCAGAACAGCGGAGCGGAACAGATTAATCAGGCTCTGGTGCAACTTGATGAGGTGGTGCAACGGAACGCCTCCGCATCGGAGGAGATGGCTTCCATGTCCGAAGAACTGAACGGGCAAGCGGAACAGCTTCAGAACACCGTGGCATTCTTCAAGATAGACCAGGGCGGGAGCCGCCGGCTCGCCGTCGAGGGTCCGCGCCACGGTACGCAGCCTGCATCGCGAAAGCCCCAAAACTCCCACGGCCGGACTCACACCCAGAAGCAGACCCAACCACAGCCGCAAAGACAGACACACAAACGTGAGACCGGAATCGTCCTGGCGGATAGCACCGGCGGAAATTCATACGGCAGCGGAACAGATGACCTGGACGGGGAGTTCGAGAGCTACTGAGATGAGTACTTCCCACGAACGCATCGGTGAATTCCTGGTCAAGATCGGGGCTATGACGCCTGAACAGCGCAACGAGATTCTGGAAATCCAGAAGGAAGAACCCACCCGCCTGTTTGGGGAGATCGCGGTGGAGCGGGGCTATATCAACGACGCGGCGATCGATACCTACCTGGGCGCAAAGCCTGAGTGATCGCGTCTCGTCAGATCTCGATGCCCCAGGAGCGGTCCAGATCGAACTGACGTTCTGGACCGCGCTGTTCTCACCCCGCTGCCGTACACCGGATCGAGGGGTTCTTTGGGAGATTGACCGTGTGATCACCGCGACAGACGGGCATCGCAGAGCACTGCAGTTCGATCTGTTCCGCCGTGGACCCGGATTCGTTGACAACCACCGATCCGCCCTGTAGTATATCTGCAATATGTCAAAACGTAATCACGTTGCCGTGACGCCGGTGGGATAAATGTCCTCCGTCTTCGCGCTCTCGACTCGGCGCAACCGGCACTACCGGCTCCTGTCACTACTATGGGTGATTCTCGTTCTCGGGGGACTCACATTTTATCTTTTCCGAACGCACCAGTACACCTATCAGCTCATTTCCGCAAGTTCCGAGAATGAGGCGGCACTGCTTTCGCGAAGTTTGAACTCCGCTCTGCGCCGCGCCCGAACCGCGATGGACTGGGCGGGAACGGAAGTTCTCGATGCGAATGCGCCTCACGACTACGCCGCAATCGAAACCCATCTCGCCAACCAAACGCAGCGATTTCCAGAGATCCACGGATTCATTATCTACGGTGCAGACCAACAACCGCTGCGTTCAACGATGGACATGAGGAGCGTGTGTGACGTTGACTTCTCAGGCCATATCGATGACGCCGGTTCGAGCTACTCCTACAGCAACGCCATCGACTGTCCCACAACCGGCACCCGAATCATGCTCGTCTATCGCCTGCTCCAGGATGCTACCGGCGCGTCGGTGGGAACGATCGCCACGGTCGTGAACCTCTCCTATCACGAACAGCTGTTTTCGCGCATCGATGTTGGCCGGCACGGAATGGTGAGCATCCGCCGCACCGATACGAGCCGTCTGGTCGTGCGCTGGCCAATCAGATTTGACCGGATGAACAACGCTGCGCCAAGCATACCGCCGCAGGAACTGATCGAAACGGGAGACACCGCCGGTGTCGTCCGCTACGTGGGCGCAACGGACGGCGTGGATCGGATCTTCGCCTACAACCGAGTTGAGGACTATCCCTTTTACGTTCTGGTCGGTCGTGCATATGACGAGCAGTTCACCTCTTGGCGCATAATCAGTTCGATCGCTGCGGCAGCGGCGCTGTTCATGATTCTTCTGACCGTCCTGCTCTTACGCCGTCTGAGTCGGGAAACAACAGATCTGGTCGCTGCGGATATGCGTCTGCGCCAAGCGTTGCGAGAAAAGGAAGATCTGATCCGCGAACTTCTTCACCGGACGAACAACTCCCTTCAAGTCACTCGTTCGTTAGTTCAGCTAGAGCTTATGAACAGCGCCCCTTCACACAAAGAGAGCTCTGCCCTCACACGTTTGGACGATCGCATCGGCGTTCTTTCTCTCGTGCAACAGATGCTGAATCAAGAGAACAACTACACCTCTATTCCGCTGGCGCGCTACCTATCAATCGTCAAGAAAGAACTCCTCGAGAAAGACCGGCTGCCGCCGCATGTGGTGTGCGAAATCCATTGCCCGGCCGTAGAACTAAATCTCGACGCTGCCGCGCCGCTCGGGCTGATCGTGGGAGAGTTATGGTCTCTCAGCGCATCCTCTGCGGTCTCACCGCTAGATGACACCGATACGACTCGTATCGACCTGACAGTTACACAAGCTGCATCGGGATGGCTCACCTGCACATATTCCGACAACCGTCCGGTGGTCCCGGACGAAGATAGTCTCCTCATAATTA
>CAYQRW010000253.1:0-3673 GCA_964419735.1 uncultured Spirochaeta sp.
TATCTTAGGTCCCTCTCCTCCGATCCGGTACTTGGTCATCTAGGCCGGGCGGCTGCGGGCATAGCCGCACTGTCGGCGTTGACGATTGCGATATTCCCGGTCCGTGTGTATGACGCCGCGTTTCAGTACGGGATTGGTGTAATTCTGTTGCTGGCGGTAGCAGTGATGGTGACCGTTCTCCGACCGCGGGTGTTTGATTCTCCTCAGGGCACTACTGTCGTTGTCGTAGGCGGGGTAGCTATCCTTCTGACCGGCTTCAACGACTATCTCCGGGAGATTGGCCGGATTATGACCCCGGAAATGCTTTCGGTGGGGATCCTCCTCTTTCTTTTGCTGCAAGCTTACTTTCTCGCCTGGCGCATTCACACGCTATACCAGCGAACCCAGGAACAGGCCGCCACAATTGCGGAGCTCAATCGGACTCTTGAGGAGCGAATCGTCTCGCGGACCGCCGAGCTTGCTGAGGCAAATCGTCGTCTTGAGACGATGTCTCGCACCGATGGGCTCACGGGGCTCGCCAATCGCCGTCACTTTGACGATGTCTTTCAACGGGAGTGGCATCGGGCGCAACGAAACGGAGGGTTTTTGGCGGTGATCATGACCGATATCGACTTCTTTAAGGCGTATAACGATACCTATGGTCATATGCGCGGTGACGAGTGTCTGAAGGAGGTATCTGCAATATACGGGAGAGCGATCCGCCGGAAGACCGACACCGTAGCGCGGTACGGAGGTGAGGAATTTGTTCTGCTGCTTCCGGAGACCGACAGCGCGACCGCTATGAGGATCGCCGAGACGTTACGGAAGCAGATTGTAGAGCGCGGGATTGCACATGCGAGTTCAGACGTCGCCTCGGTTGTGACAGCGAGTTTCGGTGTTGCCGCTACTACCCCCGACCGCCAAGCGGTCCCCGCACACCTGCTGGAACGGGCTGACTCTGCGCTGTACCGGGCAAAAATCGAGGGGCGCAATCGTGTGATCAGTGCTGGTGACGAAAAGTGACCCTCGTCAATAGATCCGACTGGGCCTCATCAGGACGAATCCGGTTGTGGCCGTGGCGCGTTAGCGCCGCGTAACCGGTATGCACGCCCCCACAGTATCACAAATAGCGCTTGGGTTCCTCTTCCATGACCCCCGCCGTGAGCTCGATGTAGGGCTTGGCGGGGCTCATGTTGAGTTTTGGAAAGAGCACTTCTTCGATCTGGAAGAATCCCACCGACTGGGACATTTCGATATCGATGCGGATCGGTTTCTCTTCGCCGCGGGTGATCGTGATCCGCTCCACCGCGGAGGAGGAGTATTTGTGGATGTCGCCGACGCGGGCCTCGGTGTTAAGGAGCATGGGGATCCGGGCGCGGCCCTTCTCCATATCGCAGCCGTCGGCGATGAGGATCAATCCCGCCTCTAACGAATAGACTTTGATCATCGCCATGTGGCCGACGATCGCCTCCAGGATGAGGGAGCGCATGATAATCTGCCGGGTGACATCGGCGGGGTAGAACTCCGCCAGGTAGCGCTCGATAATCGGTTGCGCCAGCTGCGCGGAGTAGTTCTCGTGGTCCTGCCGTGTCATGCTCATGCCCACATCGTGCAGGAGGCCGGCCATGAAGATCGCCAGGACGCTGTCTTCAAACTTCCCAATTCCTTCGGACTCGAGGCTCATGGGAATTCCTGCCTCTTGCAGCAGGTTGGCGAACTTGAGCGCGTTCTTCACCACTTTACGCATATGCACCGGCCCGTGGTCGTTGTAACCGAGGCGCTTAATACTGACCACGTTGGCGTAGTCCTGGAGCGCCTTGATCTCCTCGTCGTGAAGCATGCGGTCAACGATGTCGGTGAGCCCGGTCGGCACCAGCTGCAGGAGTCTGCGATCGAGGCTCGTCTCTTTTGGCGATTTTTCAAAACTCATAGTGCAGTTTCGATTGTACACTCCGATTCTGTGCCGATACAATGCATATGGCTATGAGCTCCTCCATTCCGTCCGACCTGGTCCCCGTTCTTCGTAAACGCAGTCTCGCCGTAGGCTCCGGCAAAGGTGGAGTCGGTAAATCCACCACCGCTCTGAACGTGGCGCTGCTGCTGGCACGGCAGGGCCTTCGCACGGGGCTCGTAGATTTGGACCCGCTGAGCAATGTGGCAGTGATTCTCGATATTCCGGAGGATCGACTGCAGGCGGTGGAATTCGACCCCGATGCCCGCCAGACCTTTTCCAGCTTCGTGTTGCCCTATAGTGATGGATTGGACCTGGTGTTTCCCCACGCCGGTGGGCGGGAAGATGGCAGCCGACGCAAGCTGCGGCTCTTTCAACGCTTCGCATCGCAACTGGTGGAACGCTACGACGCCGTGATTTTCGATCTTCCCGCCGGCATTAGCGCCGATGAGAACCTTGGCTTCTTGCCGTACGTGGGGGCGATGCTGCTGGTGACAAACGCGGAGCCCACCTCCCACGTCTCTGCGGGAGGATATGTGCGCAGCGTCTTTGAGGTGCGGCCGAAGATGCCGGTGCTGGTGTGGCATAACCGCTATCGCCCTGCTGGAGAGAGTGGCTTTGATCCACGGGCGGTGGCGGAGAACTACAACAAGTATGTGGATACCGAGCTCCAGATCACCCCGGAAGAAGCCAAGCGCATGCGGGATGTGGCCTTTGTTCCGCCGGATCCGGCGTTGAACCTGCTGCAGACCGAGCTTGATCCTACCGTGACGATCTACTCCAAGATCTCCGAAACCCTGTCGCTCGTCCTGGATCAGCTGGTACGAACGATGGCCGGAGGTATACCCGCCGCCGCGCGGAGCCGGGATCTGATCGCCTACTATGTGATTCATAACCACGATTACTCCGATCCGCAGCAGTACGTGGCGGACGTCGATGCGTTTCTCGTAGGGGTGGCTCGGACCGGTGACAATGAACGGCTGCGGGATCTGTGGGAGAAACTCAACCGTTCCCAGGGCTATGCGATGCTCTCGGCCAAACAGGCGGAGATGGTGCTCGCCATCGTGACGCGTCTCAAGAATGACGAGTTAGTGAGTGAGTTGGTCCGGGTGTTGCGAATTCTCGACGAAGCGCTGGAAGCGCTGGCGGGGAGCTCGCGGGGTTTTCTCCAGCAGAACAGCCTCGACCATCACCGTATCGTGCGGGGCGCTGTTCCCCGGGTACTGCGGTTGCTGGCGGCGGAGTTCGACCAGAATCACAGTGGTCCCTCCAAGCCGCCGCGCCTTCCGGTGTTCGCCCGACACGCTGCGGCGACCGCGTTGTTTCTGATCGCCGCCGACAAGGAGCTCGCCGACGAGGAGACGTTTGAACTGTTGCGTCGGCTGGTCCCTTCGCGCGTGGACCGCCGGGGTAACCGGCGCCGCGACCGCTACCAGCAGATCCTGCGCGTGCTCAGTCGCGATGAGGAGTACCATCGCCTCTTCTTCCAGGTGGTGCGCACCGTATTCCCGGGAATCACGCGGCGGATCTCCTCGCTGAACGAGTCCTTCTCCCTGCGTTCGCTCATGCTGCGGGACGCCTCGGGCGATGTGAACGCGTCGGCCTATGTGAAGCTGACGACCCATCTGGTACACGACGTGGTGAACGCCGGCCTGGGGGTTTCCATTAGCGCCACCTACAACGCCGCAAGTCAGGCGATCCGCTCCGGCGCGGAGGAGGTGGTCCGCGATCGAGGGTGGCACA
>CAYQRW010000253.1:3773-5170 GCA_964419735.1 uncultured Spirochaeta sp.
AAGGTGAGGCTGAGTTCGATATCCTCGCCGCGCGGCGTCTCGGTGTAGAAACCGGAGACATGGGCGGTAAGGGCGGAAATGATATCCTGAGACAGCGGGTCCGTGATGAGCGGAGTCATGGGGTCGCGAGGGCGGTGAAAATGGATGCTTACCGAAGAATCTCGCGCGCCATGGGCGCTGATGGATAGGCTAATCGATTCGGGCTGACAGGCGCTTCCCGCGCGCACCATTTCCGCGAGAATGATCGCCACCGGTACCGCGGTATCCACGGAGATCGAAACGGTCGGCTGGTGCGACGGCACTTCCACGGTGCCGTCATCATTTGCCACGGAGCCACCCTCGCCGAAGAGCCGCTCCAGCATCCGGCTGAGGATAACCCGGAAGCTGCGGTCGGTGCGGTTCACGGCGGCGAACGCGGCGCCCATCGCCATGACTCGCGTGTTGAGCTGGTTCAACGCCTCTTTCGGACCGGAGGGGTTGTCCTGACAAGATTGCAGAAAGATCAGACTGTTAATGAGCTGCAGGTTATTGCGAACCCGGTGGTCGAGCTCGTGGTTCAGTTCCTGTTCGTAGAGGATTCCCCGCAAGAGATGGTTCATGAGAAAGCGGGTGGCTAAGGTGAGAATAACCGCCAGCGCAATATAGGTGCCCATAATCGCATACCAAGCGTACAGCGGAATGGACCACGGCAGCGCTTCTCGCTGCAGCAGTACCGCTACCGCGACCATCGCGATCAGGGAAATGACGAACACCACCACCGTGCCCCGGAGACGGAGTAACAGGTTACCAATGAGCATCGGCGCCAGTAGCCACAGCATCGAGGCGGCCTCCACCCCCACCGTCAGGAGCAGTCCGACTCCCACTACCAGTTGCAGCGCCACCACCACCGTCGCCGAAAGTTCGTACCACCGTTCCCGCAGGAGATACGCCGGAAGTAGTGCGGCGTAGGCCAGTCCATCCAGCACCACGATGCCCGGGATCCCCGCCTGGAGGGCGGCATATACTCCAGGAATCACTGCGAAGAGGCCGAGAACTCCGAAGACCTGGATCAGCTTGGTCAGGAGCTTGCGTTGCCAGGGGATCAGGATGTTTCGGTATAGGTCGCCGTCGGGAGTGGTAGCCTCCGCCGTACTGTGCTCCATAGTGCGTCTCCCAAGCCTAAAACGGCTGAACCCCGTTTGCCCAGGGCGTGCGCGCCCTACGAGCGGTTAAAACACATACGTCACGGCGGTGGTGACCGCCCCAACCTCCCGGTCCGTATCCGTGGTCCCGTACAGCGCGAGGGAGAGACCGGTGGAGGGGGTCCAGGTGAAGCCCGCCGCCCCGTTGACCGCATCGCCGTGGCTACTGGTAATCCCGCGCACAAACAGCGAGAACAACTGACTCGGCGACCAGGT
>CAYQRW010000254.1:0-1398 GCA_964419735.1 uncultured Spirochaeta sp.
GAGCGATTCCGGCACGTCACCGGCGCACCTATACGAAGACGCCGCAGCGCGGCACGGGCTCACCTTGGACCGCTCGATCGTGCGGCCGGCGGTGAATGGCCGGTACGTGGCGTGGGACAGCCCCCTCTCCGATGGGGACGAGGTGGTCTTCATTCCGCCGGTGTCGGGAGGATGAGCCAATGATTAGCATCACGCAACCGGTGGGATTCACCATTACCGAAGAACGCATTTTGCCCACGGCGCAACATCTGTCGGAACAGATCGCCGCGGAGCACCCCGAAATCGGCGGCGTCGTCGTTTTTGAAGGGCGGGTTCGTAATCATCACAAGGGCCGCGCCGTAACAGCCTTGGAGTACTCGGTGTATCACGAACTCGCGGTACACGAGGGCCACCGCATCGTCCAGGAAACCGCCCAGCGTTTGGAGTTGCCGGTGGCTTTGGCGATACACCGGGTGGGAGCCGTGCCGATCGGCGAGATGGCGGTGTGGGTGTACGCCGGAGGAGCGCACCGACAGGCGGCGTTTGAGGGGTGCCGGGCGATTATCGATGAGATCAAACGCTCAGTGCCGATCTGGAAGCACGAGTGGTACGGAGATGGTAGCGATGAATGGGTCCTGGGCAATCCCGAGTAACGTGGACAGCGCCTATTTCCAGCGGCAGATGCAGCTCCCGGCGATCGGTTACGGTGGGCAGGCGCGCTTGGCGGCCGCCCACGTGGCGGTGGTGGGGTTGGGTGCGTTGGGCGCACCGGTGGTGACCTACCTGGCCCGGGCCGGGGTGGGGCGGCTCACGCTGTTTGATGGAGATGAAGTGGCCTACCACAATCTGCACCGGCAAACGCTTTTCTCTCGGGAAGATGTGGGGCGGCCCAAGGCGGAGGTGGTGGCGCAGGTGCTGCACGCGGAGTACTCGGAACTGCACTTCACCGCAGAGGCGCGTTACTTTTCCGACGCGGAGCTGCCCCGCCTGCTGTCTCCCGATGATACGCCGGATCTGCTCCTGGACTGTACCGACCGCTTCTCCAGCCGCTTTGCCGTACATGACGCAGGTCACCGGCTCGGGGTGGACGTGATCAGTGCCGCGGTGGCGAGCTTCACCGGACAACTGCACATCTATCCGTTCTCGCTCAATCGAACTCCGTGTCTCCGCTGCCTGTACCCCGAAGTACTTACGGATGGGTGCACCGGGAGCTGCGCGGTGGACGGTATTCTGGGCGCCGTGGCCGGTACGATGGGTTCCTGGCAGGCGTTAACCGCGTTGCGGACGCTCCTCGGCGAACCTCCCGTGTCCTCGGCGACCACGCACACGATCGAACTGACGACGATGGAAGTGATGACCACCGCCTGGGACCGGGATCCGCACTGTCCCCTCTGTGGCGACCACGGCGAAGATCGTTCC
>CAYQRW010000254.1:1498-5121 GCA_964419735.1 uncultured Spirochaeta sp.
CGCCCACCCGAACGATCGATCTGCGCGAGGCGCATGAGATCATGCCGCTGGACCGCTCGCTGCTCCCCGGCGCGGAGCACCGTCCCCTGGATCTACTGCTTTCCTCCGTGAATGAGCTTGACCGCGGCCAGTCCTATCTGCTGGTCTGTGAGCATGGCGTGCGGAGCGCCATGGCGCGGGATGTGATGGTTCAGGCGGGGTTCTCTGAGGTGACGCATATCGCCGGTGGGTATGCTGCGCTTCGAGCGCTCGTCGAGTAGCGGGGTGCGATACTATGTCTGGACTTGATGCGCTTCCCTTTCCCCTCGTACTGACGCTGGCCTTTTTCGTCACTGCCGTGTTGTACAGCACCGCAGGCTTCGGCGGCGGGTCCACCTATTCGGCGATCCTCCTGGGGGTGCGTGTACCGGCTCCGATCGTCCCGCTGATCAGCCTACCGGCCAATATCATGGTGTCCGGCACCGGGTTCCTGCGGGCGCTCCGGCGCGATCTGGTGCCGGTGCGGCTGCTGTTCTCGATTCTCATCGTGTCCGTGCCGGCGGCGTTCGGGGGTGGGGTCATTCCCATATCGCGGGAGCTCTTTCTCGTACTTCTGGCCGTGGTTCTGCTCTACGCCGGCACGGCCAGCCTATACACCGGCGCCCGGACGGAGTTCGCGCGGTGGCGCGAGGATCATATCGCCTCCGGCGAGCCCCTGGATCTGTCCCGCGCCGGCGAGGTGCAGCTCCGGATTATCGTAGCCGGCGCACTGATCGGGTTTGTGTCGGGGTTGGTCGGTATTGGTGGAGGAATCATGCTCTCTCCTATTCTGCAGCGGGAGCGCATCCTCTCTCCCCAGCGAGTGAGCGCACTATCCGCCGGCTTCATTCTATTCAACTCTGTCGCGGCGCTGGCGGGGAAGGCGGTTACCGCCGTGGACCAGGGAATTCCGGGGACCCAGATCGCGCCGGAAGTGATCGTGCTCTCGAGCTCCATCTTAGTGGCTGGGGTGCTTGCCGGAGGGATCATCGGTTCCGGCATCGCGATTCGCGGTCTCACCGCCGGTCGGCTGCGTTTGATCACGGGAGTGCTGCTGGTAAGCGTCTCACTGCGGGTGCTGGTGTAATCCATAGAATCGTCGACAGGTTGCACGTTTCGTACCAAGCGGGTCCCATCATTCCGGCGGGTCACTCTCTTTCAGTAGTTCAAGATCCAGTTTGTCTTTGGCGCGACCGGTGGACGCCTTGTTCCGCTTCAGGGATTCGAGATCGAGAAACGGTACACTCAGACCGTCGATTTCTACGATAACGCGTCCCACTTCATCGTAGGACAGGCCATCGATATCGGTGAGGATGTCGATCCGGCTGGGGGGAACGCCAATCTGGTACACGGTGCCTGGCACTGCGAAGTCATCTCCCGTTACGCCGGAAAGTGGTGCACCAAATGCGACGAGAGACTCGAACACAGCTGCGGAATTTTCTGGTGTGGGCTTTACGAAGATATCGATGTCGCCGGTGGCCCGCACGTACCCATGGGCAGCCATAGCATACGCCCCGACGATCACGTAGTCGACGCTATGGGCGGATAATAGTCTCAGCAGATCGTTGTAGTCTGGATTGAACATCGTACATCCCCGACAATGAAAAGACCTGAATAGACAGCGGCCAAATCTCCTGTAGCGCCCGGCGGGGGTCGATTCTTTGCGAGTCTTGTTTTTCGCCCTTCCGGAAAATGTGCTCCACTGTCTTATCCATCATCTAAGATAGATGGTAGCACTTTCGTGGGCGGCATCGCCAGCGGTGGGCCACCCCAACTCTCGCAGCCGGGAATCCAGCAGCGCGGGAACGCGCTGGTGCCACGTCGCGTTTAAGGGCGACGGGTGGGGCAGCGGATACAGCCGGATCGTCTTACCGGCAAGTTCAACCTCCAGCGACGCCTCATAGCGGTCGTCACGACCCCAGAACTCGCGGAGCAGTGGGCGCAGATTCGGTTCGGCGAGGCCAAACCACTCAAACGCTTGGTTGCCCAGGGTGATCAGCTCATGCCCTTGCCAGTGATCCACCAGAAGCTCGCGGATAAACGGCACAAACCGCCGTTTCACCGCCACCGGCCACGCCTTGTTTCCCACCGGTTTGTACGGAACGGTGTTGCCCCAGAAGACGCGCCGACCCACTGCAATGGATTCTTCCAGGGAAGGGTTCCCCATGCCCCCGGCGGCGCGGAACAACGCGCCCCGCACCAGCTGCCCTCCTTTTCCGATAAAGGGCTCGCCGATCTCCACCTCCCGGCGGCCGGGGTCACGGCCGAAAAATCCGACCGAAGCGGTGAGATCCCCGGAGCCCAGCAGCACCGGTTCCGTGGGATCGCGCTCCGCCGCTGTATACACCTCGGTGTCGACCGTGAGACCGCCTGTGCCCGCCTCCGTAGCAATCTTTTGGAGCAGTTCTGTCATGGCCGGCAGTGTAGCGAGAGAGGCGCCGCTGTTCCAGCGGGCCCGGCCACGGTGCGTTCAGCTCAGCGGGCGCACACCGTGGATCGTGGCGGAGTACACCGTCACCACATCATCGGTTGACCGGCCACCGGAATTTCTCCAATCAAAGGGGGTGGAGGCTTGAGTAATGGTGACATCGGTGAAGCCGGCGTCTGTCAGGAGCCGGTGCACCTCCGCAACCGGCTCGGCGCCGCTGACGCAGGCGCTGTAGAGGGTCATGTCGGCGCGTTCCTCCTCCGTGGGTGCTCGCTCCGCCACGATATCGGATACCACCAGGCGACCGCCGGGCTTGAGCACGCGGAGCGCCTCGGCAAAGACGTGCTCCTTGGTAGGGGAGAGGTTGATCACGCAGTTGGAGATAATCAGGTCCACGGAGGCGTCCGCCACCGGAAGCGCTTCGATCTCGCCCAGGCGAAACTCCACGTGAGTGTAGCCGCCGCTCTGCGCGTTGGCGCGCGCCCGGTCCACCATTTCCGGTGTCATATCAACGCCGATCACCCGGCCCTGGGTACCAACCTTGGCGGCAGCCAGGAAACAGTCCACGCCGGCGCCGCTGCCCAGATCCAGTACCGTCTCTCCCGGCCGGGGCGCCGCAGCTACGGTGGGATTTCCGCATCCCAGGCCGAGTTCGGATCCGGTGGGTATCATCTCCAGTTGGCTCAGGTCGTAGCCGGCGTTGCAGCAGCTACCGCTTGCGGTGCCGCCGGTTTCGCCACCACTCCCGGTCCCGCTTTAGCAACCGGTGGTCTTCTCCGTGGCCGTCGCGGCGTATCGTTGGCGGACCGCGGCGCGGACCGTTTCTTCTGAATGTTCCATATCGAATATCTCCTTCAAGGTTTTACGTTTTTAGCTATGGTGCCCAGAACTCCAGGCGGGTACCCTCGGGATCTGTCAGGTAGAACGCCCGGGATTCCCAGATCGAGCGCAGGCGCCCCGTAGATACACCGCGCTGTTCCAAGGTCGTCCGCGCTTCACCCACATCTTCCACTCGCAGGCTGATAGTGATGCCCGCGCCACGCGAGCTCTCGATCGTCGCCCGCGACTGGTCGGCGACACTGAGGGCCGCGCCGCTGGTGAGGTGAAACTCCACAAACCACTCGTTCTGCATCGTAATCGAGAGCTCCAGGATGTCGCGGTAGAACGCTACCGTCTC
>CAYQRW010000255.1:0-5077 GCA_964419735.1 uncultured Spirochaeta sp.
CGGGAATGAGCTCCTCAATCCGATCGAGGATGAGCTCGGCGTGCTGTTCCATTTGTACGCGCCGGGGCACGTCCTTACGGCGCGGGGGAGTCGGAATCGGTTCACCCACCCACGTTTCCAGGCGGGGCTTTTCCAGACGCAACGCGCGTTCTACCGAGCGATACACGCCGCCAAATCCCACCGGTATCACCGGTGCCTGGGCTACAAAACTCAGCCACGCAACCCCTCGGTGCGCCGTCTTCCGCCCAGACTTCCAGATTCCTCCCTCAGGAAAGATTCCCACCGCCCGTTCCTCTTCGAGCACATGCTGCGCGGTGGTGAGGGCGGCGCGGTCCATTTGGCCGCGCTTGTAAGGAATGTAGCCGTAAAAGTCCGCGAAGTACCGGTAGCGCGGGTCCAGGGGAATATCTCCGGCGCCCAACACTTCAATATTTCGCGGGCACGCCGCTACCATGAGGAATACTTCCATGATACCCCGATGATTTCCCGCCACGATGAACCGCCCCGATGAAGGGAAGCGCTCTGCTCCGTAGACGGTACTATTGGTGAACGCCCACAGCAGGAGCGTGCCGATGTGTTTCCCAAGTATCCGCCGATATGTACGTTCCACAACCACGTCCCGTGCGCGCATTACGCAATGAACCTACGACAGGTCGCGATTCCTGCACAAGTCCACTTGACCCGCAGGGCGCAGATCGGTAGGCATTGGGGGATGCGTCGCCTACTGATTGATCGTCCCGATCACTGGTTTATCGAACTGTTTCGTGCCGCCATGGTGAGCCTCTCTTCCGCTGTGGGAGATTACACGCTGCTGATAATTCTGGTCGAACTGGCAGATGCACCGGTGGTGGCAACCAGCGCGGCGGGAGTGGTGTTTGGACACGTGATCTCGTACCTCCTACATACGTGGTGGATCTTCCCCGGCGGCGACCACGGATATCACAAGACGCAAATGGCATTGTTTATCGCGGTAGGGGCATCCGGCTTACTGCTCCACTCCGGCCTGATGTATCTCTTCTCGCGCTACACCGTGCTGCATTATGTCGTCGCCAAGACGATCAGTGTACTAACGATGTTTTTCTGGGGGTTTGTCCTCCGACGCACCAGCCATCGCCTCCTCACCAAGCGGCGATCGGCAATTTGACATATCCCGCGTCCCTCCATTAGCGTGGATGTACACGTCGGAGGTGATGCACCATGCCGGACACACATTCTCGTCATTCCCGTCATCGCAGAAAAGTCGAAACGCTTCTGGAACACACGGACATCCAACTCAACGGCGACCGACCCTGGGATATTCACGTCAAGGACTCGCGGTTCTACAAGCGGGTCCTCACTCAAGGATCACTGGGCCTGGGCGAATCGTATATGGAGGGCTGGTGGGAGTGCGACCAGATCGACGAGCTGATCGCCCGCATTCTCACCGCCCGCCTGGACCGGAAAGTGGTGGCCCGGGTCCTGGCGTTTGATCTCCTGGAGGCGATGCTCCTCAACATGCAGAACCGGACGCGGGCGTGGATCGTGGGACAGCAGCACTATGATGTGGGCAACGATCTCTACCAACGCATGCTGGATCGAAACATGGTATATAGTTGCGGCTATTGGAAGTCGGCGAGGACGCTGGACGCCGCACAGGAAGCCAAAATCGATCTGGTCTGCCGAAAACTGCAGCTGCAGCCGGGAATGCGCGTCCTCGATATCGGATGTGGTTGGGGCGGCGCCGCAAAGTACGTGGCTGAGCACTACGGCTGTTCGGTTGTGGGGGTGACCGTTTCGGAGGAGCAACAGCGCTACGGACAGGATCTATGTCAGGGACTTCCGGTGGAGATTCGGCTGCAGGACTACCGCGATATCCAGGAATCCTTTGATCGCGTCTACTCTATCGGCATGTTTGAGCACGTGGGGTACCGCAACTACCGCCGCTTCATGGAAACGGTGCACCGTCTGCTTCCGGAGCATGGACTCTGTGTGCTACACACGATCGGCGGCAATCGCTCCGTTCACGCCACGGAACCGTGGCTCAACCGCTACATCTTCCCCAACGGCATGCTGCCCTCCGTGAGACAGATTGGTGATGCCACCGAAGAGCTCTTTGTCATGGAAGACTGGCACAACTTCGGTCCTGACTACGACACCACGCTGATGCACTGGTTTCAAAACTTCGAAGCCGCCTGGCCGGAACTCGCAGACAGCTACGGGGAGCGCTTCTATCGGATGTGGAAGTACTACCTTCTCTCCTGCGCCGCGAGCTTCCGGGTCCGCAAGAACCAACTGTGGCAGGTGGTACTCTCGGTGAACGGCGCCCCCGCGGGATATGAGGCGCCGCGATAGCTAACGGGACGGCTGATAGCTACTCCGACAACTGACCGCTGAGCGCGTCTCGGAAGAACCTGTAGCGCGTGCGATTGACACCCATGTCCCCCTGACCCACGCGGGAGGCGGACCGCATATGGAGCAGCCCCGCTTCCGCATCAATCAGGAAGTCCACATCATCCACGAAGCGAAAGAGCGCGCTGGTAGCGGTGGCTCGCAGGTAGCGGTCTCCCCGCTCGATAACGCGCATCCGCGGTTGCTCCTCCACGATGGCGGCAAGCGCCGCGATCACTTTGTCCGGCTCGCCGGTAACGGGAATCGGATCAACGAAGTGCCGCGTATCTTCCATGGGAGCGCGCGTACTGATGCAGTTGGGGCTCTCCGGGCACGGCGCCAACGAGCCCTCAGCCAGCTTAGGCGAGCCCGCCGAGCGTCCGCCCTGGGTTCGATTGAGAACCACCAGCCCCACTATCATGGCGAGGGCTAACAGTCCAACAACGATTCCGCCGATCACGAGTATCTTCATTGGTGTAACGTATGGCCGGAAGCGGGCGGGAAGCAACCGGCCAACGTCGTGTCAGGCTACTGTCGCCGTTGGTAGCTGTACGCGCCAGCTTCAGTTCTATTGAGATCAGTATAGAAGGTTAGGGTACCGTCCTGCAGGGCATAGGGAGTCAGATGTTCCCAGTATTCCAAGTCCTCCTCATCGCTGATTTCGGTATAGACCTGCCGGAAGAAACCCTCGCCTGTGTCTGTCGCCTGCCAGTATCCTGAACCGGTTTGCTCAGCGGAATCCGGCTCATTCCAGGTGTACGAGAGGCTCGCCCAACCAGCTTCTGGCGCATCACTTGTCGACCCAAGGATAAGCTCTCCCGTGTAACCGTCCACGGCGAGGTCCCAACTCTTCACCAGGTCCGCGGGCAATCCGAAGTCTACTTTGGAGAACTCAAGCGCGCCGCCTCCGCCGTTAACGGTGAGTGTATCACCATCCATTTGCATCGTACCCCCGGACGGGGCCTCAAGTGAGGAAGGAATCTCGTACCAGTCTTTACCGCTGTAGTCTATTTCCGGTTCCCCGGGATCATCTCCCAGCCAGGCATGGGACCATTCGAAGGTGATCTCCTCGCTATTAGTCTCATAAGGAAGGAGCCCGCCGGCAACCTGGAGCACTCCATCCGCGCCTACCTCTTCGTAGAAGATGATCTTCATTTGGGAATCCCTGATGTCGATAATCGCTACTCGATAGGACCCGTCAAAAGGATGCTCCAAGGATTGTTCACTCACATATATCCACGACGTGGGTTCAACATTGTCGTTCAGGTCTTCTTCATCCGTATCTGCAACATCCCCCGTGTCATCATTGTTATCCGGATCATCGTCTTGACCCTGTTCATCCTCCTGGTTCGTTTCGTCATCTTCCCCGAGGACGTTTTCACACCCGGTGAGCAGCATGGTTGTAATCATCATCACCAACGCCACCCACAGCAGACCCCGTTTGACCCCGTGATTCCTCATATCATTCCCCCTGTCCGGTACCTTTTTTACGAGCGTCAGAATGGCACCTACTTCGAGTGTAGTACCGGCCGGAGCCGAGGCCGTCCCAAAACCGGACGCGGGCGTAAAGTGAGACGCCGCGTGTTAGGGGGTATACTAAAGGCACCATGTTGGTACTCACGGTGCTGGCGGCCCTCGGCGCGGTGCAGGGAATTCTTCTCCTGATACTCATCGGGTTTCGCTATCGGTGTGAGCGAAACCTGCCCTTGGCGTTGTTTCTACTGTTATTCTCGCTACGCCTGGGGACGGCTCCAACCTGGACGCCGCAGTTGCTTCGCGCAGCCCCATGGATCCTGTCGATCGTGGGGCCCCTGCCACTGCTCTTTGGCCCGTTGGTGTGGTGGTATGTCCGCGCGCTCGCTGTAGGTGACAACCAGCGTCCGCGACGTCCGGCGATTCACGCAATACCCTGGGCGGTGGAAACGATCGCGCTGGTCATCTTCCTCAAGACGCGATCCCCGGAGAGCTACCGAGAGATAGTAGCTGCAGTGTTTGCGTCTCCCGGGCCGTGGTGGATGACAGTGCGGCACGTGGCGAAAATCAGTCACGGTGGGGTTTACGCGGTAGCTGCGGCGCGGATCGTATATGGCCGCCGCGGAAAACGATCACTCCCAGAACCGCCGACGCGTCTGTGGGCACAGTTCGTCGTAACTGCACCGCTTCTCTCGATGCTGGCCTTCGGATTTGCCGCGATCTTCCCCAATCTGACCGGCACGCCGATGCTTGGCCCCGCGCCAATCTTGGACATCCCGGCCCTGGTCATGATGGTCACAATCTACGGGCTGACGTTGCTGCTCCTGGTCGCCCCGGACGTCCTGGCACCGGAGCATGGCTGCGCGGAACGGGCAGTCACCGGAGGCGTGAGCATGGCGGAGGTCGAACGCATCGCGTCACTCGTCGATCAGCACATATGCACCGGAGTCTACCGCGATCCGAATCTGTCACTGGAAGCGTTAGCCCGGGCGCTCGATGTCTCTCCGAAACGAGTTTCCACCGCGATCAATCGAAAATTCGGGGAGAACTTCTCGCACCTGATCCATCAGCGCCGACTGGATCACTTTCTTGACCGGGCGGCAGCGGGGGAGTTGTCCCGCCACACGATTCTCGAACTTGCCTTCGACGCGGGATTCCCCTCCAAGAGCACCTTCAATCGTGTCTTTAAGGACCGCTTTGGTCAGTCACCCAGCGAGTATCTATCACAGCATGAGAC
>CAYQRW010000256.1:0-5071 GCA_964419735.1 uncultured Spirochaeta sp.
TGTGATGCCGATGCCGGGGAGAATGAGATCTCTCTTCGAGAGACGGAGTACGAGACGTGGATTGCTCAGGGACACCACGGCTCCATGGCGTTTATGGAACGCCATGCACCGCTGAAGTTTCAGCCGGAGGGGCTGGTTCCCGGCTGCAAGTCGATCATCTTCGTGGGAATTAACTACTACCAGCGTCCCCCGGCGCCGCCGAACGCGCCCCACGGCCGGATTGCGCGGTACGCGTGGGGCCGAGACTATCACAAGGAGCTCGGAAAGCGATTGGTCCGCGTCGCCCGGGCGTTGGGCCAGCGCTATCCGGAAGACCGCTTTCGATCATGGACGGATGCCACACCGCTATCGGAACGATTCTACGGGGAGCGGGCGGGAATCGGGTTCACCGGCCGTAACACCTTGCTTATCAACAGTGAGTTGGGCAGCTGGTTCATGGTGGGCGAGATACTTTCCACGCGCCGGTATTCCCCCTCGGAAGATCCGCAAGGTCGCCATGGCGCATGCCCGGCCAACTGCCGGCGGTGTATCGATGTGTGCCCCACGGGGGCGTTGTACGATGCTCACCGGATCGACGCCTCCCGCTGCATTTCGTATCTCACGATCGAGCATGACGGGATCATTCCCGAGGAACTTCGCCCTCTCATGGGAGACTGGATCTTTGGATGTGATCTGTGCCAGGAAGTGTGCCCCTTGAACGTGCGCGCTCAGGTAACCGACGTGGAGAACTTCCACAAGCCGATCGCCGGAGCGCAGGTAGACCTGGAAGAAATCCTGGCAATTAGGACCGACGAGGAGTTTACCGCCCGCTTTGCAGGGTCTCCCGTGATGCGCGCCAAACGACGCGGCCTTGTGCGCAACGCTTGCATCGCCGCCGCTAATCTCAACGCGGTGGAACTTATCCCCACCTTGCGAGAACTCGCGGAGGATCGCGAGGAAATCGTAGCGATTCATGCGCGGTGGGCGTTGAACCAATTGCTCCCGCCGCAGTGATGCCGTAATCTATAGTTAGTTATGGAAACGTTGCCTCCGCAAGTTCAAAAACGATTGAAACAGTTATCGGCGCAGTTTGTCGCCGCTCTCCCCGATAAGATGGAAGAGATTCGGAGGCTGTGGACTCGCAGCTCCGATAGTGATACTGAAGCGCTGCGATCGCTGCGATACGCGGTTCATCGCTTGGCGGGAAGCGCGGCTACCTTTGGATTGGCTAACCTGACCGAGCTGTCGCGAGCAGCAGAGGATCACATCGAGCGCGATCTGGCTTCCGAGGAACGGGTGTTGAGCGTTGCAACCGCCGCGGCACTGGAGGAGCTCGTGGCATGGGGAGATGCGTCATCCGCGGCTACCGCATCGGATGAAACACGCGAACCGCAGGACGACGGTGTGCAGCCGTCCTCCGCCGAAGAAGGGCCGCGCAGATTTGTGGTACTCGCGGGTTCCATTCCGGGCTTGGGAGCGGATTTTGGTGAGCAGCTCGCCGTATTCGGCCTGACGCTCCTCACGGTGCGGGAACCCTCCGAGATTGGAGCGTTGCTGGCATCGAAGACCGATTCTGATTCAGGTTCCGATGCAGTGAGCTTCTCTTACGTCGTCTTTCTGTCCACCGTTCAGTTTCTTTCAGAGCGTCTGTCCCGTCTCTCGGAGCTGGCGAAACTTCGCGACGCGTACTCAGAACGGTTGCTCACCGCACTGGTTGGAGACCAGGACGACTTCGAAAAACGGCTGCGTTCGGTGCGCTATGGGGCAGATGTGTTTCTGTCACTTCCGCTGGACACAACTCAACTCGTAGAGCGGCTAGAGACGCTCATGGCTGATCGAGATGCACAGCCGTACCACGTACTGATCGTTGACGACGATCCGGACCAGGTGTCCAATACCGCCCTGGTACTGCAGAACGCCGGGATGATTACCTCAGTGGTTACCGACCCGCGGAACATCTTCCAGGTAATGGTGGAGTACAAGCCGGAGCTGATCCTGATGGATATGTATATGCCGGAGTGCACCGGCGCGGAACTAGCCGGTATTCTCCGACAAAACAACAGCTTTGTCGGGGTTCCAATTGTATTTCTCTCGGTGGAAACCGACGCGGGAAAACAGTTGGCCGCGATCCAAAGCGGCGCAGATGACTTTCTGGTGAAACCGATTGACCCGGCTCACTTGGTCTCGTCGGTCAAGATGCGGGCGGCGCGTACGCGGGCGATGCGCTTCTACATGGAACGGGATTCCCTCACAGGGCTTTTGAACCACACTAATCTCAAACAGCGGCTGGAGGATGACCTGGCGCGGGCTCGCCGGGTCGGAACTGAACTGGTGTTTGCGATGATCGATATTGATCACTTCAAACACGTAAATGACACGTATGGGCATCTCACCGGGGACCGTGTTCTCAAAGGACTCTCCCGACTCCTGCAGGACCGGCTGCGCCGAACCGATGTGGTGGGGCGCTACGGCGGAGAAGAGTTTGGAGTAATTCTCTTCAATACTGATGTGAAACATGCGCACCGCCTGCTGAATGAGTTGCGGGATAGCTTCTCCCGTCTTAGGCAGTCGAACGGTGACACAGACTTTCGAGTGACTTTCAGCTGTGGTATCGCGGCCTTCCCCGATTTCGATACAGTTCCCGCTCTCAACGCAGCCGCCGATGGCGCCCTGTATCGAGCGAAAGAAACGGGGCGTAATCGAGTAGTCAGTGCCGTTGAGCTTTTAGACGACGAGAGTACACCTGGGTCCACCTGAGATACTCCCACCAGGGCTTGTTCTCGGACTCCATCCGAAATACCGATAGCCACAACGCGGAGGTCTCGGGGAGCGTCACTGGAGCCGGCTGCGGCTCCTTCCGCTGCCAGGAAAGCACGATTTCCGGGGGATAGACGGGGACGGAATCCGCCGGCGGCGCGGGGACGCTAGATCCCACCGATAGTGCGCGTTGCAGGGTGATGATCTGCTGCACGGTGGAGTTGTGACCACTTGTATTGGAAGACTCGTGTGAAGTGAGAATGATGCGAGCCGGAGGGATTTCCGCCGGAACGGAGGAGGACGGTTGCAGCCTCACTACGTGCCCTCGACGAATTTCATCCAACCAGGCCGGGTCAGGCGAGCTCTCCTGTCTGTGCAGCGGAATCAGGGGTGGTAGAGCACGGGCGCCGGTATCACCGGTAAGTGCAAATCGTTGGCGTTGGAGGTGCTCGAGTGTGTGCTCTACGTTGACCGCGAACCGCAACGCACAGAGATAGGTGACCATGATTGTCCTGCATGGTAGAGTACCCGCGTCATGGATGCAATCGTCGAGCTCAGCAGTGAGCGAATTACGGAAGTCCTTCAGCAATGGGACACGGTGGACACGGTAACGGTCCTCAAGTTTGGTACCGATCGGTACGATCCCAGCTTCTTTGTCAGCTTCGATATCTACTACCATGGGACGGTGCCCGATCCCGACCAGCGGGAAGCCGACTTTGTGTTTGCCGCCGCTTTTGAGGCTACCGTGGATGGCCGCAAAGATCGTTTTCTCATGGATGATATTCCGGTGCGTCTCGAATATAAGGCGATTCGTGAGGTGGATGCCCAGGTTGCCGCTGCCGGAGACGCCGATGGGGCAGAGCTCAGTGGTACCACCTACGGGTTCTTTCGCCTCGCCGAGTCCGATATCGTGATGAACCGCAGTAACTGGCTGCCGGTGGTGCGACGCACCTTGGAGCAGCTACCGGAGGAGTTTTGGGTTCGCAGAATCGAGATGCTCCGAGCTCATATGGAGCACGCCCTGGCGGATCTGACCAGTGCGGTCTACGCCGAAGAGGATCTGTTCTACGAGCTTTCCCTGGGACGCTTTCTCGAGACCAGTTGCGGACTCATGTTTGCCCTAAACCGACGCTTTGACCCGCCGGGACGCATTCTGCGCGCGCAGATTGCCGAGCTTCCCCGCCTCCCCGAGGAGTTCGATAGCCGCTTTGAGCATTTGCTGCGGCACGACAGTGGTGTCCCGGGAAACCGAAAACGGCAAATTGCTGAGCTCCTGGCGCGTAGTCTGTTGCGGATGAGCTGATGGGATTCCGAAATCTTGGAGGCGGGGCGGTAGTTGTTATTGTGATCGCGTTGTTCTCCGGCTGTCATGCCGATGTCGCGGCGTTTCGGGCCACGGTTCATGAGGGCGAGCTGGAGCACGAGTTGTCCCTGCGGGATGAGACCCGACGTCCCCACGAAGAAGAGGCGGTAGTCTCTGGAACCGCGGACGAGCTGCCACGTTTTCGGATCGACGCGATACCCTCGGATGCAGGGGAGCTGACGGTGGGGATGCTAGAACTAGAACTGGCAGGCGATGTTCGTGGCGGACACATGGAGATGACGGGTCCGATCGTCTACTCCGTCCCGTTCTCGCGAGCTGTTCTGGTGGAAGATGGCTCGGAGTGGGTCCGTTCTGACTCGGGTGAGAACTCTGCCGAGGGCAGTACGATCCTCCGCTTCGACCTGACCACCGGCACGACGCCCCTCACCGTTGGCGACTTCCAGGATGCGGAGTTTGCCTTTTCCGCTGCACCTGATCGGGAGTACTCAATAGAGGCACTCCGATTTCTCGAAGAGCCTGCTGAACTGCGCGTCGCGTTTCCGGTTGGGTCTGACTCTGGTGCTTCTGAGACATCCTCGGTTCCGCTCTTTGATGACCGCTTGCCGGTGAATATGGACCCCACGATGTGGCAGTTCTCCGATCTCTCCACCGTACTGTCCGGCGATGTGGATGGAGTTCGGCTGGCATATCACATGCCGGGCTCGGCGTTTACCGACCGTTCCGTGCGGCCGGCCGTGACCTTGGAGATACGCGGCGCCGGCGGCGCGCGGCGCTCCCTTCAACTGTACGTGAGACCTGGGCCGCGGGAGGTAATCCTAAGGCCGGGCTTGTGGGAGATCGACGCCGACGCCCTCACCGTGAGGGACGCGCCGGAGGGGTTTCAGCTGCGGGAGCTCTCCGGTACCGCGGTCTCCCCGGATCCCGGGGTGCCCATTCCGATTGAGATGTCGGAGTTACTGCGGTATCCCGCCGATCAGTGGCGACGAGACGACTTTGAGCTCTTCACCTGGA
>CAYQRW010000257.1:0-5059 GCA_964419735.1 uncultured Spirochaeta sp.
CGATCTATATGGGGCAAGATTCGATCATTCACGCGATTTCCGACGGACCCAACCGCGGCGTCACCGTGACGCCCCTGAGCGCCCGCTACTGGCGGACGCGGTACCACAGCGCCCGGCGAGTGATTCGCGTGGACCCGCAGGGAGCGGCGGAACCGGAGGCAACCGAGCAGGCGATCGAGTATGCCTTGGGATCCTACACCGGTGATCTGGCGAACGGCGTGCCCCATGGAGAGGGACGTATGGAACTGGACAACGGCGACGTCTACGTCGGCCGGTTCGTCGAGGGCGAGTTTCACGGAAGCGGAGAATACCGCTGGGCTTCCGGAGATGTGTACCGCGGTGAGTTTGTCCGGGGCGAGATGGTCGACGCCGAACCGGCGCAGGAGACGTATATGGAAACCGCCGCCTCACCCTGGGATACCTGGGACGGTATCGTGGAGGGCGATTTTCGCGCGTGGTTACAGCAAGAGCAGGACACCTTTGAGGAGTGGAAGCGGAACAATTAGGCCCGCTGCGTGACGTCTGGTATGCGCGTGGTATGCGCGATTACCGGTCTACGTCGACCTATCGCACAAAGACCCACGTGTGTGCATCGGAGAGCTCCGGTCGGAACCGGTACCCGTCATCCTCATACGCCTTGAGCGCCTCTGGATCGGTGATGCGATTCCGCGCGATATACCGGGCCATGCGCCCCCGCTGGCGCTTAGCGTAGACCCCGATCGTCCGCGGGCGCGATCCCCTCTGATCTTTGAACACCGGCGTGATCACCGGGTGAGTGAGCTCGGCGAGACTCACGGCGCGCATGTACTCCTGGGACGCCAGGTTTATGAGAGCGGAACCGTTCTGCTTCCTGAGTTCCTCCTCCAGGTGAACCGTGATGCGCGCGTCCCAGAAGTCGTAGAGGTTAGCGCCCCGGGCGTTCGCCAAGCGGCTGCCCATTTCCAGACGGTACGGGAGCATGAGGTCCAACGGGCGCAACACCCCGTACAGACCGGATAGAATCCGCAGGTGGTTCTGGGCGAAAGCGATATCGTCAACGGTCAGCGTGTCCGCCTCCAGCCCGCGGTAGACCTCGCCGCGGAACGCCAGGAGCGCCTGGCGGGCATCTCCCGGGGTGTCATGCTTGCTCTGGCGCCAGGAATCAAAGCGCTGGGCGTTGAGCTGCGACAGCTCTCCGTTAATACTCATGAGCTCACCCAGTTCATCCGGGGACAGCCGGGCTGCCGTAGCCGCCAACTCTCCTGCCTCGGAGAGAAACACCGGTTGGGTGAACGTGTCGATCGGTGTAGCCGACTCGAAGTCCAGCGTCTTTGCCGGAGAGAGGAGCGCGATCATTCCCGCTCTCCCTGCTCGTAGTCGTCGTGCTCGTAGTCGTCCAGAATCTGGAACAGCTCACTGACAGCGGTGTTTTCATCGGTAACGGTGAGTGTCGTCCCGTCGCGGGCGATCAGCACGACCGCAAACTCGCGATTTCCCAGCTCCAACTGTTCCGCGGCGCGATCCACCTCGTACGATACGGGGTCGACATCCATGACGTGGATGTTGCGGGCGGTGACGCCGCTCCATACGGTTGAGAGGTCGAGATTCACGATAAACGGCCGATCATCATCCCGATTTCGGGCGAACACGAGAATGACCGGCTGCTCGTCCTGAAACTGAGAGAGATTAACCTCTTGAGCGATAAGCGCAGGAGTGACCAGGACCAGCACAAGCACAAGCACAAGAGCCAGGCTTACGATACGGGGTAACACGTGTTTCACGCCGTCAGCGTACTCACTTGGCCGGAGGGCTGCAACCGCCTGAGGCTCTCCAGTCTGGACAGACGCGGACGCTTTGCGCCACGATACGGCCATGCTGCGCACCATGGTCCCCCTCACGCTCGCTGTACTGATGAGTATTGGCTCGGCTCCGGCGAGAGGGCAGGAAATCTCTCAGATTCAGAGGGATCTGCTGCCCTTGGGCCTTGAAGTGGAGGGACGCCCCGTGACCCGGCCGGAGGACGTGTTGTTCTATGGGCCCCGGGTTCCGCGCGTTCACCGGCATGGACTGGAACGCGTCTCGGAGCGTCAGTTCTTTGAGATCGCCGGTGATGAGGACGCCGCCCGGCGCGCCCGTAATCACCGGGGCATTAACATCGTCCTCAGTACCGTGTCGATCCTGAGTTTCTTCTCCGGTCTGGCGCTGTTCGGTGCCGCCGACGAGGTGAACCTGGGGTTGTTGGGTCTGCCACCGGAGACGCAGGGCCGTGTTCTGAGCATCGGGCTCCTCGGCGGAAGTCTGGTGCCTGCTACCCTGACGGTATTTCGCGGACAGCACTGGGCGCCCTTGGAGTATAGCTACCAAACGATGCGCGCATTCAACGAGTCCGCCGGCCGATAGCCGGCGGAACCCAGTTTCACCCAAAGCCCAGAGGAGTCTCCATGGCCACCGTTCATTTACTTCCCGCCCCGCACCTGCACCGCGCCGACCGGGTTCCTCCGTGGGCGGAAAGCGTCCTTTCCGATGTTACCGGGGAGTTCGTCGAACCGATGACCGCCGGGGTAGGCGAGTCGCTGACGGTGCGCCTGTACTGTGACGCCGCGGCGCCGATTCGGGGGGTGCATCTCCGGCGGATCCGCGACGGCTCCCACCACCGAATTCCCATGACCGCCCGGGGTGCCGGCGTGTGGGAGGCGGCGGTAGAGGTGGATACCACCGAACCGTTGCGGTGGCACTTTATTGTCCAGTCGGATACGGGCCCTTACTTCTACAACCAGGTCGGAGTCCATTCAGTGCCCCCCACGGAGGACTTCGATTTCGTGTTTCTTCCGCAGGGGCGACCGGAAGGTGCGGTACCCGACTGGGTAGCGGGGGCGGTGTTCTATCAGATCTTTCCCGACCGCTTTGCCCAGGGCGATCCCGCCGTGGGGCGCGTTGCCGGGGAGTACGCGTTTGACGGTGGCGCGCCGCAGGTGCTCTCCTGGGATCAGGCTCCGCTGGAGTTTCCCGAGGGACGCTGTCAGGACTTCTATAACGGTAACCTGGAGGGTATTCGGCAGAAGCTGGACTACCTGCAGGATTTAGGCGTGACCGCGATCTACGTGACGCCGATCTTTACCGCGCGCACCACGCACCGTTACGATTGCATCGACTACTTTTCCGTGGACCCCGCGCTGGGCGGTGATGGGGCGTTGGCACGGCTCACCGATGAAATGCATCGGCGTGGTATGCGGCTGGTGGTGGATGTCTCCATTAATCACACCGGGAGCGATCATCCCTGGTTTCACGCGGCGCAGCGCGAGCCGGACAGCACGGAACCGGACAGCGCTGAGGCGGAGTTCTACTACCACAACGAGGACGGCACCGTGGCACTGTGGCACGGGGTGCCCACGCTTCCGCAGCTGAACTACAGCAGCCACGCGCTGCGCGGTGTCATTTGGGGAGCGGAGGACGCCGTGGTTCGTCACTGGCTCAAACCGCCGTGGAGGATAGATGGGTGGCGCTTCGACGTAGCTAACCAGACCGCCCGCCGTGGTCAGGATCAGTTTGGCCATGAGGTGTGGCGGAACGTACGCCGCGCGGTGAAAGAGACCAACCCCGAGGCGTGGATCGTTGGGGAACACTGGGAGGACGATATCTCCTACCAGCTGGGGGATCAGTGGGATGCCGCGATGAACTACTTCGCCTGCGGCAGTCCGCTGCGGCGCTGGGCGGGGGAGTTAACCCGCTTCGAGCATGCCTATCCGCACTATCCACCTACCGCCGCCGCCGACGAGGGAGGGCGGGAGTTTTCGGGCCGTGAACTGGCGCAGATGGTGCTCCAGCACTACGGGCGGCTCCCCAATCAGATCCAGCACGCGCAACTCAACGTTCTCGATACCCACGACATCCACCGCTTTCATCACCACTTCCGTCTGTTTGACTGGGAGATCTACCGGGGGATGGTGATCTTTCAGTTTCTGCTTCCGGGAGCCCCCAATATCTGGTATGGCGACGAGGTGGGGTTGGCGGGCCACGCCGATAGCGTTGAGGGTTGTCGGTTTCCGATGCAGTGGGATGAAACGCGGTGGGACCGGCGGTTTCGGGATCTCTACCGCCGGCTGGCGCGACTGAAGTCGGAGGACCCCGTGCTCCAAAGTGGTTCCTTCCAACTGCTTGCCGCCGATGACGCGCAGCTGGTGGCGGCCCGCGTCAGTCCCCGCCGCGGGGAGGCGTGGGTCCTGCTTCTCAACAAGTCGCGGGAAGCGGAGTCCGTTGCCGTGGCTACCGCCCGGCTGAGCGGGGCGAACCAGATCCGTTCCGTGGAGGAGGATCCCGCTGGGCTCGATGTTTCCGCCGGTGTGGAGATTGGTGCAGACCGAATCACGGTGGAACTACCGGCGCGGCGGAGTCGGCTCCTGAAGCTTACCTTTCCCGCACGGTAGGTGCGTCCCGGGCCACCTCATCAAGCGGTGGCCGGCGGCGCTCGCCCCGTCACTTCCACAGCAGGCGTTGGATCAACTCGGTGCGCGCGCTCTCGGGTCCCCATAGCTCTTCCAGCCGTTCATCTCGGCCACAGAGGCGACGGTAGTACTCGTAGCTGAACGATCGCTCCAGGTAGTAGTTTTGGTGTTCGTCCTCCGCAACCCAGAACGTATCCCGGGGCAGTACCGGTGTTACGATCGGTTGATCTCCCAGATGGCCGGAACGCTCCAGAGCATCGCGACTCTCCCGGGCCAGCTCCGCGCGGGCGGGGCGGTCCACAAAGATCGCGCTCCGATAACTGCTGCCGTAATCACAGAACTGCCCCCGGTCGTTGGTGGGATCGATGTTGGACCAGAACACTTCCAGCAATCGTCGGTACGTCACGCGCAGCGGGTCGTAGACCACCAAAATGCTCTCGTAGTGCCCCGTTTCCGTATAGGAAACGATGCGATAGGTGGGATTGTCGTAATCACCTCCGGTATAGCCAGCTACCGTGCGAACTACGCCGTCGATCTCATCGTAGGGCGGTTCCATACACCAGAAGCATCCCCCGGCAAAGACCGCGATTTCATAGTTGGGAGGAACGGAGGCCTCGTCGAACGCCGGAACGGCGGCG
>CAYQRW010000258.1:0-5050 GCA_964419735.1 uncultured Spirochaeta sp.
CGGGAGGAGGAGCTGTCGGCGTGGCTACTTGAAATGGGGGTGTAGCCGAAGGCGAGCCCGACCGGAGCACACCGGCGAGCCTCAACGCGGGAAAGACGATGGACTGGTGCGAGTGAATGAAGGGGTTGGGCTACTCTACCGAATGGTCGTGTACGTACTCCCGGAGGGCAGCATTGACCAGGGACTGGTACCCGATCTTCTGTTCGCTCGCCTTCTTCTTGAAGAAAAGGATCAGGTCCTCGTCGAGTCGAATCGTCGTGGACTTCTTCTTTGGATGAAAGAATCGCCCGCGAATTCCGTCTGAAAAGTCGTACTCAGCAGCCATCTCAAAGTTATCGTGCTCGTTTCTATCGCTCATACTGCTGTGCCTCCCGTCGTGTCGCTCTTCGCGCTGAGATGATTCGGATTATCTCCTCCTCTTGCTCGTCAAAGAACATATTTGCAACAACAACAACTCCCTGGGAATCAATGCTCCCGACGGTGATCCATCGTTCCTCAAAATAGCTGAAACGATGGTCAAGACGCGAAACATGCAGCGGGTCATTGAATACCGCTTGTGCCGTTGCAAACGAAATACCGTGCTTCGCTTCATTGAGCTCGCTCTTTTCAGGATCCCACTCAAATTTCATTATCTGCGCCTGACTATAAGTACAATGTTACTACAAAAGAAGGCGCTGTCAATAGATATGTGGAGCTTTCCTGCCCGGTGGCGGACGAGCGGTTACGGGTTGGATCGTTTCGCCGCCAGTTTTCGTACGTCCGCCGGCAGCTCTGTCCGCGTAAGCCACTGGTCTACCTCGCCTTCGTCGAGAGCCCTGAAGTCCCGGGCGTGGTTGCCGACGGAGCGGCGCACGTAGCTGGATGAATCGTTGGCAAGCAGACGGATCGCACGGAAGAATCGACGTGCGCTCTCAACGGGAACGCGCAGCTTCCCCTTCCAGGGGAGGCGGGGCCGGGCGCCTTCGCTCGCGAGTCGGCGCACGTGAAAGGAGGGGTGGAGTGTCCAGCTTTCTACTGTCGCGATAAGTCGATCTGGATAGGCCTCGAGAAACTGGCGGACGGCGAACTCCGCCGTTCCGCGTTGGGTGAGCTCGGCGAGGGCGACCGTGGCAACCTCCGGATGGTCCAGATGGTGGAGGGGCCAGTAGGCGGCGAGGGGGAGCATCCAGTATCCGTCATTGAAGGTTTGTCCTTCTGGTGGGAGGGGAGGCGGCAGGGCCGCGTGCATAAGCTCCCAGGCGGCTTCCGGCTCACCGGGAAGGGCCGCTCCAAGGGCCTGGCCGATACGGTCGACTCGAGCCATGAGACCGAGTTCTGACAGGTCGCCCACGGCGTCGGTAAACCGGCGGCGAGAGAAACTCTCGGAGACTGTCTCAAACCGCTCGGCGATGAGCTCCACGAGCTGGTCACCAAAATGTGCGGTCAGCTTTCCTTCACCCATATATATCCTCCCTCTTTAGATACATTCTGTATGTATATTTAACATACATTCCGATTGTATGTTTGTCAAGCGGAATGGTATACTAAAACGCATGGCGAGAAAGACGGCACAAGAGGCGGAGAAGACGCGGGAGGAACTCCTGAGGGTAGGACAGGAGCTCTTCGCACGGAACGGATTCGAAGCGGTCAGCGCGGAGGAGATCGCCGGCGGAGCCTCGGTCACTCGGGGTGCGCTCTACCACCATTTCGGCGGAAAGCTTGGCCTCTTTCGAGAGGTAGTTACGGCCGTTTTCGAGGCTCAAGGTGTTGCTATCCTCGAAAAAGCTGAGGCTCAGTCGGATCCCCGGGAAGCGCTCCTTGCCGGCTGCGCGGCGTTTATTCGTTACTCTCTCCGGCAGGAGTACCGCCGCATCGTTATGATCGACGCTCCCTCCGTTCTCGGTATCGACGAGTGGCATGACCTGGACCGGAAGTACACTACCTCCACCCTCAAGGCGGCCCTGGAGGAGCTCCCCCGGTCGCACGCTCTTGGGGACATAGATGCGCTCACCGAAGCGCTCTCCGGTGCCATGAACCAACTCAGCCTCTGGGCGGGGGCAGAGGGAACGGTCGGTCGTGCCGAAGAGATGATTCGGACGCTCCTTATGACCCTCGGCGCAGCGCCGGTGCGGGATGCTTGAACCCACTCAACAGGACCGGTGCAAGCACGCAGAAATAACGGTAAGGGATGGTATATACTCCGTCCCATGAGCAGAACCGGCCTGACGTTTCCCATGGAGACGATCGAGCGCTATCTCGCCGACGACAACACGCGCCGGGGCCGGATAGTATCCGGAGTTCTTCTGATTTGGATCGTGGGTTCCCTGATCATCGATCTTGTGCATTTTGTGCCGCGGGGTGCGAGCTATTACCTCTATCTCGATCTGATAATCCTCCTGCCGATTGCCGGCTTCGGGTTCGTAGTTTGGCGACGTCCTGGCTCTCCAAATCGGGTTCGACTCACCGTTTTCCTCTTTCCTGTGGCATTCCTCATATGGACGGCGGTGCTCGCAACGTTCCAAGAGACACCGTACACGCTATTCATCGCGGCGTTCTTGATTTCGGCGTCCCTCCTGCTTCGGCCCAGTGAGTCAATCACTGTCTATTCGATTGCGTTTGCGGCCTACGTCTTTGCCGTTACGCTTCACCAGGGGAGTCCCCTTGCCCAGGGCACTGTCCTGTTTCTCGAGGTGCTGGCCATGACCGCCGCGGCCGCCCTGGTTTCAATCCTTCTGTACCGTCAGCGGGTGAAGACTCTGGAGGCTGAGCAGCAGTTGCGTCATCAGAATCGACGCCAGGAGGAGGAAATTGTCGCCCGCACGGAAGACCTCAATCGAAGACTCACCGAACGGGAAGTACTGCTCCGCGAAATTCACCACCGAGTGAAGAACAACCTGCAAATCCTCGCCAGCATTCTGCGACTCTCTGAGGAATACCGGAATGGAAAGGATCCGGTGGTGCTTCTCCGCGGCGCCGAGCAGCGGATCGTTTCCCTGGCGATGGTGCATCAGCAGCTGGACGACACCGCGAACCTGGAGAATGTCGATCTGGAGCACTACCTCACAGCGTTGAGCGGCTACGTGATCGCGTCTTTTCAGGATAGTAGGGAGATCACGTTTACGCGGAATCTTGAGCGCCTTTCCGTCTCGGTAGACATGGCGGTAAACCTCGGTCTTCTGACTACCGAGGTGTTATCCAACGCGTTTCAGCACGCCTTTGAGCAGGATCAGTCGGACCGGAAAGTATCCCTTTCGGTACAGTCGCGCGACTCGAGGTTAATCCTCATGGTCGGGGACAATGGAAAAGGGATCTGTCCGGAGAACGATGAAGACAAACCGCGCGAAGGACTCGGTCTTGTCCTGATCGAATCGTTGAGCAAGCAGCTCCACGGATCGTATACCTATGATTGCTCCGGTGGCACCATGTTTCGATTTGAAGTGGCTCTTGCTGAAGGTTGACCGATAATCTACCGGTAAATCATCGATTTCATTCGACAAATTGAGGGTAATTCCGAGAAACCACAACAGCTACACCGCCCAAACCCTGGGCAACTGGGGCAGCGCGTCAAAATGGGCGTCTCGGCTGTAAAGCATAACGTTGTGCTCGACAACCAACGCGGCGATCCACAGGTCGTTGGTGGGAATCGGCGTTCCGGCGAGGCGAAGCTGGCGGTACAGGTTAGCGTAGTGCCGGGTGGTGTCAATCGCGATATCTACCGCCATATGTCGGCATCCACTGTGTCCTGGTCCTCTATCGCGCGGTCGAACGCTTTGTCCTGCTGCCACGTCCCAACCAAGTCGTCCAGATCGTCGTAGACTGGGTCGGTGCCAACGATACCGAGGCCCCGTTTGATCGCCTCAAGGGTCGTTTCGTTGAGGCTTTTTCCGCTTCGCCGGGCGCGCTCGCGAAGCTCTCGGTCAAGCGAGTCGGAAACGTTTCGAATTGTGTACTGTGGCATATGATTCACCTTGTGCATGCAGCGTATGCATTGTCCGCCTACATATCAAGTCCGAGCGTGGGCGCTACCGCCCCGGGTGGGCGGGAGCAAGTCTGTTTGCGTTTTCGCTCTTGCAGAAGAATTGATGTTGTTTGGAAATCCGTGGATACTAAGTACGAGGTGTAGCCATGGTGAACGTGCATCCCGAATATGTAGTGGATGAGCAACAGAACCGCAAAGGGGTCCTGTTGTCTGTTTCGGAGTGGGAGCAGATTGTCAGCGAGCTTGAAGAGCTCGATGACATTCGCGTGTATGATGCCGCGCAGAAATATCGGTCCGACCGAATTCCGTTCGAGCAAGCTCTGCATGAGATCCGGGACGACGATGCGGAGTGAGTTACCGAATCGACATTCTGCGAAGTGCCCAGAAACAGCTTTCCAAGCTCGACCGATCGCAACAGCAACGAATCATAGACGCAATTTGGAGCCTCGCGGCTGATCCTCGCCCGTCCGGATGTAAGAAGCTATCCGGCCGTCCTGCTTGGCGCATTCGTGTCGGCTCCTACCGGGTAATTTACGAAATCAATGACACGCACCTACTGATTCTCGTCGTTGTTATTGGAAATAGAAAAGACGTGTACCGATAGACAGGTGCAATCGCTGTTTATAGGTATCATTACCCCCCGCAGGCGGTAGTTGCTGAACGGTTCTGCGGAAGCGGCACCGCAGAACCCGTCAGTTCGACCTCAGTTCCCGATTCCCGTTTTCCGAAACCTCTCGACATCGCCGAGGACTCTTCGTACACTCTGACTATGTCGGCCCTCGACCGAGTAAAAACTGATACGCTGCGCGGTGATGTGTTTGGTGGGCTCACGGCGGCGGTTGTGTCGTTGCCGATGGCGCTGACCTTTGGGGCGGTGTCCGGGGCGGGACCGCAGGCGGGGCTCACCGGGGCGGTGCTGGTGGGGTTGTTTGCGGCGCTCTTTGGGGGCACGCGGACGCTGATCTCGGAGCCCACCGGGCCGATGACGGTGGTGATGACGGCGGTGATCACGCGGATGATCGCCACCAACCCGGAGAACGGGCTGGCCATGGCGTTTACGGTGGTCATGGTGGCGGGGGTGTTCCAGATGGC
>CAYQRW010000259.1:0-4953 GCA_964419735.1 uncultured Spirochaeta sp.
CCCGCGCCATGGATCTGGCGATGCGCTGGCGGCAGAAGTTTGGCTACGATGCGGTTGTTGATATTCTGTGCTATCGACGGCTCGGCCACAACGAAGCGGATGAGCCTTCCTATACCCATCCGATTATGTACAAGATGATTAAGGACCACCCCAGCGCTCCCGCGCGCTATGGAAAAGTTCTCGCTGAGAGCGGCGTCTGGCCGGAGGATGAGCAGAATCAGTTTCGCACGCGGTATCGGTCCGTTCTCAAAGAGCAGCTGGATATGGCTAAGGGTGATTACAAGCTCAACATGGCCGATTCCTTTGAGACCGGGGAGTGGCGTGACTTTCGCGGGACGTTCACCTTTGACCCGGTGGAGACGGGCGTGCAAGAAGACGAGTTGCGCCGGATCGCCGGCGTGCTCACCACCGTGCCGGAGGGGTTCAACCTGCATCCCAAACTGCAGCGCCTGGTGAAAGAGCGACAGAAGGCGTTGGAAGCGGGAGAGGGCGTGGACTGGGGCTTTGCCGAGGCATTGGCGTTTGGCTCGCTCCTGGCTGAGGGGTACCCGATCCGCCTCAGTGGTGAGGATTCCGGCCGGGGCACGTTTAGCCACCGCCACGCCGAGTGGTGGGATGTGGCGCGAGAGACCCCGCACTATTACACTCCCTTGAAACACGTCGCTCCCGATCAGGGGACCTTCAGCGTGTATGACAGCCCGCTGTCGGAGTTTGCGGTGCTGGGATTTGACTACGGCTACTCCCTGGCGCAGCCCCGGGTGCTGGTGATTTGGGAGGCGCAGTTTGGAGACTTCGTCAACGGAGCCCAGGTGATTATTGATCAGTTCATCTCCTCCAGTGAAAGCAAGTGGTTTCGGAACTCCGGACTGGTAATGCTCCTGCCCCACGGCTACGAGGGCCAGGGACCGGAGCACTCCAGTGCGCACCTGGAGCGATTTCTACAGCTCTGCGCGGACGACAATCTGCAAGTCGTGAATACCACCCTGCCGGCGCAGTTTTTCCACCTGCTTCGTCGCCAGATGCACCAACCGTTCCGGAAACCGCTGATCGTGATGTCCCCCAAGAGTCTACTGCGGCACAAGGACGCGCGGTCTAAGCTGTCCGACATGACCAGTGGATCCTTTCAGCCGGTACTGGATGACCCGCGCCGGCCGGAGACGGTCCATACACTGATCTTCTGCTCCGGAAAGGTCTACTTTGATTTGGAAACCCAGCGGCAGGAACTGGCCCTGGAGAACGTGGCCCTTGTCAGGATCGAGCAGCTCTATCCCTGGCCGGAAGAGCAAATCCGTTCCGTGGTCGAACCGTATCTCGGCGCGCAGCGGGTCGTCTGGGTTCAGGAAGAGTCTCGCAACCGCGGAGGCTGGCGTTTTCTCCAGAACCGTCTGGCCAAGATCACCGGGGTTGAAAATATCGAATATGTCGGACGCGATCCCAGTCCCTCGCCGGCTACGGGATCGTTCCGCGAACACAAGATGGAGCTGGACCAGCTGCTCGCCGCAGCGTTCGATCCGGCCCGTGAAGCAGGTAGTACAGAGGAGTCACGCTAAATGAAACAGGCAGTCGAAGTACCTCAAGTGGGGGAGTCCGTTACCAGCGGCATTCTCGCCGTGTGGAACGTGAAGGACGGGGACTACGTCCATGAGGGCGATGAGATCTTTGAGCTGGAGACCGATAAGGCAACTCTCCCCGTGCCCGCCCCGGCAAGCGGCACGATTGTCATCTCCGTTCAGGCGGATGAAGAGGTGGAAGTCGGCACGGCGGTGGCGCACATCGATACCGACGGGGCTCCGGCGGCGGAGAGTGCCGCCGCGGAACGGTCCGGCGGGGGAGCGGGAAAGAGCGACTCGGACTCTAATGGTCAAGGGGCGGCAGCCGGTGGTGACCCCACCGCCGCCGGATCCCCCGAGGACGGTGGCGGAAGTCACAGTGACGCGCTCTCCCCAGCGGTGCGGCGCGTGCTTGAAGAAAACGGCCTGTCCGTGGCCACGGTGGCGGCAGCGGTGACTCCCAGCGGGAAAGATGGGCGGCTCACCAAGGGCGACGTCGAATCCTACGTGCAGAATCGTGGAGCCACCGCGGCGGCTGGGGGAGTCTCCACCACGACCGGCGGAACGGCGGCTTCCGCGGCCCCGACTCCCGCGGCCCCGACTCCCGCGGCCACGGCTCCCGCAGCGGCGAAGCCCGCCGCGGGCAGCCAGGAACGCAAGAAAATGACCAAACTGCGCCAGACGATCGCCGCCAACCTGGTGAGCAGTAAGCAGCAGAGCGCGCATCTCACCACCTTTAACGAGGTGGACATGAGTGCGGCGATGAATCTGCGCACGACGTATAAGGAGTCCTTCGAGGAGAAGCACGGGGTTCGGCTCGGTTTCATGAGCTTTTTCGTGAAAGCGGCGCAGCGGGCGCTGGTGGATTTCCCCTCGGTGAACGCCTTTGTCGATGGCACGGAAATCATCTATAACTACTTCTACAACGTGGGGGTGGCGATTTCCACCGATGCCGGTCTCCTGGTTCCGGTACTCCGTAACGTGGATACCTTGAGTTTCGCCGATATCGAGTCGCAGATCGTTGACTTTGCCACGCGCGCTCGGGCGCGGCGATTGCTGCCGGATGAGTTCTCCGGGGGTACCTTCACGATTACCAATGGAGGTGTCTTTGGCAGTCTTCTGTCGACACCGATTCCCAGTCCGCCGCAGACGGCGGTGCTGGGGATGCACTCGATCAATAAACGGGCAGTTGTGGTCAACGATGAGATCGTCATCCGGCCGATGATGTATCTGGCGCTCACCTACGACCATCGGATTATCGACGGGCGGGAGGCGATCGGCTTTCTCAACCGGATCAAAGGACAGATCGAGGATCCGCCGCAGCTACTGTTTGACCTGTAAGGACGCGCGAGATGAGTACATATGATCTGATCGTAATCGGGGGAGGCCCCGGGGGCTACGTGGGAGCGATTCGGGCAGCCCAGTTAGGACTCAAGGTGGCCCTGGTGGATAAACGGGCCACCCTTGGCGGCACCTGCCTCAATGTGGGGTGCATTCCGTCCAAGGCGCTGCTGGATTCCAGTGAGTTCTATGCCAAGGCGCACAACGAGGCCGCGGCCCACGGCGTGGAGTTCGAGAAGCTGTCATTGAACCTGGACGCGATGCACCGCCGCAAGGACGGCGTGGTGAAAAAGCTCACCGGTGGTGTGGCGTCGCTTATGAAGAGCAACAAGATCGACGTCTTTCACGGAATTGGGTGGGTTCGCGATCGCCGGAACGTAGAAGTGCTCCTGCCGGAAACGGAATCCGGTACCGAAAGCGACGCGGTGGCCGCCGGAAAGAGCACCCACTCCCTGAGCGCCGACACGCTCCTCCTGGCCACCGGCTCCGTCCCGGTGGAGCTCCCCTTTCTGCCGTTCGATGGAAACACGGTGGTGGATTCTACCGGGGCGCTGGGGTTCGAACAGGTTCCCAAACAGCTGATCGTCGTTGGCGGCGGGGTGATCGGGCTGGAACTGGGCAGTGTCTGGGCGCGGCTGGGGGCCAAGGTAACCGTGGTGGAAGTGTTGCCCACGATCATGACCGGCTGGGACGCGCAGGTTGCCAAGACGATGAAACGGGAGCTCGGCAAACAGGGTATCGAGTTCAAGTTGGAAACCAAGGTCACCGGGGTCACCGTAAAGCGTGGTAAGGCCACGCTCTCCGCCACCGACAAATCCGGAACCGAACTGGAGCTCACGGCGGACAAGGTGCTGGTGGCGGTGGGGCGCCGCCCCTCCGTGGAGGGCGCCAACCTCGAGGCGTTGGGCCTGGAAATGGACGGTCCCCGGATCAAGGTCAATGATCACTTTGCCACCTCCCGGGAGGGGGTATATGCGATCGGCGATATCGTCCACGGACCCATGCTGGCGCACAAGGCGGAAGACGAGGGAATGGCGGCGGCGGAGCGCATCGCCGGCAAGCCGGGTCACGTAAACTATGATACGATACCCAATGTGATCTACACGTGGCCGGAGGCGGCGAGCGTGGGCCGGACGGAAGAACAGCTCAAGGATGCGGGAGTCCAGTACCGCAGTGGAACGTTTCCCTTTGCAGCCAACGGCCGGGCGCTGGCGATGGACGCCACCGGTGGATTTGTAAAGATTCTGGCCGATGCCGAGACCGACCAAGTGCTGGGGGCGCATATCGTGGGACCCTGGGCGAGTGATCTGCTGGCGGAGATCGTATCGGTTATGGAGTTTGGCGGAAGTGCCGAGGATATCGCCCGCACCGTCCACTCCCATCCGACGCTGACCGAAGTAGTGAAAGAAGCGGCCCTCGGTGTCGACGGCCGGATGATCCACGCAAAGAACTGAGAGGAGAAGAGCTTACATGAGTACCGAACACCAATATCCGAAAGGTTTGGATGGCGTGATCGCCGCCGAAAGTCGTATCTGCAAAATCGACGGTGACCGGGGAGCGTTGTACTATCTGGGATATCCGATCGATCAGCTGGTTGACCAGTCAGACTTTGAGGAAGTCACCTACCTGCTGTTGAACGGAGATCTGCCTACCGCGGAGGAGCTTACCGATTTCCGGCGACGCATGCGCGAGGGACGGCACCTGCGTCCGGAAGTCCTCGACATGATTCGTAACTTCCCCGAAGACTCGCATGCGATGGAGCTCCTGCAGTCGGTAATTAGCTATCTTTCCGGATATGTGCAGCACAAGATCCATCACGGGCCGCACTGCAACTGTCGGGACACCCTGCACCAGGTGGCTCAGATTTCCAGCGTGATCGCCGCACTGCACCGGTTTCGCAGCGGCTTGGAGTACGTGCCGCCCCGGGATGATCTCAATCACGGCGCAAACTTCCTGTACATGCTCCACGGTGAAGAGCCGGATGCGGACGAGGGTGATATCATGGATAAGTGTCTGGTTCTCCATGCTGAGCATAGTTTCAACGCCAGCACCTTTACCGCCC
>CAYQRW010000260.1:0-4936 GCA_964419735.1 uncultured Spirochaeta sp.
AGAGGGATGGGTCTGGTAAAGAATCTTTATTAGCGGCCATCACTAATTAATTTTAGCACGTTATTTTAATTAGCACTATAAAGACTGCGCTCGGCCGTTTCTTGGTTCCGACGCCGTTTGAGCGCGCTTCATGATCTGGGTGGTTCGGCCACCAATCAGGAGCTGGAGGACAAGGTCATCGAGATCTTCCAGTTGCCTGAGGAGGAAGCGTATGAGCGCCGGGAGGGAAAGTCCCAGACTCGTTTGAACTACCGGGCAGCCTGGGCGAATTCGTACCTAAAGAAGCATGGCTTGGTGGACAACACCGAGCGGGGTGTCTGGGCGCTAACTGCTGAGGGGCAGAAGACCACTGAGGTCGACCATGGTCAGGTGAAGGCCACGGTCCGGGATGAGTTCGCCAAGAAGAAACGGAACGCAGACACGGACACGCACGATCCGGACGAAGAGGAAACCCCGGATGTCGAGGAGTCATGGAAGGACCGTCTGCTGTCTATCCTGGTGGAAATGAGCCCAGATGCATTCGAACGGTTGTCGCAGCGTCTACTTCCAATGCAAGCGGTATCGTAATACCGCTGGCTCTTCCGTTGTCCGAGATTTCCGGGGAGCGATGATGGGACGAGAGGACAAGGGGCTCATGATTTACTGAACGTACTTCGTGGTCATGGTCTGTTCAACCAGTGGGGATGATCCAGATTTTCATTGCGTCTTCTTAACATCATTGATAAAATAACGCAATGGTATTCGAGCAGCTCGTCGATCTCGCTGCAAATCTACACTGTTTCTCCGCCGGAATGGTCACGGCTGGGGAGGATATCGACGGAGTTCGCGTGCAGCTGAGCCGCTGGGTGTCACGCGGACGCATTATCCGAATCCACAAGGGATGGTATACGCTTCGCGATCCATTTAGACGGGTCAGGCTCGACCTGAATGTCGTGGCGTGCACGATCAAGCGCGGCAGCTATGTGAGTCTCCAGTCGGCACTGGCGTATCATGGAATGATCCCCGAGTACGTCGCGGAGACGACCTGCGTAACCACCGGCCGGCCGCTTTCCATCGATTCCCCAGTCGGGCGAATCGGATACCGCCACGTAAAGCGTGATCTCTTGTTTGGATACGAACAGGAAATCTCAGGTGTGCAGGAAGCGTATATCGCCTCACCCGAGAAAGCGTTACTCGACCTCTTCTATCTGACGCCGGGAAGCGACAATGCGGCGTACATCGCGGAACTACGACTCCAGGCGGCGGAAAAGTTGGACACCGAGAGAATGATGCGGATGGCGGAGCGATTCGGAGCGCCTCGATTGATCCGTGCCGTCGAACACCTCGACCAACACTTCATATTTGCTGATCGGGAGGATGGAACGTGAAGGAACACATCCGGGAACTCATCGCAGACGCGGAAGACGTTTCGAACGCCTCGCTCCTCGTGCGGGAGTACCTGCAGGCACGTATCCTGGAAGCACTGCAGCGCGGAGGAGCCTTCCAGCAGTGGGCGTTCCTCGGCGGTACCGCGTTGCGATTCCTCTACCGTCTGCCGCGGTTTTCCGAAGATCTGGATTTCTCGCGAACTACGCCGTCGGAATCCGGGGAGTTGCGGCGCGCAGAGTTCGAGAAATACCTTACGAACGTGCGGCGTGCATTCGAATCGGAGGCGTACGACGTTGACGTGCGCAGTCGACCTAACGCCAATGTGCAGTCCGCCTTCGTCGGGTTTCCCGGGTTGCTCTACGAGCTCGGACTGTCGTCGCATGCGGGTCACAAGATCACCATCAAGATCGAAATCGACTCCAATCCCCCGGCTCACGCATCAACGGAAACATCACTAATACGGCGACATGTGCTCCTCAACCTTCTGCATTACGACAAGTCGAGTCTTCTCGCCGGGAAGCTCCACGCCCTGATCCATCGTTCGTATGTCAAAGGTCGCGACGTATACGACCTTGTGTGGTACCTGAGCGACCCTTCGTGGCCCGAGCCCAACCTACGGTTGCTTCAGGCTTCCCTGGCTCAGACCGGAATGGAGCTGACGAACCAACAGGTCTCCGACTGGCGCGGTCTCGTCGCCGACCGCGTTGTCGCCATGGCTTGGGATCGCGTGGTCGCGGACGTCAGCCCGTTCCTCGAGCGAAGGGAAGAGGTGGCCATGTTGACAAAGGAGAATGTGTTGGGTCTGCTGAAGACTCGATAGGCGCATCTGAAAGGCGTGTCGGTAGAGTGAATCGCCCCGGTTTCAACGGACAGATTGGATGTGTGCGTGGTTCGGTATGTGATTCACCCATAGCGTTCTCGTACGAATCGCCGGCACCTGCGAGCGACGGCGCACCGTGTTACAATCACCAATCCTGGAGGAACGGTAGCATAGATGGCGATTCCGAAGTACGACGAGCTCTTCAATCCGGTTCTGAGAGCGCTTCATGATCTGGGCGGTTCGGCCACCAATCAGGAGCTCGAGGACAAGGTTATCGAGCTCCGCACGGAGTGGTTCGAGGCGATATAGGGGTACGAATAGCATCATGGATCGGAACAGCGAGAACAAACACCAACCAGAACACGACGAAGTTCCTCCGGGTGAACCGTATTTCGACGTGATCGCTGTCTTGGAGGACGGTACGGAAGCGGTCAAGATTGGAGAGGATTACTACCCTCTGAAGAAGAACGGACGACCGGATTTTGACCGGCCGATACGCAACCCCAAATAGAGCACAGCGGTATGCCTACACTCAATTGGATCGGCAAAGACAAGGTAGTCAATCATCATCTGGACGTTCCCTTTCGTACTCTCGAGGAGACGTACCGGTACGGTGATCCGGAATCCGCGGGGCAGAACAAGATAATCCACGGTGACAACCTGGAGGCGCTCAAGAGCCTCCTGCCGGAGTACGAGGGGAAGATCAAGTGCATCTATATCGATCCCCCCTATAACACCGGAAACGAGGGCTGGGTCTACAACGACAACGTTAACCATCCCAAGATCAAGAAGTGGCTCGGAGATGTCGTCGGCAAAGAGGGAGAGGATCTGACACGCCACGATAAGTGGCTATGCATGATGTATCCGAGGCTGAAGTTGCTGCATCGGTTACTGTCTGGGGATGGCGCGATCTTTGTCAGCATCGATGATGGCGAGTTCGGGTCGCTGCGGCTATTGCTTGATGAAATCTTCGGTCGGCACAACTATTACGCGACAATCCTATGGCAGAAGAAGTACTCGAGCTCGAACGACCACAAGGGCATTGCTCCTATGCATGACTTCATCTTGGTCAGTCGGAAATCTGCAACCTTCGTACGAAATCTACTTCCTCGGCCGAAGGCGAAAGACTCTCAGTACAAACATGAGGATGAGAGGGGTATATACCGGGTTTCTGACTACACCTGTAACAAGACCATAGATGAAAGACCGAACCTGTATTACCCCATCAAGAATCCTAATACTGGTGAGGAAGTCTGGCCGAAGAAAACGCGAGTATGGGGCTACTCGAAAGAACAACACCATCAGCACGTCAAGGAAGCCAGGCTCTACTGGGGGAAAAACGGGCGTGCCAAAGTCCCTAGTTTAAAGAGATACCTCCACGAGCTGCGACATGGTCAAGGGATTGTCCCAAACACTTGGTGGGAATGGGCTGAGGCCGGTCACACGGATGGAGCGAAGAAGGAAATCCGTTCCATCCTGCGTGGTCGCACGATAGACGATTTTGTGACACCAAAGCCTGTACGGCTGGTAGAAAGGATCCTAGGAATAGCGACTGGTCATAACGACATAGTCCTTGACTCCTTCGCCGGCTCCGGCACAACGGCACACGCTGTTCTCAACCTCAACAAAGAGGACGGGGGAAACCGCAAGTTCATCCTCGTGGAGCTCGAAGACTACGCCGACTCGATCACCGCTGAGAGGGTCAAGAGAGTTATCGACGGCTACGGTGAGGAAAAGAATGCCGTTGAGGGGACCGGTGGTGGTTTCACCTTCCACGAGCTGGGTGATCCGTTGTTCCTTGCCGACGGATCGATTAACGATTCTCTTGGGCTCGACCACCTGCGACGATACATCTGGTTCACCGAGACACGCCTATCCCTCCCTCAGGCAACGGAGTCGAAGAATCTCCACTTTCTCGGGAGCACCGACGGGACGTCATATTACCTGATCCATCAACCGGACGGACTCGGCACCCTGGACTTCGAGTTTCTCAACGCGATCGACAAGAAAGACGAGCAGTACGTCATCTACGCGGACCGATGCCATGTTGATGAAGAGTTGCTGCGACGACACGGGATCATCTTCAAGAAGGTCCCCAGAGACATAGTGAGGTTCTGATGGAACTGAAAGCATACCAACAGGCGGTGGTCACCGACCTGGCCCAGTACCTGAGTCTTCTCTCGGAGCACAGCGACCCTGCCGTTGCGTATCGACAGTACTGGAGTCGTCGGGGTGTTCTTCCGGGCTCGGGGTCGCTGCCTGATTACCAGGAGGCGATCAAGTCCGTTCCTCATGTCTGCCTCAAAGTGCCCACGGCCGGTGGAAAGACGTTTATCGCCTGCAACAGCCTTCGGCCGATCTTTGAGTCGATACCTGGGCACCAATCGAATCTCGTCGTGTGGCTGGTACCCTCCAAGGCTATCCTCGAACAGACACTCAAGAACCTGCGGAACGTGGATCATCCGTATCGGAAGCGGCTCAACGCCCACTTCACGGGGCGTATCGAGATCTTCGACAAGGACGAAGCGCTCCAGGGTGCGGGGTTCTCGCCTGATGCCCTGGAAAGCCAACTGAACGTCGTGGTGATGAGCTTCGACTCGTTCAGAGCGACGAACAAGGAGGGCAGAAAGGTCTATCAGGAGAACGAGAACCTCACTCCGTTCTCGCCCCACATTTCCGGCCAGGCGGACGACATCTCCCTGGTCAGTGTGCTGTCGGGTCTCCATCCGGTGGTGGTCGTTGACGAGA
>CAYQRW010000261.1:0-4910 GCA_964419735.1 uncultured Spirochaeta sp.
AAACTTCCTTGCCCTCCGGAAGTTTGCAGTAGACCTCGCGAATATCGTGGGTAACACTCGTAATGCTCTCGACGGTAGCCTCGAACTGCTGAACGTTGAAGAGTGCTTCGGGGATTTCGATGTCCACATCCTGTTTCAGTTTGATCTGGCAGGAGAGGCGTATATCGTCGGCGAGTTCTTCCTTGGTGAGGTAGGGAATCTCGGTGGGCATAACCGGCCCTACATCATTTTTGACCTTAACCTTGCAGGCGCCACAGCTCCCGCGACCCCCGCAGGCGGAGGGCACAAAGATCCCTTCACCGGCAAGGCCGAATAACATCGGCTGGCCGCCTTTGACGACAAGTTCTTTCTTACCGCCGTTGATATCGATCGTAATGTCGCCATAGTTGTTGACGATCTTATCTGTGAGTGAAATCAGCGCGGCGAGCCCGGCGGAAATACCACCTATCGCTGCCGGCGCGACAAAGAAAGCCATATCTAAGTTCATCTACTGCTCCTTCTCACGTATCACGTGTCACGTACTGGTTTATTGTACGGCCAGCATGCCGGAGAATCCGATAAACGCCATGGCCATGAAGCCGATGGTGATTACCGTGATTCCCGGACCCTTCAAGCCCGCAGGAACCGGTGCCTTTTCCGTCTTCTTGCGAATCGCGGAGAGCGCCATGATCGCAAGCCACCATCCCAAGCCGGAGCCCAGACCGTAAATCACGCTCTGGAGAAAGGTATAGCTGCGAATCTCCATGAAGAGAGATACACCCAGGATTGCGCAGTTGACGGTGATCAATGGAAGAAATATCCCCAAGCTCATATAGAGCGACTGGGACACTCGGTCAATGATCATCTCCAGCATCTGTACTACGGCGGCAATCGCGATAATAAAGACGATGTAGCGCAGGTACTCCACGTTCAGCGGAATCAGGACGTAATTCAAGATGACCCAGTTCAGGGCGGTGGTGATGGTAAGCACCACCGTTACCGCCATGCCCAGACCATTAGAGGACTTCATATCCTTCGAAATCGATATGAATGAACACATCCCCAGGAAGTTCGCCAGCAGGATATTGCTGGTGAAAATTGAGGCGAAAAACAGGGCAAAGGGATTTAGCATCGGTGCGGCGTTCATGCGGGGGCTCCTTCTCGGTTCATAAGAGTCTTACCAATCCAGATAATGATTCCCAGGAAGAAAAACGCACTGGGCGCGGTGACCATGATCGTCCAGGGGATGAAGGCATCCGGCAGGACCTGAATGCCGAAGAGCGTGCCGAATCCCAGAAGTTCTCGGAAGAAGGCGATTGTCAGCAGAACCGCCATATATCCGAAGCCACTGGTGGCACCGTCCCAGAGGGAAATCATGGGGGGATTGCTCTGAGCAAACGCTTCGGCACGACCCATGATGATACAGTTGGTGATAATCAGCCCTACGTACGGTCCGAGGGCACGACTGATATCGGGGAGATACGCCCGCAGCAGGAGATCCACGATAATCACATAGAACGCGATGATCAGTGTTTGGACCATCATGCGAACCTTGCGGGGAATCATGGCCTTTATGAGAGAGACGGTGAAGCTGGACATCGCAGTGACGAATACCACACCGAGGGTCATGATCATCGTGTTTACCAGCAGGTTGGTCACCGCCAACGCCGAGCAAATGCCCAAGACCTGCATGAAAATCGGATTGTTGGTCCAGAGGTTTTCTTTTAGAATTGTTCCCGCTTCACTCATGAGTTACCTCCCAGCACGGATTCAAAGGTAGAGAGCTCGTTGGAAAGGATCACGCGCATCGCGTCACTGGTTCGGGTAGCTCCGGTGATCGCGTCGATTTCTCCGTTCTCCTTGTCTTCGTCACCGTCTCCGGCGCCTCCTACATCAATAGTTCCATCCACGATCCGGAGATTACGCAACTGCTCCTTGAACCACGGCTCATCAATACGACCGCCCAGACCGGGAGTTTCGTTGTGTTCGATAATTTCAATGCCCACCGTTCGCGACAGATCTTCCTGAACGGCCAGAATTCCCCGAATCGTGCCCCATAGGCCGCTGCCGGAGAACTCTTTGGCTATTGCCGTGTGGTCGTCCTTCCGGGCCATATAGAATTCGATGCCATCTCGGTCTTCAATTTCCAGCTCGTCGAACTTGGCCAGTACGTCTTCCGGTCCATCATAGTCGACGCCCAGGGCGTTCAAGATCGCCCGCTGGCGGGCAACTTCCTGGTTGAGCTGCACCTGCTCCCGGGTGCTGTCGTTCGCAAATGCCAAGACGGTAACGAACACGAAGGATGCGAGAAACGTGAAAATTACGGTGTAGATGAGGCTTTGTTTGTTCATGCGGTTGCCTCCTTTTTCTCCGGTGTTGCGCTGCTCTTGGGCGTGGTCGCCTTTTGAGGCTTCTTCTTTTTCTTCTTCTTCGGGAAAATCTCATCCAGCAGGGCACTGAAGACGTTGGCCATCATGATTCCGAAGCTGGTTCCCTCGGGAAACCCGCTGAACGTCCGAACCGCCATCGATACACCGCCGATAATGATGCCGTACACCCACTGGGCGCCGGGATTGTTGGGGCCGGAGATCGGGTCGGTGGCCATCCAGACCGCTACGTACATAATACTTCCACTCATCATGTAGGCGGCGATCGGAATTAAGTGGCGAATTCCGTCATAGCCGGAGGGGCTTACTCCGGGAATCCAATCGGCAAAATAGAAGAACACCGTGAAGAACAGGGCGCTGGCAAACGTAGACAGAATTAGCTTCCAGTTGGCAGTCTTGGTGTAGATCAGATACGCCCCAGCCCCGAGAATCAGAATGATACTGCTCTCGCCCATGGACCCACCCCGGAATCCAAAGAACAGATTCCATAGATTGGGCATCTCTCCGGCGCGCATCATCGCCAGCGGAGTGGCGGCAGTGATCGTATCTACGGCAACCTGCCCAGAGGTTCCGAAGGCGCCGGTCACACCGAGGGCGTTACTCACGTCTACCAAGGCCGGCACCATCCATGCGGTGGTGAGCACGGTGGGGAAGGTGAGATAAATGAACAAGCGCCCGGTGATCGCGGGGTTGAAGATGTTTCGGCCGAATCCGCCGTACACCTCTTTCGCCATGGCCACCGCGAAGATTATTCCCACCGCAGCGATCCATAATGGCGTTGCCGGCGGCAACGAGAGCGCGTAGAGCGCACTGGTAACTAGAACTGCTTCGCTAACTTTCTTTTTGCGATTCTTTTCAAATACGTACTCGGTGCCGATTCCCAATGCGAACACCACGGCGGTTGTAACTATCGCCCGCCAGCCGTACATAAATGTCGCAAACAGAAACACTGGTATAAGCGAGTAAACTACCCGCCGCATCACGTCCTGCTTCTGAAACACAAGCCCTCCTCAGATTGTTGACCAAATCCGTCAGCCTTTATAGATACATATTTATCTCTAAGGCGGGAGTATAGCAAGTGAGATAGGTAAAGTACAGTAATTTTACTCAACAATTTGGGATGACCACTCACCTCTGGGTTACCAAATCGGATCGCATCCATTACATTATGAGCGTACGAACTACATCGAAGACACACGCGAATAGAATCCCGCGAGGAGGAATGAATGGAATTGAATGCACTTCTGGACGTCATGGAACGCGTCCTTGATAGTTCCGGAGCAGCAGTCTTAACGACGGTTGACTCCCAGGGACGCCCCCACAGCCGGTGGATGGTACCGGCCATACTCAGGGGGCAGCCGGGCAGCCTGTACGCCGTCACATCGCCCCACTTTACAAAAGTTGAACACATCGCCGCGCAGCCGCGCGTGTCATGGCTGATCCAGACCAAGTCTCTCGATGAGACGGTGGAGGTTTCCGGGAAGGCGCAGGTGATCGATAACCCGGCCTTGAAGTCGGATGTGTTGGAAGCGCTCGGGAGCAAGCTCTCAGCGTTTTGGCATGTGAACTCTGATGAAACGGATCTCACCGTAATTGAGACCGCGATCGAGTCAATCACCTATCTTCAGACCACCACCGGCGAGCGCGTAAGCGCGGTTGTGTAGCAAGAGAATAAGGGAGAGACCAGTCTATGAAAGACCTCAGTAAGTACGATCCTGAATGGTTAAAGAAGGCGCTCCGAGACATGCTTCTGATTCGCCGCTTTGAAGAGAAGGCCGCCCAGATGTACGGGTTGCGCAAAATCGGTGGATTTCTTCATCTGTACAACGGTCAGGAGGCCGTGGCGGTGGGCAGCGTCGCCGCCGTGGATCTGAGTAAGGATTACTTGCTCACCTCCTATCGCGACCATGGTCACGCCCTGGCGGTGGGGATGGATCCCAAATCGATTATGGCGGAGCTCTTTGGTAAGATCACCGGCTGCGTCCGGGGTAAGGGTGGTTCCATGCACATGTTCGATGTGGAACGCCATTTTCTCGGAGGGAATGGAATCGTCGGGGCGCAGATTCCGATCGCCACGGGAGTTGCCTTCAAGCAGATGTACGATGAGGACGGTGGTGTAACGCTGTGCTATTTCGGGGATGGAGCGATCCACCAGGGAGCGTTTCACGAGAGTCTCAACCTGGCCAAGATCTGGAATCTCCCGGCGATCTACATCGTGGAGAATAACCACTTCGGTATGGGGACGTCGGTGAAACGCGTTTCCGGCGTGGATGATTTCTCCGTAAAGGCTGCCGGATACGATCTGCCGGGGCACGTAATCAACGGTATGGATTTCCTTGAAGTCTATGAGGGAATCAAGAAGATCGCCGACGACACGCGCAAGAGCAGCACGGCATGTCTTATCGATCTCAAGACGTACCGCTACAAAGGGCACTCCATTAGTGACCCCGCCAAGTACCGGACCAAGGACGAGCTCGAACAGTATAAGCAGCAGGATCCGATCGTACAGCTGAAAGCACAGATGATCGAAGCCAAGCTCATCAC
>CAYQRW010000262.1:0-4805 GCA_964419735.1 uncultured Spirochaeta sp.
GTGCAGTACTGACCCTGTGGCCATCAGCATACAGAGAAGAAACCACACGCTACCCCTTCGCCTCATGGAGACCCCTTTCGATATCTGCATCCTTTGACCTTACCCCCGCATTGGCAACAACAGTGGACTACACCACCCGCGGCGACCGGCGAAAAGATACTCAGATTGCGGACTTACGTGGAAATTTGCGGAAGCTCCTCGAACAACAGCACGATAAGCCCAGAGCTTTCTTGATGCGCCGCACGCGCAGTACAGCGCCATACTCAGTTCGCCTTCAGCCGTGGGCCACTGGCCTCCGGTACCCCCTTCCGGGGAAGAAAAGTAGGTAGATATTCAAATGGTTAGAAAGCCCGGACCGCCCGAACCCGGTCACTTGTGTCACCCGCGTTGCTGACGTACTGACGGCCAGTGCCGAAGTCCTGACTCCACGCGGCGTCCGCCCCGTCCTCTGAGGAGGACCAGTACCAGTCGGAAGCAAAATCTCCAATGACATTTCTGTTCTGGTACATCAGGTCTAACTCATCCTGACTCGGCAGGAACCAGTCGGTGTATCCCCCGTATGCGTATTGATCCGCGAGGCGCGCCGCGTAGTCGCCGGTGTCGTCGTACGGGTCGCTCGCACCATACGCTGCCACGATTGCCGCAGTGTTTGCCTCTCCGGTGCCGATTGCCGTACCCTGCGCAGACGAACCAACTGCAGTTCCGAATCCACCCCAAACGTGGGCGTAATCTCCAGAGACGTCGATGTCACTCGGTGCCGCTTCCAGATAGCGTGCCTCGGCAATGTCGTCGGTGCCGTCAGCTTCGTCGTCGTAGAAGATCACCCCACCAGCGGGACCGGTGTCGCCGATTGCGTAAGATGGTGCCGACGCTATTTCAGAAGACGTACTTGCCGAAATTATGGATGCGCCGCTGTGAAGCTGACCGTTTATGTTCCATTCATACGCGTCCGGGTTGTTGAGGTCGGCTCCCACGGTCACCGCCACCAATCCAGTGTAGTCCGCCGTGTCCGATGCCGCTGAGGTATCAACGGTGAATTGCGACATGACTATCACAACGACAAGTCCCGCCGTGCGAACGATTGGATATTTCACTCTGTCCCTCCTCTGAGAATAGGTCGGAAAGCAGTTGCCCGAGCAGGTCTTGGCTGCGGATCACAGGGTGCACGTAGTGGCCACCGGTCATGCCAAAATTGTGAGTTACTTCGCAACGCACAACAGCCTGCCGGCGGCATCAATGGTCCATTTCACCCAGCGTTGGGCGGGGCCGTAGCACCTTTGGTCTCACCGAATGGTTCGCGTGATACGGACCGGTCCACCCGATCGTTGTCAGGTAACGCCTGTGCCCCGACGCTTCTTGACGACATCTGCAGTGATGCTTGCAGAAGTTGGCGGATTCCGTCAAGAAAAGGTTCACAAAACACGGTAAGGAATGAATTTCGCGGGTGCATTTAGTTGAACCGATGGGGATCAATTTGGGTAGGGACCAGTCGGTGACGTAGAGCAGTCGTGGGCCGGCACATGGGACGGTGACGCGGAGCTCGATGCGCTGTTGGCGTCGATTCTCGGCGCAGCGGGTTAACGCGCATTCCTGAGCGAACATCAATCACATTCCGGCGGTCGTCGTCGGCATTGCGAGCTATAATCTCGTGGAGGAGGAATTTTCGCGGTGTGCAGAACCACCATCGCTACACTGGGCGCCTGGACGGCCCTGGCGTGTGCCGTCCTTATGGGATGTAGCAGCCTCGGTGCCGATGATTTCGGCGGTAACGGTAGCGGCCGGTCGTATGCTCCGTCCGGTCCGGACGAGGCTCCGACCAGCGGCCCCCGGAGCAGGCCCCCGGGTGAGTTTCGCATCGGCAACGCAGTCGCGCCGATTCACTACTACATGACCGCGTGGACGGTCACCGACATGTTCAAGATGGCCGGCTTCGAGGAGGAGATCGGAAATACCGATCCGAGTCGCGCGTGGACACCAGTAATCGAGGGTCGGTGGGCGATGGACCGGCGGGCCGACGTTCCGACCGACGAGGTGGGGTGGGCAACCTCACTCGATTTGCGCGGCGGCGGAACCGCAGACGCGTTGACGACGATCGTCGCGGGCCCCGAGGATCCGACCGTATTCCCCAACGGCACCTATCGCGTTCTGTGGGAGGGGGAAGGCAGCATTTCGATCGACGGATACGAGACGACAGAGGTCGTCGACGGGGAGATGACCTTTGAGTACGACGGAACGCGCGGGATTCTGTTATCGATTATCGAAACCGACCCAAACGACAACGGAAACTATATCCGCAACATCCAGGTCCTCCGGCCCGACGCGGAGGCGGGCGCCCGCTTTCACGCGCGCTACCTCGACGACATTCGCCCCTACGCGGTAATCAGACCACTGCATTTCCACGGCGATCAGCTCACCTATGGACCCCGCCTCGCTTGGGAGGATCGCAAACCGGAAGAGTATTCGCACTGGGGCGGTGCGCTTGGAGCGCCCTACGAGGTATCGATCGATTTGGCGAATCAGTCCGAATCGGACCTGTGGCTCAACGTCCCGGTTGCGGCGGCGGATTCCTTTATGCGCGGCCTTGCGCGTCTCGTCGCCGCGGAGCTCTACTCCGACCGTCGCTTGTACATTGAGCTCGGCAACGAGCTGTGGAATTTTTCCGATCCGTACGAGCTGGGGCGGAACTACGCGCACGAGCAGGCGCGCACGCGGTGGCCCGGAGTCGAGGGCACGGTGACCGATTACTCGGACGGCGATCCGGTGAGCAGAAACATGATGATCTACAGTTGGCAAGGGTCGCGTACCGCCGAGATGGCCGAGATCTTCCGTAGCGCGTTCAGCGACCCGAAACGCGTGGTGGTGGTCCTTGCCGGCCAGATGGGCGCTTCGGTGCCGTTCTACCACCCGTCGCGCCTTCTGCTTGAGAGCCCGATCTGGGTCGCCGAAGAGGGGGCCGAGCCCGCCGCCACGCATGCCGACGCATTCGCCGTCGCCCCCTACGTGCAGGAGGAGGAGGGCGTGATTGAGTTCCCGCGAACGAGCCCGGAGGCGTTCATCGCCGAAGCGATCCGCTATATCCGCGGTGAGGGCCGGTGGACGGCCGACGGCGACGAACCGGGCTTGCGCTACGCGATCCGCAGCGATGCGGTGCTGGCTGAGAAGTTCGAACTACCGCTGATCGCCTACGAGGGCGGCCAACACTTCACGGGTAGTTCCTACACCCGCGACATAATCAGCACCCACCCTGACATGTACGAGCTTTACCTGGCGCTGTTCGAGGTTTGGGAGACGGAGGGCGGCGGGCTCTTTGTGCACTACGCCGGGATCATTCCACGCGGCGTAAACGAACCGGGAACCGAGCCCGGCTACTTTGAAAGCGAGAACTTCGGTATTAAGGAGCGGCAAACCGAGACCGAGGCGGACGCACCCAAGTGGCGGGCCCTCCGTGATCAAATGCGCGAACTCGGTCAGTTCTGAGTCGGTGCTCTCAAGCGAGGCGCCGGTCGCTACGCTTAATAGATTGTTATGTTTCGGCGTCAAGCGGCGATTAGGCGCATTGTGCGCTAGGTGCCTGGTACTACGTTCACGGAGAGCATGCCCTTGGGCGAAGAGACACGCTACCTTCTGTGCAGGCACTCAGAAAAGCGCTATTCTTGACGGTGAGGTGCATGATGCAGATAGGGATTCTGGGAACGGGAGAGGTCGGGCGTACCCTTGCAACTGGCTTTGCTCAGGCAGGCCATGACGTAATGATTGCGGGACGCACGCAGGCCAGAGCTGCGGAGCAGACGCGCGCGGTCGAGAACGCTGGGCTCCAGACCGGTGCGTTTGCCGATGCTGCCGCTTTTGGAGAGCTCGTCGTGCTCTCGGTAAGCGGCTCGGTTGCCGTCGATGTGTTGCGTTCCGTCTCAGCGGAGATATCAGGAAAAGTCGTTATCGATACGACAAATCCGCTTTCCTTCCCGGACGACAAGCCGATGCAGCTTCTTGTGGCAAACACCGACTCGACCGCAGAGCAGCTTCAGCGCGTCGTACCAGACGCACGAATCGTGAAGGCTCTCAACATGATGAACTCGAAAGTCATGATCGAGCCGACGATCCTCCACGGTCAGCACGTCGCGTGCATCGCGGGCGATGACGCAACCGCAAAGCATTTCGTCGAGCAACGGTTGCGATCTGATTTCGGCTGGTCGGAAATCATTGATCTCGGCGACATCACAGCGGCGCGTGGAATGGAATGCTGGATGCACCTCTGGCTAAAGTTGTGGGGGAGCCTTGGAACCGCACAATTCAACATCGGGATCGTTCGGTAGCGAGAAACCACCCCACTTAGCAGTGCAGCGCACACCTTCAGGTCGCCGGCTCAGATGCCGGCGAGACTCTTCCCGCCCCCCAAGAGGCTCAACCCTCCGCCGGCGCGATCGCGGTCTCGCCCGTGGGTCCGGCAAGCTGGTTGAACGCGGCACGCGACCAGACAAACACAACCAGCGCGGCCGACCAGGTGACGGCAAAGATTCCCCACCAGATTCCGTCGAGGCCCCATCCGAAGACTTCTGCAAAGAGGAAAAAGACCAGCGGCGGCGCGATGAGCTGCCGGTACACGCCGACGTATATCGCCGGCATCGGTCGTTTGAGTCCCTGCATGAAGGAGACGGAACCAAAGAGCACGACGTAGGCGTAGTACACCAACCCCTCGATGTACAGGTACCGGCGGCCCATCGCGACGACCAGCGGGTCGGTGGTGAACTGTCGCATGAGAACTCCGGCGAGGGGCAGGATGATACCGAGTGAGACGGCCATGACAA
>CAYQRW010000263.1:0-4763 GCA_964419735.1 uncultured Spirochaeta sp.
ATGGCGGGCGGCGAGGGCGGGGGGCGTGCAGTCGCTGAGGCGCACGCTCCAGCGGTGGGCCCCACCGCTCAGACGGTGCCGAGCCCCGCCGCACAGAGTGGCGTCCCCTTCTGGACGGCGGTGGCGGTCCACCGCGAACGGCTGCGGGCCGGCGGTGACCGACAGGTTCGACCTTTGGTGAAGATCTGCGGAATCACCACCGTGGAGGACGCGCTGCTGGCGCAGGAACTCGGCGCGGATCTGTTGGGAATCGTGTACGCCCCGTCCAAGCGGCGGGGCCCGGAGGGATTGGCGCGACGGCTGCGGGAGGCGGGCATCACGGTGCCGCTGGTGGCGGTGGTGGTAGAGCCGGGAACCGACGGCCATGTGGCGCGCGCGCAGCAGGACCGCGCGGCGGGCTGGATTTCCGCGCTCCAACTCCACGGTGATGCGGATGCGGCGCGTGCCGGGGAGTACGGCTCGCCCTATTTTACGGCGGTGAAACCGGCGACTCCCGCGGAGGCACGAGAAGTGGTAACCGCGGCCCGAAGCATTCGGCTCTTGGTGGACGCGCGCCATCCCACCCTCGCCGGGGGGACCGGCCAGGCGGTCTCTCCCGAGGTGCTCGCGGCGGTGCGGGAGGCGTTGGCGGAGCGACCCCACGGGGCGCTGTGGCTTGCCGGGGGGCTGGGTGCGGACAACGTGGCGGAGGTGGTGGCCACCCACCAGCCTGAGCTCATCGATGCCTCGAGTCGGCTGGAGGCGGAACCGGGACGGAAAGATCCCACGCTGCTGCGGCAGTTCTTCAAGGAGTTAGGATGAAACGCGGATATTTTGGTGAATTTGGCGGCCGGTACGTGGCGGAAGTGCTCCGGGGCCCCTTGGATCAGCTGGATGAGGCGTTTCAGGCGGCGATCGCCGACGAGACGTTCTGGCTGGAGTTTGGTCGAATCCAGGACGAGTACGTGGGGCGGCCGACCCCGCTCCTCCACGCGGAGAACAGCACGCGGGAGCTCGGCGGGGCGCAGCTCTACGTAAAACTGGAGGGGCTGGCAAACACCGGCGCCCACAAGATCAACAACGCCGTGGGGCAGGCGCTACTGGCCAAGCGCATGGGGAAGCGCCGCATTATCGCGGAGACCGGCGCCGGTCAGCACGGGCTGGCCACCGCCGCGGTCTGCGCCAAGCTGGGCCTGGAGTGCACCGTCTACATGGGCGAGGTGGATATCAATCGCCAACGGCCCAACGTCTACCAAATGGAGCTGTTTGGCGCGTCGGTGGTGGCGGTGAATTCCGGCACCCGCACCCTCAAGGATGCGGTGAATGAAGCGCTTCGCGATTGGGCCGCCAGTTACGATACCACCCACTACATCATTGGTTCCGCCCTGGGCCCATCGCCCTATCCCGATATGGTGCGCGAGTTTCAGTCGGTGATCGGCCGCGAGGTGGAGGATCAGCTCCGGGAGCGCGGACTCACGGCGGACGCGCTGGTGGCGTGCGTCGGAGGCGGGTCCAACGCGATCGGCTTCTTTGCCCCCTTCCTGGAGCGGGAGTCCCCGCGGCTGGTGGGGGTTGAGGCCGGGGGCCGCGGCTTGCAGCGCGGTGATCACGCCGCCCGGCTCAACGGGCTGGGACGCACCGGTATCGTGCAGGGGTACAAATCACTGTTTCTTATGGACGAAGACGGCCAGGTAGAGGCGACGCATTCCGTTTCCGCGGGGCTGGACTACCCGGGGGTGGGGCCGCAGCTGGCGGACCTCGGTGAGCGGGGTCGGGTGGAGTTCTCCACCGCCACCGACGCCCAGGCGCTGGAGGCGTTGCAATTCTTTGCCCGCAACGAGGGAATCGTCTTTGCCCTGGAATCCGCCCACGGCGGGTATCGGGCGATGGAGCTCGCCCGGTCGCTTCCCCCGGATGCGGTGGTGGTGGTGAATATGAGTGGCCGCGGTGACAAGGACCTGTTTATTACCGCCCGGGAGTTGACGCCGGAGCCGTGGCGCGCATTTCTCTTGTCCGAGGCCGCGGCGATCGATCCTAACGGGATCGACCCGAGCGGGATCAACCCCAGCGGGATCGCAGCTGACCAACTTCCAGGAGGTACGCAATGAGCAGAACCATCATGGCCCACATGATTCCCTACTATCCCACCTACGACGCCGGCGTGCGCGTGGCTCAGGCGCTGATCGATGGCGGGGCCGCGTACCTGGAGGTGCAGTTCCCCTACAGCGATCCAACCGCCGATGGTCCCGCGATCCAGGCGGCGTGCGCCGGTGCGCTGCAGCAGGGGTTTCGCGTGGCTCAGGGGTGGGAATTTATCCGATCGATAACCGGAGGCGCGGCGGCCGGCCAGGGTGCAGGTCAGGGCACCGAGGCCAGGCCGGACGGCGGGGCCAGCCCAGGCGCCACCCCCGGCGCGGTGCCGATTTTCCTCATGAGTTACGCGGGGCTCGTCTACGCCTACGGCATCCAGCGGTTTGTCCAGGACGCGGTGGCCGCCGGCGTGTCGGGGCTGATCGTCCCGGACTTGCCGGTAGACTCCGACGAGGGGCTCTTTGCGGCGGGCCGACAGGCGGGACTCCACGTGGTACCGGTGATCTCCATGGGGGCGGAGGAAGCGCGCCTGCGTCTGGTGGAAGAGATGGGCGCCGCCTATATTTACGCCTCCCTCCGGCGGGGAATCACCGGGACGCATACGGAGATCGGCGAGGAGAACTCCGCGTTCGTCCAGCGCCTCACCGACAGTGGCGCGCGCGTGTTGGCGGGGTTTGGCATCGCCACGGCGGACCAGGTCTCCGCGGTACTGGAGCACGCGCACGCGGCGGTGGTGGGATCGGCCTTTGTCCGGGCGATCGCGGAGACTCCCGAGGACCCCTATCCCACCGTTCGCGCGTTGGCGGCGGAGCTCTCCGGGAGCGGTTGATCCCGGAGCCGGGTGATCCCGCCATGGGTGATCGCCCTGGGGTGCTCGTATCGGTTGACCGGAGGCGCCGCAGTTCGTACTGTATCGGCATGGAATTTGAAGTCACGCAAGAGAACTTTCAGGAGACTGTCCTCGGATCAGACGTACCGGTGATCGTCGATTTCTGGGCGGAGTGGTGTACCCCGTGCAAAATGGTGGAGCCCGTTCTCCATGACATCGCCGGTGAGTATGAGGGCAAGCTTGCGGTGGGCAGACTAAACGTGGATGAACAGGCGGAGTTGGCCTCCCAGTACAGCATCGTGAGTATCCCCTCGTTGATTCTCTTCAAGAACGGCGAGGAAGTGACGCAGCATATTGGTGCCGCTCCCAAAGAAACGATCGTACAGTTCTTCGAGAAGTATCTGGACTGAAGCGGCTACGGCTCGTACACCTCGGTTGTATTTGCATACCCCGCGCTGGAGCTGCTGGTGGGACCGATGTGCCAGTCCGCCGAGCTATCCGTATCATCCACCCCGGGGGTTCGATTGATCGAACGCGTTCCGGTGCTGTCGTCGGGGTCAAACAGGTCCTCCGGGATCACCTTATCTCCGGAGATCTCCCACGCGCCCAGTGCTACCAGCTCCTCAAGTAGGTCCAACTGTGATGCCAGTCCGAATCCCCGCCGTGGATGGGAGGCATCATACGATTTCGAACTGTATAGAAGCGCATCCACCACCGGTCCTCCGGGGAACTCGGTGAGACTCACCGCTCCAGTGGTGTTGGGGATGCCGTCTCCTCCGGATACCCATAGATCCCACGCTTCCGGATGAGTGTTCTGACCACCACTGGCGGCAGGATCATCGATTTCGTCGATCTCTTCCGGATCTCCCTGCGGCTTGAAGTGTACGATGATGAACTCACCCGCGGACACCTCCATTGCCGGAAAGACGTAGCGGCTGTCCCAGTGGGAAGGACTTCCCTCATAGAGCGTCATGCCCCCGAGGTTACCCGCTTCCAGCGCTTGCAGTTCCACCCAGTCGGTATGATTCCCCGTTCCCTGACATACGACTTCGTTGATCAGTACATCCGGGAGTTCCGCGTTCATGCCGTACACCGACACCAGGATCGACGACATATTTCCGGAGCGGTCCTCCACCCGCGCATCGATCCAGTACAGTTCACCCGGGTGAAGGGGCTCATCCACGGACACCACCAGTTCGTCCTCCCGCCACCGAGACGCGATAATCTCCCGCGGTGGATCCAGGGTCGCCTCACACAGCTCCACCGGCTCATCAAACAGCAGCGCGAACTCCGACCCACTCCGGGCGGCTGCCGTGCTCAAGACCGGCGGCTGCCAATCGCCATCGATCATCTCCGGTAGTTCCGGAACTCCAGAGCATCCCAGCACCAGCGCTCCCGTCACTGCTACTCCTTGATTCCGCACACGTCGCCAGTTCATAGTACCTCCTAAATCTTGGTACGGCGGTGTGAGGCATGCTGCTTCGCGAAGCGGTTGCGACGAGAGATTCTCGCCACTATACTCCATCCTACTGGAGGACGCTCGTGTCAGATAATCCGCTCTTCGACAAATATGGTCAGACAATTAGTGACCGTACGCCCATCTTTCAGGAAGGTGACGTTGGTGAGAAGATGTACATCATCCAGTCCGGCATCATTCGGATTACCAAGAAAATTGATGGCAAGGACCACCTTTTGGCGGAACTCGGTAAGGGCGAATTCTTTGGCGAGATGGCGATCGTTTCCAACATCAAGCGGTCCGCCACGGCCACTGCCTCGGGGACGGTGGAAATTCTCGCCTTTGATCGCCCTGGATTCGAGGCGATGATCAGCAAAAACACGAAGATCGCCATGAGCGTTATCGACA
>CAYQRW010000264.1:0-4728 GCA_964419735.1 uncultured Spirochaeta sp.
CTTGCCCCAACCCGGTGCGGCGGGCGATTTTGGCAGTGTATCGCGTGAGGCGCACACCGGTGAGCGCCACCAAGACGCCGGAGATTACAAAAACGGTAACGTGCGCCGCAACGGGCCAGTCTGGGTTATACATCGATATCGCGCTCCTCGGCTGCAACGATACCGTTGGATTTACCCGCCGAGCAAGCGCGTTGATTCAGTCTTATCCCTTCACCGATCCGGCCATCATGCCGCGGACGAAGTAGCGCTGCAGCGAGAAGAAGACGATCAAGGGCATGATCATCGTCATAAACGCACCGGCGGTAAGGACGTGCCAGTCCTGTCCGCGCGAGCCGACCAGTTCCGCAAGTCTGGTGGTGACCAGGGGAGTCTGCGTTCCCAGGAATACCAAAGCTACCAGGAGGTCGTTCCAGACCCAGAGAAACTGGAAGATCGCAAACGAGGCGATCGCCGGTACCGATAGCGGTAACACCAGCCGGGTAAACAACATCCACGGCCGTGCGCCGTCGGCGTAGGCGGACTCGATAATCGACTTGGGAATCCCGGAGACGTAGCCGTAAAGAATATACGTGGCCAGGGGCAGCCCGAACCCAGTATGGGCCAGCCACATCCCGATAAACGTCCCGTTCAGTTGCAGGCGGGTGTACACTCGCAGTACCGGAATAAATGCGGTCTGCAGCGGTACCACTAAGAGTCCCACCACGAGTACAAAGAGTACCCGCCGGCCGGGGAAGTCCATCCAGGCGATGCCGTACGCCATAAACGCGGCGATCGTAATCGGTATGACCGTAGCCGGTAGCGTGACCAGAAAGCTATTGAGAAACGCCCCAATCATGTTGTCCGCCAGGGCAACGCGTTGGTAGTTCTCGAACGTCCACTGGCTCCAGTCGGTGAACGAGCCCACCGCCGTCCACCAGCCGGAGTTGGCGATCGCCTGTTGCCCGCGGATAGAACTCACCAGCAGTCCTACCGTAGGGAGTGTCCACAGGAGCACCACCGCCAGCAGAAAGAGGCGCATCGGCGCCTTGTTAGGAAGGTCGCGGATTCTGTCGCCAATTGTGGGTCGTATCGTTCGTTGTAGATCTTGTGCGCTACTCATGCTTAACTCCTGTTCTCATTCATCTGCCGGATGTTCCGTACCATAAACGGCACCACGAAGATTAACAGGATTACCGCCAGGGTACTCCCGCGGCCAAAGTTCCGGAACACGAAGGTTTCTTCGTAGAAGCGCGATGCCACGATATGGGTACCGTAATCGCCGCTGGTAATGACCCACACGATATCGAAGATCTTCAGCACAAGAAACAGGATCGTGGTGAGGACGGTGAGGATCGTTCCGGCGATATAGGGAATCGTCACATAGAAGAACGACCGGATCTCGCCGGCACCGTCCACCCGGGCGGCGTCCAGGAGATCTCGGGGAACGCCTTTCACTGCGGCGGAGAGAATTACCATGGCAAACCCGGTCTGGAGCCAAATCATGATGAACATCAGGAAGAAGTTGTTCCACGGTTCCACCGTCCACCAGGCGCGGGGGTCGCCGCCGAGACTGGTAACGACTGCGTTAAGCAAACCGATCTGTGCATCACCGGCGGGCTGATAGGCGTAGATGAACCGCCAGATAACCGAGGCGCCGACAAAGGAGATCGCCATCGGCAGAAATACCAGCGACTTGTTGATCTTCTCCCAGCGTAGGGAGAGGCGGTCGGCCATAACCGCAATCACCAGTCCCAGCGCAACGGAAACGAAGGGGACGATGATAACCCAACCCAACGTATTACGCAGAGTCACCAGCATCTCTTCGTTAGTGAAGACGGTGATATAGTTTTGGAGACCGACAAACTGCTCCGAGGTGCGGTTGAAGAAACTGATCCAGATCGTCCGCATCGCCGGAAGCACGATATACCCGAGCAGAATGAGCGCCCCTGGGAGGACGAACGCCAGCGGTCTCAGTGCGTCGCGCGCCTTAATCGGAAACACTTCTACGAGGCTGTTGAGTGCGCCGAAGAGAAGCCACACGCCGCCAACCCCGACGACCAGGGCCACCGTGGCGATCGCCAGCCGGCTCGCCTCAGAGTCGCGCATGAAAATAAAACTGCTATAGAAGACGATCGCCACCAAGATCGGTCCGCCAATGCCGAAGATCAGCCGTCCCGCCGTGGTTTCGGTCGCTTTGTCGATAAATGAGGACAGAGTCGTTTCTGCCATATCTACACCCTCCGTAGTGAGCAAAAAATGGCGCCTCCCCGGCGTCACCATACGCCGGTGGCGCAGGACTGCCGGGAAGGCGCCTGTTCTCGGTGGCGTTAGCCTTCTTCGGGCCAGCCTTCATCTATTGCCGGCAATACCTCATCCAGGGGGCTGCCGTTGACCCAGTCAACCATACCGGTCCAGAAGGATCCGGTACCGACCTGACCGGGCATCATATCTGAGGCGTCAAAACGGAATGTGTCTGCATTTTGGAGAATTTCCGCGTAGCCGCGGTCCGCCTCGGTGGGATACCAGTCCAGTTCAGTATCGTTATGCGGAGAAACAAACCCGCCGGCTTCCAGCCAGGCTCGCGTGGATTCACCGGTGGCAAGCCAGCGCATAACCGCCCGCACCTCGGGAGTGTCCTGCATCGGTGACATGATATCTCCGGCACCGAGCACTGGATTACCCTGCTCTTCGTCGATAGGGGGCAGGTAGAAGTAGTCCACGTCCTCACCGATCTCTACATCATCCGGAAAGAACCCCGGAATGAAGCTTGCCTGACGGTGGAGATACGCTCGGGGCGGATCGCGGAACATGGGGCTCGGCGCATCGCCGAAGGGCACCGTCAGAATCGACTGGGTTCCGCCACGGACGAAATCCTCGTTCATCCAGATCTCTTCCATGTACTCCATCGCTTCCCGGACCTCCGGAGAATCAAACTCCAGCTCGCCGGTCACCCATTCATCGTAGACCTCTGGCGGATGGATGCGGAGCATAATATCCTCAAGCCAGTCGGTAGCTACCCATCCGGTGGCGCCGGAGGATTCGATGCCGATCGTCCACGGCGTATTGCCGTCTTCCACCATCTGCTCACTGAGCTCAATCATTTCATCCCACGTTTCCGGGACTTCATAGCCGGCCTCGGAGAACTCCGGTACCGGATACCACACGAGGGATTTTACGCTGGCGCGATACCACACCCCGGCGAGGATGTCACCGTAATCGGCGAGGTCGATCCAGCTTTGGTCATACTGCCCTTGGAGATACTCCATATCCATGAAGGAATTCACGTCGATCACGTTCCCGCGGTCCACCATATCCTGCATCAGACCGGGTTGCGGAAACGCCGCGATATCCGGCGGATCTCCGCCTTCGGTGCGCACGGTGATCAACGACTCGAAGTCGCCGGAACCTTCGTACTCGATTTCAATACCGGTCTCTTCTTCAAAGGGCTCCATGCTGGCCTCAAAGCGCTCCGCGTCGGTGTCGACGAAGGCGCCGAAGATGTTCACCGTGGTACCGGAGAGGTCCTCACCATCGGTGTAGGGGTTGTCGGTGTACGAGGCCTGCGCGGGTTCACCGCCGCCGGAATCCTCACCGTCACCATTCGAGTCCCCGTCGGACGGAGCACATCCGCCGAGCACGAGGAGTCCCGCCGTAACCACGGCCATAAACGCGAGTATTTTGTGTTTCATTTGATTTTTCCCCCTTAGGGGTTGCGTCACCGGGCCCTTGTAACATTTTGGTGGGAAGGCCCGTTCCCAGGTAGATAAGCCCACAAGCACTTATTTACTCAGGTCAAGTCTAATCATACGGTCCGCTGACTGTCAAATCGTGTCTGGTTGAGCTCGGCGGGTCTCTCCAGGCCCGGTGATTCCCCGGCGCCGTGGTGCTCATCCTGCCTCCGACATTCGTACTGATCGGGCAGGTTGCGGTGGAACACTCCCGTTGAGTACTCTCTACCCCCAGGGGAGTGCCGGTGAAACAGATGACAGAGCAATCGAGGATAGGTCGCTACCGACCGAGGGTGACCGTGCTGGCGGTCGGTATGGCGCTGCTCACCGCGGTGCTGGCCGTGGCGGAAGAGACCGGCGCTCACGGAGTTGACGCCGGGCACGGCCTGGAGCATCGCATGACCGTGCTGGCGTTTCAGATCGGGGTGATTCTGTTTGCCGGATACTTCGGCACGCGCCTGGCCAAACGGCTGAAGACGCCCCTGATTCTGGGCGAACTATTCGCTGGAATCGTTATCGGCCCCTACGCCTTGGGGGCGATCGCTTTCCCCGGGTATCCGGAGGGCCTGTTTCCGCGGGCCGCCAATGTGCTTTCCATTTCACCGGAGCTCTACGGCTTCGCGGTGATCGCTTCGATTGTATTGCTGTTTCTCATGGGGCTGCAGACCGACATTCGGCTGTTTCTGCGCTTTGCCCTCAAGGGTAGCGTAGTGGGGCTCAGCGGGGCGGTGCTTTCAGTGATCGCCGGAATCGTGGTGGGTCGGCTCATGGTGGGCTCCAGCTGGACCGATCCCCGAAGCCTCTTCTTGGGGGTTGTGGCGATCGCCACCTCCATCGATATTACCGGCCGGATCCTCAGTGAGCGCCACAAAATGGCCGCCCCCGAGGGAGTGACGATTCTCTCCGCCTCGGTGATCGAGGACGTGGTGGGAATTACGTTGCTGGCGGTGGTGCTCGGGGTGGACGCGCTGCAGGGAACCTCGCAGAACGGGGAGTTTTGGCGCGAGGTGCTGGCGATCGG
>CAYQRW010000265.1:0-4722 GCA_964419735.1 uncultured Spirochaeta sp.
TGTCCGCCGCCTGCTCGCGGTTGATCGGCGTGAGATCCACGAAGACTTCCGTGGCGCCCCGCTCCAGCACCGTGTAGTCGGTGGCGCGGTAGTTCTCATTCAGGTAGGCCTGATCGTACCGGCTGTAACGGACCGACCCGCCCTGTTCCACCGCGACGATCCCGGGGTGAGTCTCGGCAAACCGCGCCAGGGCCGCTTCGTTATCGGCGGCCGCCAGCTGCTGGTCTTCAATATGGTCTAGTGCGGCGGTAATCTGCCGCTGGTAGGTCTGGTCCAACGTGGAAAACGTTACCGCCGCTCCCCCGGCGGAGAGCACGAGCAGCACGAACACGAACAGCGTCACCACCATGGCACTAATGGTGGCCAGGTGGCGCTGCGCCATGACGGAGTCGGTATTCTTGATCTGTCGGAAGACCTTGAGCACGCGCAGCAGGCGCAGCACGCGAGCGATGCGAATCGCCTTGACCACCTTCAAGACATTGAGCATCCCCCCACCCCCGGCCACGGCGACGCCGCCCACGTACCAGGCAATCACTGAGGGACCTGAGTTGAAGATGAGCAGCGGTACCGCCGCGAGAAAGTCGATCCATCCCCGCTCAGCCCACAGGTACTGTCCAAAGCGGTGATACCGAAACGCATCATAGCTGCGGGTGAGAAATTCGATGGTGAAGAAAAGATCGAAGGCGAACCCCGCCAGCATCAGTGACTCCCGAGCATCGACACTCCAACCCAGTAGAATCGCCAGATCCTCGAGAAACGTCTGGATCAGGACCAGGACAATCGCAATAACTACGAGGTTTTCCAGAAACGAACGGGTCTTACTCATCTATTTACCTACCAGACGTTTTCCGCCGCGATCTTATACAGCTCATCGAGCATCTTTATATCGAATCCGTAGAACTTGTAGTTGCGTCGAGCGGTACTGAGCCAGCTCTTGTCAGGACTGTCGGCACCGCGGTCCACTTTGACGTTGGCCTGATAGCTGCGTCCCCGAGCGCCGAGAATCGCCGCCAGCCGCGCCGTGGCCTCGATAAAGCGGTTGGCGTTGAAGGATACGCTGGTGTGCACGGCGCTCTGCAGCACCTGCTCGGGAACGCCCTTGAGCTCCTTCTTCAACACTCCCAGCACTTTCTCGGCAAACTGGTTCTGCACCATTCCCGTGGCGCGGTCCTGCTGCGACTGACCACCGGCACTGATCAGAAAGACTGCGGGCTTCAGGAGCAAGTTCACCTGCACAAAGTTCTGCACCTCTTCCTTACCCATTCGCAGACGCTGCACCTTCGTGAGTTCGAAATGGATATACGACTTGCGCAGAAAGATTTCATCCAGGTAGTGGTCGGTCAACCCGAAGTGGAGCGCCGTGTACGGGCCAGTGAAGGCGCGCCGGGCCTCCGGCTTCTGTAAGAGCTTCTTCATCAACTCCATCAGCTGTCGGGGGAACGCCTCGGAGTTGAACCGCTGTTGGCCCAGGAGCTCTACGAAGGTGTAATCGATGCGCTCGGTGAGAATCTGTTGCAGGTCGGCAAACAACGTACGGTTGATCGCCTCCGTCAGGGAAGACACCAACAAGGAGAAGATCTGATTCCAGTTCTTCCCGGGGAAAAACTGCGATGAGCTGAGCGTAGGAGTCAGCTGCGCCGCATTGCCGTGGAGAAACTGAATAATCTGCTCTTCCTGCTGTAAGGCCGAGAACCCATTCAACGCCGGATTCTGAAGCAGCCTTCCCACGAAGGCATCTGCTTTCTCGCTCTCGCTATTCATAGTATTATGAGTTGAATCATACTATAGTCGTGTCTGTGGGCTCAAGCCACGCAACGTGGACAAAAAACCTGATTCGATCACGCCTCATCGCCGGGGTGCTGATGGTGGTGGCGGCGGCTCTGGGAGCTCAAGAGATCCCCTCCGGTTGGCGACCGTCCAATCCGTTTCCCGAGGAAGAGGCTCCGGCGGCGCTGTTTCAACTGGAGTCCGGCGACGCCGAGGTGGAACTGTACCTGCTCGGCTCGTGGTCCGCGCAGTCCCGCGTGGCCACCGGCATCGCCTTCCACCCGGCCCTCCCAGATAGCGGCCGGCGGGTCACCGTCCCGTACCAGTACCCGGGTTTTGAAACGGAACTCTTCGCCCAGACGGTGGACCTCACCTTGTCGCTGTGGCTCTACCGGAACTACTTCTTTGAAGCGAGCTTCTCTGACCAGTCTGATGTCAACACGCTCGCCGCCGGCTACATCGGTGAGGATGAAGAAGTGGTACAGGAGGTAGTGGTCGGGAACGTTCCTCTCACCGTGGAACGCTATCCCTACCAGTACACCGGGAGTCCCGGTGCCCGCACCGGGGGAGGTTCGCTGCCGGGGGCGGTCATGCGCCTGGAAACCGCCCGCACCTACCACGAACTACTGGTCCAACTGGAGAGCTCGCAGGCGCGGCGGCTGCGGGTGGCCTCCGGCGGTATCCTCACGGAAGAACGAATTCCGGCACCCCGCTATCTCCGGGAGGCGCGTTACGTACTGCCGGACCGGGAAATTACCGCGGTTACCGCATACGTACAGGATCCCGACGGCGATGTTGTCTCCCTCAACGGGGAAAGCCGCTTTCGCCAGTTGGACGAGACCCGGGGCGAGTACACGGTCGATCGCACCGCCGGAACGCTGCGCATCGCCTCCGAGATTCGAGAATCGGATCGCCCGGTGGCGGTGTATTATGAAACCGCCGACGGCACACCGGTGGGCGACCCCGAGGCCGGGCGGGGCGCGCTGGTCCCACTGGATGCAAGTACCCTGAATCCCACCAGCGGCCCCCTGGTGGATTTTGAGTTCGGTAGCGACTCACTCCTGGAGCGCCTCACGGGAGGCTCCGGGGCTGGGGGGCCCGGGCCGGCTGGGGGCCCCGCGTTAAATGACTTCGAACTACGCCTGGCCGACGGTCGTTCCGCCCTGCTCCTGCGGCAGTCGGGCGTGTGGTCACCGTTTGAGAGTGCCAATCTCTACTCTCTGCCTGAGGATCTGCCCCTACCCGAAGAAGACAGCCTGCGCATCCAGCTAGTGAATCCCGGTACCCGCACCCCGATCGATGAAGAACGTGAGTTCCGTGCGCGCCGCCTGGGATCTACCGGGCTCGTGGAAATCGTTGCCGCCGATTTCGACGAGCGCAATGACGGGGTCCGTCATATCTCCTGGCGCTACCCCTTCGCCGAGCGGAATCCCCGAGAGGCTCACGCCGGCATCTACGGTCCGCGCGCAGTGGACGGTGGCGCCCCCGTGGAACTTCTGGTGAGCTACCGCACCGACCAAGAAGAGGTGTCTCTGGACGGAAACGTGGTGCCGGGGACGGTAAACGTCACCGTGGACGGCAGACCGCTGGAGGGAGTGGAGTTCGATCCCGGTTCCGGCAGCCTGACCCTGCCCGATTCGATCTCTCCTACGGCGGTGGTCGATGTTTCCTACCGCGAGTACACCGCCGGCGGCACCAGCGACCTGGTAGCGCTATCGGGCAACCGCTGGCAGGCAACACCGGAGCTCTCCCTGGCACTGGCGGCGGGCGTACGCTGGACGTTCACCGATGAGTCCTACTCCACCGAGCTGGATCAACACCCCGGTCAGGCTACCCTCTCCACCACCACCGGCTACCGCGGCGAGTCACTCACCGTAGATGCCGCCGCCGCGGTGCAGCTCTCCCAGAGCGACACCACCGGCGTCATGCGCCTCGCCGGCGCCTCGGGCCGCTCCACCTCGATCACTCCCGATGCGGAAACCACCTTTCCCGCCTCGGCACCGGACCCCGCCGGCGGCGCCCTGAACCGTGAGCTCCGCGCGGAGGCGGCGTACCGCGATTATTGGTCGGTGGACGCCCTGGGTAACGTCTCGCTCCTGCCCTACCGGCGCACACCGGCGGCCGATGAACCGCGCAGCGGCTCCCGGGTAGGACCGTACCTGGCCGCCTACACCGATAGCGCCTACTCCGGGCCGGTGGCGGTGTTGGAGTGGGACGCGCTTGCTCCGGAGAACTCTCCGGGTAGCTGGATCGGCGCCCAGATCCGCCTGGCCGGCGGCGAGAGCGACCTGAGCTCGGCGCGTTCCGTGACCATTCGCTATCGGCTGCTGCCTCCGGTGGACGCTCTCGATGAGTCCCTGCCGCCGGGGGGCGGCGATCCGAGGCTCCGCCTGGACCTGGGCGCGTTGGCGGAGGATCTGGACGGCGACGGGGTACTCGATGAGGGCCGCAGCCCGGTGGATCCGCTCTTGGAGTTTGATGCGCCCCAGGGGCTGCGCCGCGCCGGCCAGGACGCCCCCCGGCTGGCCCGCGCCCACAGCGAGGACGGCAACGACAACGGAATTCTCGATGGGGAGGCGCCGGGGGGCGTCTTCTCCCACTCCGAGTCCCTCTCCGCCACTACCGGCTGGCGCACGCTGAAGGTAGACCTCGACGGAAGTGAGCGCGCGCAGCTCACCGCCACCCGAGCGGTACGGCTGATCCTGCGCAACGCCGGCGCTGAGGCGTTCAGCGGTGGACGGCTCCTGATCGGCGCGGTGGAGGTAACCCGCACTACCGAGGCGGTGGTGGTCTCCCGCGGCGGAGGGAGCGCCACCGTATCGGTCACGGAGGATCCCCTCGCCAAGGGCGGGGATGAGCTCCGGCGGCGCTTTACGGTAGTAGGCGACCGCTTAGCCGCGGACGCCGACTCCCAGCGCGTCTACGCCCTGGAGTGGTCTGACGCCGACGCGGCCG
>CAYQRW010000266.1:0-1275 GCA_964419735.1 uncultured Spirochaeta sp.
GACGCCTCGGTAGCGCGTAGACCCTTCGTCGTACCACAGCGGTCGCGTGAGCGCCGTGGCGATCTCGTAGGAGTCCCGCACGGTGCCATCGGGCTCCAGGGAGTAATCGGCGATGGCGTTCATGGAGAACGCGGTGGGTCCCGGCGCGTAGGTATACGCCACCGATCCGGAGGGCTGGTGATCGGTGGGGTTGTAGGCGGCAAACGCCTCCAGGCTGTGCCGCCCGAGTGTACTCACCGCGATCAGCCCCGCTCCCAGATCCAGACGAGTCTCGCCCGAAACCTCACCGGCTACTGCCGCCGTGGGTACCCACAGAACCGGTCGCGGTAGATCCCAGTAGCGGCGGGAGTTTCTGAGAATTGGGGAAGCCGCCGGCGATGACTCCGCGTTTCCCGAGTCCTCACCGTTCTCGGCCGGCGCGGGTGCGTTGGCCAGGTTCGGTACCGGGGCAACTCGTCCCACCATCTGTAAGGTCGGCTCTCCGCGGCGCACGGTGTACCCGTGGTGCCGGTAGGTGCCGTAGAGCACCCTCCCGCCGTCTTCCGGTACTCCGGCGAGCACGCCCACCTGATCGGTGAGGATCCGGGTGATCGGTGGCAATGGAGTGGCGGCTTCACCCTCCGGTAGGGTCGTCCGGTACAGCTGTAGCGGTCCCGTGGCGTCCGCCACGAACCACAGCTCCCGGTCCCCCGCGAAGAGGGGGCGGTACTCCGCGTCGCGCTCCTCCCCAACATCGATCCGATAGACCGGCGCGTAGCGCAGCGGACTCGTGCCGGTACGACTCAACACGACGATCGATTGCCGGCCGGCGTCGTTCTCCACAACGGCCAGGTACTGACCGCTTCGGGAGAGGGTCGGCATCGATACGAACCGCTCCGCCGGGGCGTAGATCGGCGTTATCACGCCCGTATCCCGGTCAACGTGCACCAGGCGGCTGAACCGACCGGTGCGCTCGGCGGCGATCACGGTGGTGCCGGTTTCGTCGAGGGCGGGGTGAAAGAGGCGCGCCCCGGTGGTGAGGCGCCGACCGCGTTCTTCGTCGAGCTCCATGAGATAGAGATCGCCAAAGCTTACGTTGGGCCCGCCCCCGGCGCCGGCGCGGTTGGTGCGCTGCACGACCGCGGCAGCCACCGCCCCCGTGGCGGAGACGGTCACGGAGTACTCATCCAGTGGAGTCACCGCGGTGAGGGGGCGCCAGCTGCCGTCCTTTTCCAGGAGGTGCAGGCTTCCCGCATCGAAGGCGCCGCGGTGGAACGCGATCGCCCCGCGGTCGGT
>CAYQRW010000266.1:1375-4703 GCA_964419735.1 uncultured Spirochaeta sp.
AATCTCGGGGGCTCGCTCGCCGGTGGTGCGCCGCAGCGCGCGGCGCATGCCCAGGAAGGGCCAGCGCTGAAACTCTCGGTTCACCTCGATGAACGCCTCCTCGCCGTACTCCCGCAGCAGGTGCTCGGTCATGATGTAGCCGGAGGAGTAGATCCGGCCCCGCGGGGGATACGCCGAGGCCACGCCGGCCTGATCGTAGCTGTACATCTCATCCGCCAGAACCGGCGCCACCCATTCCATTTCGAAGTACGGGTTGCGTCCGCGCCCTCCCGCGGTAAGTACCGTTTCCGCGGTGGTGGTGGGGCCCTCCAGTGCCCACCCCGGCAGGAAGAGCGTGCCCCCGGCAGCGGCGAGCGGTCCAAAGACGCGCGAGGCGATTCCGAAGAATCCGATCGGCTGCATCAGGTGTAGGTAGTGGGTCACTTCGTGTACGAACACCGACTCCAGCCAGTCCGCGGTCCGGGCCCCCATCCACGGTCCCGCGGGGGCGGCGGTGAAGAGCGCCACGTGCGGTGGAAAGGGGGTGAAAAAGCCGTTGGCCCGGGCGGTCTCCCCGTAGAGCACCACGGGAATTCGCTCACTCGGCTCATACTGGAGGAAGGCGGTGGTCCGCTCCCACACGGAGGGTGCCAGTTCCGCCACGTGGGCGGCGGCGTCGGCATCCTCCGCGCGATAGATCACGCGGAAATGGTCGGTGTCGTATTGCAGCCACTGGTCGGCGGCAGCGGTGGCGGGGACGGCGAGCTGTACCGCGAGCAACAGGAGCATGGCGCCAAGTCCTCTCACAAATCGACCCCCCGGGTGGCAAACATGCGGATGCCCTCCGTTTCAAACTTGGACCGGAGGGTCTCGATCTGTTCCCGGATCGTCCTGGCCTCCGCTTCGGTGACATACGCCACGTAGACGAAGTTCTCCTCCGGCCAGATATGGTCCCCGCGGCGGGGGCCGGCGTGGCCGGCTCCCTGCACTTCCGGGAAGAGGGTGTAGTGCCCGCCCACCTCCGCCGCCTCCAACAGCTCGAAGAAGTCATCCTCAACTGAACGGTTGGCGATTACCTCGATGCGAATGATATCACTCATGCGTTCTGCTCCTCGCGCGCTTCCGCCGCCTCATGTCGCTGGATACGCCGCTGTTCTCGTCGCGTGAGACGGGCGTCACGTTTTTCCGACATGCGGTTGAAGATCGCATAGATTACCGGTATCAGGTACAGCGTCAACAGCGTTGCCACCGTGAGACCGCCCACTACCGTTTTGGCGATTGGTTGCACCAGACTGGAGCCCTCGCCCGCGGCAAACGCCACCGGTACCAGCCCCAACACTGTGGTGAGCACCGTCATCAGAATTGGACGGAGCCGGTTGCCCCCGGCCTCGACACAGGCGTCGGTGATGGAGAGCCCCCGCTTACGCAGGAGGTTGGTGTAGTCCACCAGCACGATGCCGTTATTCACCACGATTCCCACCAAGACTACCAGACCTACCGCCGTGAAGAGGCTGAAGTTGGTACCGGTGGCCACGTAGAGCACGATCACGCCGATCAATGTTAGCGGTATCGTGAAGAGGATAATAAACGGATCGAGAAACGACTCAAACTGACTGGCCATAACACCGAATACCAGGAAGATTGAAATCAAGAGCACGTAGATAAACGTCCGGCCATACTCCTGGAGATCCTCGAAATCGCCCCCGTAGGTAATGATGAGTTCTTCGGTAGAGGGAATCTCCTCCTGAATCAGCCGCTGAATCTCCGGCATGACCACGTTAATCGTCTCCCCCGGGGCCAGGCCGGCGGTAATGGTGAGCGTCCGACTCTGGTCCTCCCGGGTAATGCTCACCGGTCCGGTGGTGCGCTCCAGCGAGACAAAGCTCGAAAGGGGAATCTGCTGCCCAAACTGGTTGTTAATGACGATCTTATCCAGATCCGGGATCTGGTCGCGGCCGCGCTCCTCCAGGACCAGCAGAATATCGTATTCATTCCCCCCGGTGCGGTAGCGGCCGGCGGTGATCCCGTCGATATTGGCGCGCACTTCCTGCCCCACGGTGCTCACGTTGAGTCCCAGCTGGTACGCCTTCTGCCGGTCGATTATGATCTCCACCTGCGGGAGTCCCTCGGAGAGGTTCATCTGTGGCTCAGTGGCGCCGGGCACTTCGTCCTCGATCAGTTCGATGATGCGATTACCCGTTTCCCGCATGAGGTCGCGGTCTTCGCTGCGGAGGGTGATTTCCACCGGAGAGGCGTTAAGCCCGCCGCCCCCGGGTCCACCGCCCCCGCCAAAGGTGAAGACCGCCCCAGGGAAGTTGTCGAAGGAGCCTCGCAGGAGCTCCTGCACCTCTTGGGCACTCATCTCGCGCTCTTCAAAGGAGGGGAGCACAATCGTGAGGCTTCCCTGGCTGGTATCCGCTGCGCCCAACCCAAAGAAGGAACGCTCTCCCGCCTGCATAATAATATCCTCGTACGCCGGAACCTCCGATTCGGCGATCGCCTCCAGTCGCTGTAGGACGGAGCGAGTTGACTCCAGCCGCGTGCCGATCGGCATTTCCACCTCAAGCGTCACCGAATCTTCCTCCTGTTGGGGAGTGAACTCGAACCCCGTCATGGGAATCATGAACAGACTCCCCACGAACGCCCCCAACACCAAGACGATTACGATCCATTTGTGGCGGAGCGAGAACGCCAAGCTCTGCTTGTATCTGGTGTCCAACCCGGTGAACATCCGCGCCATGCCGCCGTCCACACGTTTGAGGACGCCGCGCAGGGGCCGCTGCTTGCGCGAATAGATCGGTAAGTAGTGGCTGGTGAGCACGGGAATGAGGAACACCGCCACCGCCAGTGAACTCAACAGCGAGATTACCACCGTAAAGGCGAGATCACTAAAGAGCTCGCCGATCACTTCCAGTTGGGCCCGGAAGATCGCCAGGGGAACAAACACGAACACGGTGGTCAGGGTGGAGGCGGTGATCGCCGTGATCATTTCCTGACTTCCCAGAATGGCGCTGGCGGTGAGTTTGGCTCCCTTCTCCCGGTAGCGGAAGATGTTTTCCAGGATGACGATACTGTTGTCCACCAGCATTCCGATACCCAACGCCAGGCCGGTGAGGGTCATTAAGTTGAGCGTGAGTCCCGCGAAGTACATAAACATCAGCGTCACCACGATCGATACGGGAATCGAGATCGCGATAATCAGCGTGGTCTTCAGGCTGCGCAGGAAGAAGAACAGAATCAGTACCGCCAGCACACCGCCGGTAATGGCGGAGTTGGAGACGTCCGAGAGACTATCGCGGATGAGGGTGGTGGTGTCTTCTACGACGCTTACCTCCACCCCCACCGGCAG
>CAYQRW010000267.1:0-4700 GCA_964419735.1 uncultured Spirochaeta sp.
TTCCCGATTCGATCTCTCCCAGTTCTTTTGTGAAAGCATAGAGCGCGAACTGGTTGATCGAAACTCCTTGCTGTGCAGAAATCGTCTCGATTCGGTCTTTGAGCTCTTCCGGAACTCTGATGGTCAGTGTGTTTCTCTGCTTTGCTCCCATTGTCTCCTCCAGTGCCTAAGAAAATCCCCGGGCGTTACCACTTCGATATCGTCGTTGTTCATATCTGAGCCGATAGTCATGTCTTTCACGTTTCTCGTGACCAGATACTCGCTTCCACTAGCACGGGCAAGTTCGATTATCATGTTATCCGCTTCATCGCTGAGATTTGGTCGCCAAGAAAAGGAAATATGAGTCACTCGTCCGACGGTTGCTACAAAATCCATGATCGCATCGACTTCCGTATCATCAAGACCGAGTAACTGCATATTGTCGGGACGAGAAAGGACATCCCGATACTCCTGAAATACCGGTACCGAGATCGCCATTTCAACCTCCCCAAACCGAATCATCCTGACAACCTGGTGAGATGCGCCGGCATTGCTGTAAAACGCCTGGAACAAAACATTGGTATCCACCGTGATTATCATCTCGTACAAATGATAGCATATGTGACACCTAATTGCGAACTCTTGTAGGTAGCCTCAAACGTCGCTCTCGCGACGGGTTGGCCGGTGAGTACCCCTCACCAACCGTAGATTCATGATATGCACCCGTATCGTAAAGAGTTCGATGCGTTACCGCCATTCCCGTATCCGATATCTATATCCTCAGGTTGGTGGTTCCGTTCGGGATCAGCCAGCGAGCCAAAGATATATATTTCTTTCGCCCCGAATGTCCACTCGATCATGCAGGTGCTTTCGAATCTGGTAGGTCAAATCAAACAGATCCGGCGGTACGTCCGTGCAGACGACCAGCACTGTCGTAGCGCTTCAAATCGGTCTCTTCCGCCGGAATTTCTTGGTATGCTGATTCTATGGACTCCTTTATTGCGGTAATCAAAAGGGGCGACTGGTGGTGGTACCGCTGGATCGAAGAAATCCCCGGAGTCAATGCCCAGGAACGTACCACGGAAGAGCTCATCGTCTCGCTGAAAGAGTGGCTCTCAAAAACCGTCGCAGTGGTGAGACATGCGGGGCTTTCGGATTCCTCCTGAAGCCAGATCCATCAGTGCCGGTGCGAATCAGCCCTCCCAGTTCTCAATCCGAAGGGCGTCGACTCGGTGGAACTCGCGTACGTTACGGGTTTCTCACGTGTCTGGTCCGGCTGATAGCTTTTTCCTGCGCCGTAATGCAGCTCGAACCGGAGTACCGCTGGAATCGCAGCTTCGTCACTGCTGATCGAACGAACCCTCTTCTCGAGTTCAGTTGACCTCCCCTTGAGAAGGGCAATGCACACGTTCGTGTCCAAGAGGTAGGTCACAAGGGGGGCCGTCATCCCACATCCTTTCACTGCTTAGGATATCACCCCATTTAACGAATCGCACCGTCGTCAACTCACCCCGGGACGATCCTCGATCCTTCACTGTCCGAAGGCGGTGAGGGACAACTATGAGATTTTTCGGCAACAGCCAGATACGACCAGGAACGTCGGTAGCGGAGCCCGTCTTCAAGTCCCGGAAGCAACACTTTGGTATAGAAAGTGGTATAGAGGGGAAGACGATTCCCACTCCGGGGGTATGCTCCCATCGTCTCCTTCAGGATCCAAGCACCCCCGAGCGTTGCCACCGCTGATTACGTGGTTTCGCTAAACCCCTCGCGGTGCGATCCGCCCATTGCGAAAGGTGAGATGGAAACGATACTGTTTGTTCAGGCGCATGGTAAGGAGGCAGGGAGATGAATGCACAGGTACGGATCATGATAGGATAACTTGAGCACCTTTCTGCAGAGCGGGTTGCTGAGGTCGCTGACTTCATCGATTTCTTACGGCAGAAAGAGGATGAGTCACAATTGAGGGAAAGTTTCTCGCAGGCTTCTGAGTCGTCTTTCGCGCACGTTTGGGAGAATGACGACGATGCAGCCTATGACGCATTATGATTTCGGCGATGTCATTCTCGTTGGTTTTCCGTTCACGAAATTACAGACCGTCAAGAAGCGCCCGGCGGTAATTCTTAGCACCGAGGCATACAACAAATCCAGACCTGATGTAATTCCCTGAATCCGTATAACGGGACACGGTAGCAGGCTGTTTTGAGGGTTTTTCGCGGGCAACCGCCGTGGGGATGGCCTCGTCGCACACGCGTGAATTGACCACGCGAGGGCGGAACCAATAGTCCGCTGAATACAGAGAAATGATTGGGATTCCGAAGCTGAAAATGGCCACCGCTCCACGACGAGCGCACACCTCCCCCGTTGAATCCGGGGTTTCAACGAGTGTTTTCTACAACGCGTCGCAGATGGCGTAGAGCTTCCGGAAGCACCCGAGCCACGGGTCGCGATCCCAAAGATTGATGACCTGCCTGCGGGCATGGAAGACGAGCTTCACCGCAATCCGGATCAGATCGTCGATTACTTTCCGCAGGCGCTTTCGGGTCACCTCGGGCTTGTATGGCAGTTCTTCCATACTGAGCACCGACTGTCCGAGGAACCGAACCATGTTGAACGCGACCATGGCAACTTGCAGGATCATCGCGTTCACGGCGAACTTTCCCAACGGGAGGCGCTCAACGTTCATGTCACTTTTTAACTCGCTGTGAAAGCGGGTATACACCGTTTTTGATTCATCCTGGTGAGTAATCGTGCCTTCAGACTGCTCTACCAAGAGCCAATACTCCGGTAATTCCTTGCGAAGATTCCGTTTCACGATGAAAAACTGGTTGTCATGCCGGTTCAAGACGTTCAGCGTATCTTTGGCGTCATTCCCGCCGTCGAGTCTGAACAGCACCGGCGTGGTGATCGGAAATTGTCTAAGCAAGCCGATCGTCCGTTCAAGATACGCAGGAGTCCCGTTCTGACAGTACTGCTTCCCCTCCCGGAGTTCACAGCTGAGCATGTAGCCTTCGCGACCGATGCAACTAAAGGCAGGATGGAAGCCGTCAAACTGTTTGTAGGTCCAACTCACCCCTTCCTTGTGGCTCTTTGAATTGTCCAACGGCGAGGTATCCACGTCCACCGGAAGGTACGACTGTATCTCGGTTTGGATCGGTGTCAGCGTTGAACGCTTCAGCAGACTGATCGTGGCGCGGTCGACTTCCTCCTGCACCTGCTCCGGCTCCATCCGCTCCAGATACAGTCGGAGCGTCTCCGGCGCCGGGACATAGGCGAGTCCAAAACTGTCGCGAAACAGCCGGTCGCGTCGCAACAGCTCCATCTCTTCATAACGTGTTCTGCCCTGAACGAGCAAGCCAACGAGAGACTTCAGAATCTCCGGGTGAGACATCGTCGATGACGGACAACCAAACCCGATTCGTTCACAAATCTTGCCGACCAGTGCAATTCCGCCTGTGCTATGAATCTGATCCGTGGTAGTATCAATCAGGTAATCCAAACTTCACCTCCTGGGTGTCATGGTCTCTTTGCATAAACCATTATAACTCAGTGAGTTGGGTTTGGGTTGCCGTTTCTTTATACGGATTCAGGTTAGGATTAATTTTCGGAGGTCGAATCATGAAAGGGATATCTTTTGTCATCTCTGTTGCTCTCATCGCAACCGTCTTGCTGAGCGGGTGTGATAGTTTCTTTGGATCAAACAGCGATGAATCTCAAGACGGCTCGTCCAGCACCGAGGAATCTTTGTTCAGCGAAGACTTCGAAGACGGCGATTTCACTGCTTCGCCGACATGGGAGGTGGACAACGATGATGATTTTCCAGCCCAGACCATCGAAGTGACCAGCGGCACCCTACACATCGTACGAACCGGTGCCGGTGGCAACGGCGGTTCCGCAGGAATCAAAACCTCAACGAGTATCACGGTCACTGATGAGACGGCAATCGAACTCGATGTTCGTCCGGTCAGCCGGACTGTGGCCGAGGGCAACGGCTTTAACGATGGTGAGTACCCCGTCAATGCGAACTTAGTACTAGAGCTTGAAGATGGCTCTTCTGTCCGTCTGCGCTACGCTTTCAACTACGGGGATGCCATCGCCAACAGGAGTAGAGAGGATTTCAAGCAATTTGCCTTTTCGGTTGAACAAGATGCATGGAGCCGCGACAAGACCTACTGGATTCGAGATGCGTGGCCGACTGCTGAGAAAATCACAGAGGTAAGCATCACGGGATCCGGCTGGGACTATGAGTCCTATGTTGACAACATCGAGATTATGACAGTTGCCAAGTCAAATAGGTAGCCCACTGCAAAGCAACACCTGTTCGGTCCACTGCGCCACATCACTTTCCGGCGGTGGCTTGCGGAGCCCGGAATCTATGCAGAAGTACTTTCTGTAAACAGCGAAGGATGAATACGAATGGAGGCGAGTAAGACGAGCATACTCTTAGTAAAAATATGAAGCTATCCTTGCTCTGGCGGAGCAACAGCAGTTAGAGAAACTGGGATTTCCACTTGATCATCTAATGAATGGAGAATCGGCGATAAAAACCTCTCTGGAAACCGATTCAACCTATGGGCACCTCTCAAAACCACATCCCGCACAGTACCGGGCGTGAATCGAAGGAAATCTGATCGATCGCGCGTACTTTTGCCGGTTATCCGGTCGCAAATCCGGTGTGTTGGTCCCCGAAGACGTGCTCCACCCGGCTACGGATCTTGGCCCAC
>CAYQRW010000268.1:0-4690 GCA_964419735.1 uncultured Spirochaeta sp.
CGCCGACTCCCTACTGGGTGTTTGTATCTGAGATGATGCTGCAGCAGACGCAGGTTAAGCGGGTGATGGAGAAATTTCCCCCGTTTGTTGCGCGGTTTCCCTCGTTTACAGCTTTGGCGGCGGCGCCATTCAGCGGGATACTGAGCGAGTGGAGTGGACTCGGCTACAATCGCCGCGCCCGCTTCATGCATCGGGCGGCACAGGAAATAGTTTCCGTCCATAACGGCCGATTGCCCGATGAGCCGCAACAGCTGCAATCTCTTCCGGGAATCGGACCAAATACCGCAGGCTCTATCGCCGCCTTTGCCTTCAATCAGCCGGTGGTATTCATCGAGACGAATATCCGTCGGGTCTTTCTCCATTTTTTCTTTCCCGGAGAAGATCAGGTTCATGACAAGCGGCTCCTTCCACTGATAGATGCCACACTTGACCGGGATGAGCCGCGCCGCTGGTACTGGGCGCTGATGGACTATGGCGTCGCTCTGGCGCGAGTTACCCTGAATCCCAACCGCCGTAGTCGCCACTATACCCGGCAGAAACCGTTTGCCGGGAGTGATCGTCAGCTCCGGGGTCGTATCTTGAAAGCTCTCACCCAGGGCGACTCCCTGTCGGCGGCGGAACTGCCCACGGTCACCGGATATGATCAGGCCCGATCCGAGGCGGTGGCGACGCAACTGGAAACGGAGGGCCTGCTGACCCGCACCGAATCGGACCGCTGGATTATCGCCGACTGAGAACCCGACGGGTGTTGGTTATTGGGCTGCGGCCACCGCAGCCGACACCAGGCCGCGCTGCCACTCGACCAAATCCTCCAGGAGTTCCTGATTTTCGCCCCGACAATCGGCCAGGATTCGGAATACCGGCTCCGTGCCACTGCCACGCATCCAGACAAACGCCACGGGAATCGCGTGGGCGGCGGGCGCGGTACCGTCGGCTACGCTGCTATCCGCTTTCTCGAGAAAGAACGCCACCTTGAGTCCGCCGCGCTCCTCACCGGTGCGTGCTGCGGCGCCTCGGCGATTCTCAGCCCCCTCGTAGTTGTAGATTTCCCACGCCAGGGGGGTACCGTATTCCGCGGTGAGCTGAGATAGGATGTCCGGGAGATGATCGGGCAACAGGCGTTCGTAGTGTCGCTTGAGATCGGCATGCGTCACCGGCCCGATTTGCATCTTCGCCCGCGGGTCGTCGGTGGGAAGCGTGGAATATACCGGCAGCGACCGCGCCACCTCCACGAAATTTGTGCGCTCAGTGGCGGCGGCTTTGTCGGATTCGCGGACTTCGTCGGCGGCCGCGGAGAGTGAGAACGCGTGCAATTTGCCCATCGCCAGGAGCGTGCTCAGGGGGTCGCGCACCGTGGAGGGCGGCGTAATATTGCCCCCATTGGAACCCTCGCCCAGTACTACGACGTGAACGCCCTGACGACGAAGGCGTTCCGCCAGGGTTACCACGTTCGCTTCACCCACCTCGGCCCGATACAGACGAGCTCCGAACTGTTCACAGATCTCATCGATGCGAGAGGAGGTGGGTCCGTTGGCGACCACCGCCAACGGACCGTACGTCTTCCCCCGCTCGCGTTCCAGATAACGGGTCCAGGCGAGTTCCGTCATTACCACGAGGGCAAAAACGGTCTGGGCATCCAGGGTAACGGCGCTTCCCCGGTTGAGAAACACGAGATTCCCCCGGTCGCCATCGTTGTCCGGAACGTAGGCGATCTGAAACGCCGCATCCTGAGCGCCATGAACCTCGAGAAGCCGGCCGGCCTCCTCCAAACCGGCTCCCTCCGGAAGGATCTGGTGAGAAAAATGCCCGGGAGTGTCGTTGTACAGGGCCAGCGCGATTCCCAGTTCCGGCAGCAGCGACCGATCGATCGAGGTTGCGCGGGCGCTTCCGTTGAGCTCCCCCACGATGCCCAAGGGGCGGTGGTTAACTCGGCGCTTCATCTCCGCCAAGAAGCGCTTCCGCTGCAGGCCACCGGCGCTACAGTCCAGGGCAAACGCCCGGTACGCCGCGCGGGCGTGGACGCGGTATTGGCTTTGGGCGGCTTCTACGGCGTCCAGGTGCTGCGGCCGGACCGCGCCGATCTGGGTGACCAAGCCGTCAACGTAGGTGCGATCCGCCACCGCGTTCCGGAACATGTCAATCAAGGGCCATGCCTGTGATGCGGGCATAACCGATCCATCAGCGTAGCCCATCTTGAATCCGTTGTGGCCGGGCGGGTTGTGGCTGGCGGTGATGTAGAAAAAACCGTCGATCTCCGGATCTGTCGCCACATATGCCAGCGCCTCGGGAGTCGGCGTTATTCCCAGCCAGCGCACGTCGACACCATGGGACAGACACACCCGGAGAACCGTGTCGGCGATTGCCGGTCCGGTGGGACGGCTGTCGGTGGCAACCACCACGCAATTTGGCCGCTCGGTGGAGGTGGCGTGGGTGGAGGCGTCGGGAGCGGGAATGCTTCTCACGTAGACATCTGCTGCTACCGCGACAAGATCGCGCAGTGCGGAGGATATGCTTGGGGACAGCTCGTCATCACTCCCGCCGAACACGGTCCTCCAGCCCGATGCGGAGAGGATCATTCGAGATAGGGATTCCAGTCGCTGCCTGTGCTGATCAGATGCTGAGGGAGATACTTCCATGGCGTGAGTATAGCAGTGCGTCTTGATTTTTGGCAGGTGAAGCGCCCATAATGGTTAGGGCGCATATGAAAAAAGTACTAGTTATTGATGAGTCACAACTTTTTAGAGATTACCTCAAGAAGAAGCTGGAAGACTATGGATTTGAGGTAGATGTCGCGGTGAGTGGACTGGATGGTTCTTCCAAATTGCGGACGACCCTTCCGGATCTGCTGATTACCGATTACAACCTCAGCCGTAAGTCGGCGGTGGAACTTCTCAAGGAAAAGCACGGCAATCCTAACACCAAGGATATTCCCGTGATCATGGCTTCCGCCAAGGTTGACCGTGACGCGTTGATGGGAGTTGCTCGCTACAACGTTCGTAAATTTCTCACTAAGCCGATTCGAGTGGATGCGCTTCTAAAGGCGGTGAGTGAAACGTTGAAAGTGCCGGTGTCAATCGACACGACGCCCTGCATAGTTGAGGCGCACGTCAACGAAGACATTATGTTCATAGAAGTGGCCCAGGGCCTCAACCGCGAGAAGATTGACCTCCTACGTTACAAGATCCATGAACTACTCGATCTCTATGAGCTGAAGAGTCCGAAAATCCTGGTGCTTATGACGAGTATCGAGGTATCCACCGCCGATTCGATTAAGTTGCAAAGCCTCTTCTCCACGTTGCTGGAGATCTCCGGTACGCCCAAGCGCAACATCAAAGTCCTCACACGAAGCTCTTATGTTCGCGAGTATCTTGAGAGTCGTTCCGAGTTTTCGGGCATCGGTGTGTCCGATAATTTAGAGGATGCCATGGACGGCCTCCTGGGCCGAAAGGTAGGGGGACCGATCCTCGAGCCGGGGCCGGACTCGCGAGAAGATGTTCTGGGTACCAGCGCTCCCAAGAAGAAGCGCGGTGAATCGATCAACATGCGGTTTCAGGAGGATCAGCAGAAACAGTCCTTTGAGTTATCTAGTTTAGGGGACTCAACCCGCATTTCCATAGTGGATGACGATGAAGTGATCCAAGAGTTGATTCGTAGTTCCTTTGCGGACACCCGCGTACAGATTCACGCCTACGGCAACGGGAGGGCGTTTCTGGATGATGAGGGTGCGCTCGATTCAGATCTTGTCTTTTTGGATCTGATGATGCCCGAGATGAACGGATTCCAGGTACTGGAAGACCTAAGAGGCAGGGAGCTCCGTCTTCCGATCATCGTACTGTCGGCTCTCTCCAAACGAGAAACGGTAGTGCAGGCGCTCAAGATGGGCGTTTCCAGCTACATCATTAAACCGCTCAAGCCGCATGACATTCGCAACAAAGCCTCCGAGATCTTAGGTCTCAACTTCTGAAGGGCGGAACGCAGTAGTGAGCGAGCAGGTCTTCGGACGACAGTTTCAGGTAGTATTTCAACATTCTCCCATCGGAATCGTCGTCATGGACGGCGTGGGCCGAATCCAGTACGCCAACAACGCGGTGGCTACATTCCTGGGGGTTCCGGCTGAAGAGCTGTCGGGAGGATTTCTCACCGCCTACTCCCACGAGGAGGACTCCGGTTTCTTTCAGACGCTCTTTGCGGAACTGATAGAAGGGGAGCGGGACGAGTTTCAGGTGGTATCCCGGTGCAAAGTAGCGCACGGAGAGACCGCCTGGTGGCGCGTAGATATGCGCGCCGTGAGAACATCGGAGAGCATCCCCTTTATGCTGGCCGTTGTCGACGACGTTACCTCGCAGAAAAACGATGAACAACGCCTCCGCCGAGCAAAGGAGCTGGCGGAGGCTGCCACCCGCACGAAGAGCGCGTTCTTGGCCAATATGAGCCACGAAATACGGACACCCCTGCACACGATCAACGGCATGGCTGAGCTCATGCGCGACACTAACCTTGATGAGGAGCAGCTGGAGTATCTGCACCAGATCCAGTTTGCCGGGGAAGTGCTCTTGGGCCTCATTAACGATATTCTCGATTTCTCGAAAATCGAAGCTGGCCGCTTGCAGCTGGAGCGTATCGAGTTTGATCCCGTTCAGACGATCGAAGATGCCGTGGACATGGTGAGCATGCAGGCACACCGAAAAGG
>CAYQRW010000269.1:0-4661 GCA_964419735.1 uncultured Spirochaeta sp.
TCTGCTGCTCGGACTCTCCCACGTACTTGGATAAGAGATCCGACGGGCGCTTGAGGACCACGTCGCGGCCGAGGCGCTTGGCCAGCCACAGGGCGTACTGCGTTTTCCCGCCCCCCGGCGGCCCGCCAAACAGGAGACGCAGGCCGGCTCCCGTCTGCGCCCGGTGCAACGCCTGGCGTTCGATTCGATCCAGAGATTCCGATGTGGAACAGAAGCGGGGGTCAAAGGCGGACGCAACCGTGGGCAGCCGACGGACATCCTGGGCGAGGGCCCCCGTGGAGATCTGGTCCATGTAGCTGGTAACCCGGTCATGGATATCGGCGGGCTGTAGTTCTTCGGCGTCCAGTTCCGCGGCCACGATGCGCGCGGCGCGGTCGATCGCTGCCGGGGTGATGTCGTAGCGGGCGGCCAGGTCCCGCGTCCAGGTGCCCGCGCCGGGGTCGGAGGCGTCGGCGGTGGAGCCGCCGGGGGTGCCGGTGAGAGGCGCAAGGCGCTCTGAGAGCATGCGGACGCGGGTGTCGATGGAGGGATGGGGAAAGGCCACCACGTGTCCGAAGCGGCGGAGCGCGGATGCGGGGATCATGCGGTGCTCGTTGGTGATCCATACGGTGGGGACCGGCAGGTGCTCGAGGAGGTCGTTGAGCTGCGCTTTGTCGTAATTGCCGCCTCCGCCCCTACTGAAGAGGCTGAAGAACCCGGCGGCGCTCTGCAGGACCGCGTCGGCCTCATCGACAATCAGGACATCCGTGGTGGGAGTGAGTAAGTTGGCGGCCATGCGAACCGAGTTAAACCGACTGGTCTCGCTGTCGTCGCCGCGGGGACCATGGACATGTGCCGAGCGGCGGGTGGCAGAAGCCAGCGTGTGGGCCCGCCGGCCGAGGGAGTGTACGAGAGAGCGGGCGAACTCCGTCTTGCCGATCCCCGGCTCGCCGGAGATGAGTAGGGCGTGTCCGCCGCGAAGGGCGGCGGCACAGGTTCTGATCTCCTCCGGGGAGATAGAGAACTGGGAGAGCACAAAGGCAGCCGGCGCGGTCTCTTCAAACAGGCCTGCTTTGAGGTCATCCAGGGTATTAGACCGCAGGGCGAAGAGCAGCGGGCGACTGATATTGATATCGGCAACCTCATCCCGGCCCCCGCGGAAGCCCACCAGCCCCAGACGTTCCAGGGGAGATCCGGTGGCGGTCTCCTGTACAAAGGTGGCAAGATCCACGCCGGCGGCATCGGCCAACAGCGACATCTGCGTGCGATGGGTGGTCTGGCGAAAGAGATTGGACAACGGCTCAATATCCTCCAGCGCGTACAGGGCCATGAGGATCTGAGTGTGCGCTGCCGAGAGGGAGAACATCCGGGCAATTTCATTGACGATCTCAGGAAACGCGGGGTAGGTGAGGGATTCGTCCGTGGGCCTGGCCACGCCCGCCGCTGTGTCCGCATCGTCCATGTCAGCATCTGCGTCCCCTGCTGCGGTCTCGTCTGCGATGAAGTCCACGATCAGGGGGTGAAGCGCCTCATTGTGGCGGGCGATGCGAAACCCCACATGCCGCAGCCGCAGTGGCGAGTCCGGACTCACCGCCTCGAGCTCCGAGAGCGTATCGGCGGGAAGCTTGAGATACTCCCGCTGCGTCAGCAGGTGCGCCGCCAGGGCGCTCAGCTCCTGCGGCTCGGCAACAGTCAGGGCAAACTGCACCAACTCCTCCGACAGCGAGAGCCGCTCCGCACAGATCTGAAACACATGGCGATGGTACGCCCGCCATTGGGCGTCGACCGTTTCCAGGCCAGTCGCGAGCCTTCGATATTTTCGAGCCAGAACCTCACGATGTCGCTTTCTTGGTGTCATGGTTGTCAATCTACACGGGGAGGGGCGACATAGAGTGTCGTGGTTTAGGTCGAACTGACGTCTTGCGGGGGCTCTGCACTGCGCCGCGCGAGGGGATCAACGGCTACTAAATCGTTAATACTTCAATCCCGAGGTTCGTTGCCAATTCTCGCAGTCGTTTGTCTTTCGTAACCAGCACCGCTGAGTTGCGTCGTGCCAGGACGGCATACAGCGTGTCGTATACCGGGTGGCCATACGCATGGGCCACAGCGAGCGCTTCCCGCTGGAGGATCTGAGATGATTCGAAATGATCGATGAACTGAAGCGTCGTTGCTGCGGCCTGATCGGCATGTTCCCCCGTCAGGACATCGGCCCGCACATATTTCCAGAGGGCGTTGGCAACCTCAGACACAAACAGATCGGGGGCTGTTACGTAATCGGCTTCGGACACGGCCGATCGGATCGGCCCGGCCTGCGCCAGCTTGAGCACTATCTCCACCGCTGCGTTGGCATCCAGGACGACGATCATCGGTCTCGATCTTCGCGGATCAGCTCTTCAGGAGAGGGAACAGGTTTGCTGTCGCTATCTCTGACGAGAAAGTCTGGTAGTGAGTCCAGAACTGAACGACGTCGAGCACCGGGCTCCTGTGCCGTCCCCAACCCTTTTCGCAAGAGGACTATCGCCTCCTGGGAAATACTTCTCTGGTCAGCCTCGGCCAGACGAACAATACCGCGATAGACGTCTTCGGGAAGATCTCGCACCTGAAGTGTCGGCATATCTACTCCTTGCTGTCAATATGCATGCGATCTGCATGCACGTCAAGGAAATGGCTCGCCTATTCGCCGGGCCGTAGAGCGGGCAACCGGCAGACCACGGTGATGAAGAAGATGATCGAGGGGTGGCGGCTGTCGCCGTGTCTATACATCAGCATCCGCGGGAATCATCCCAAAATGGTGGTCTGCTGGAGTCTGGCCTTTTCATCGTCACACCCGGATAGTTTCACGTTCCTTCTGATCCATGAACTCTTCGAATGTACCGAGAAGCGCGGTGAGCTCTTCTGAACGTCGTACCCGTATATATTCCTCGAGAGCAACGGCTACGAGTGCGAAGTGATCGAAAAACTGCCGCTGGATTCGGTCATCCCCATAGCCGTTCAAGGAAGGCCCGCACCGGCAGGACTTCGATGCCGTCAACAACGCGGGGAGTGTCTTCTCTGCAGACCAGTATCGGTGTCAGGTCCGGTTCATCTTCGCGGAGTGCCATGAGGCCTTTGAGATCGTTGGGCCTCACGGATCCACTCGCTTTTACTTCAATGGAAAAATGGCCAGGGACCACAAAGTCGACTTCCCGTTCGTCCGTGGTGCGCCAGAATGCAACCGGGGTATCGAGCCGTTGGTAGCGCACCCACGAATCGAGTTCAGTAAACAGATACTGCTCCAGAGCGTTGCCGTACTCCCGCGTTCCCGGTGCTACCGTCCGGCGACCGGTGAGTGCCTGAACTACTCCAATGTCAAAGAAGAAGAACTTCGCCCGGGACACCGGCTTTCTCGATACCCGGGTTTTCGGCCGATACGGCAGAACCATCCGGCCGATCAAGGTCTGCTCGAGAATGCCAAAGTATTCTCGGACCGTCCGGGCTGGAACCTGCGCATCCGACGCGATGTGTTCAAATACCACCTGCTGCCCGGCGGTATGGGCAGCGGTGTGAAGAAACCGGGAAAACCGATCGATCCCCCGCACCAGCCCCTCCGCCTGGACCTCGTGCTGCAGGTACAAGCCGGCGTAGGAACGCAGATCCTCCCACGGTTCATCAGACAGGTATACCGACGGAAGCGTGCCAATCGTCGTAATTCGATCCAAGTTCCATTCGGGGATCTCCGGAAACACCAAGGGAGAGAGATATCTGACCCGGGCGCGCCCACCGAGGAGATTGACGCCACCCCTGTGAAGTTTGACCGGGTTTGAACCGGTAAGCACGAATCGCAGGTCCCTCGCTTCATTGAGATTGTGGACCTCGTTGAGAAGACTCGGGAGTCGCTGGATCTCATCGATGACAACGATCGATCCCGACGCAAGAGCAGTCGTTTCTTCCGACAGACGCCAGGGTTCAGCACTGTATTTCAGAAACTGGCGTCCATCGAGCAGATTAACCCAGAATGCATCGGGATACCGCTGTCGAAGGAGGGTCGTCTTGCCCGTCTGACGCGGCCCGAAGAGAAACACCGAACGAGACTGCAGATCGTGGTGCAAGGACAGAACCCGGTCCACATACATAGCTGAAAGATACAAGTTCTCTGACAAATCCGCAACTATGCTGCGGGAAATAGCAATTTTTCCGCGTTTGTTATGCGGATTTAGGCTGAACTGACGTTCTGGTCGGCGCTGTTCTCGCCCCAGCGAGGTCTACCGGATCGAGGGGGTGGCGGGAATCCAACACCCGCCGCTTGATTTCGCCACGGGGCCGGTGCACTATAGTCGTATGCGGCTGACCGAGACGCAACAAAAGGAAATTCTGAGAACGGCGGATGAGGTGTTCGGTAGTGACGCCTCGGTGACCCTGTTTGGATCTCGTGTTGATGATACCAACACAGGCGGAGATATAGATCTGATGGTTTCTACCAGCCTTGATGCAGCCACAGCGCGGCACAGAAAGATTCAGTTTCTCGTTCGACTCAAACAGCGGATCGGTGACCGGCACATTGATGTTGTTCTCCGGACCCCCGACACTGAGGTACGCGACGTCCATCGCGTTGCCGCGTCCCAGGGAGTCCGCATTCAATGAACACTGGTGATACGCAGAAGCTACAGGCCATACTCCACGAATGCGCTGTTCATGCCCGCCGG
>CAYQRW010000270.1:0-4629 GCA_964419735.1 uncultured Spirochaeta sp.
GGATCCACGTTGAAGTAGAAGCGAACCGGAGCGGTGGGATCGAGGACCCCGATGCGGCCGGTGCGCGTATTGACGCGGATGTTCACGGGAACGTCCTGATCAAGGTATTGCGCGAGATCGTCGACGGAGAGGTCTACGCCCCACGCGCGAAGTGCGGCAATCAGGTCGATGCTCATGTAATCATCTACAACCACGGAGCTCAGCTCAGGATCACGCTCCAGGGCGGCGTCTCGCGCCAGGGCCATGGAAGTGTTGCTGTTGCTCTGGTACACCTGTGCCCGGAATCCGTAGTGCTCCGGGTGGTTGCGACGCGTCTCGGGGCGAGTGTCAAGGTTGAGCCACAGCAGATAGCTCTCACCCGCTCCCCAGGAGCTGCGTCCCAACACGGGGTTGTCTACACCCAGATGGATTCCGAAGCCTGCATGGTAAATACCGTCTTCGAAATCATCCTGATTGCGGTAGCCACCATCTACGTAACGGATCGTGAACTCTAACTCGTATTCACCGCTTTGCGAGACCTCTCGATCTGCGCGGGCCAGCGGTTCTCCCGTATCCTGCTGTACGAGGCGTCCCCCGCGGACTACCCAGTCTCCCGGACCTGCAGTCCATTCGCGCATCGATCCAAAGTCATCATTGACCGATTGCGCAACAGTTACCATTGAAACGGTGAGCATCAATGCACCCAACATGAGGGCGAACTTTCTCATAGTATCCTCCTGACGTTCGTTTCGGTAGAAGCTCGAATTGTTCGGCTTATACAACCACCACTATGATACAGCCCTTTTGGTCAGGACTCAACCAGATTAACATACGATCTGCGCCACAAAAATGTTAAATATGTGTGAGATTTCCGCCTTTGCACGCTCTGTACGGTCGGTGTAGCATTCTCCTGTATGACTAATAGCTTAGAAGGACACCAACGCGCGGCCCTTATGAAACACGCGCACCATCTCAAGCCGGTGGCCACCGTGGGTAAGCACGGTCTCACGCCGGAGGTTGCGGCGCATGTGGACCGCGAACTCGCGCAGCATGAACTGATCAAAATTCGATTTACCGATTACAAGAGCGTCCGCCGGGACATTACCGACCAGCTGAGTCGGGATCTCGCGGCGAGTCTGGTACAGGTTATTGGCCATGTTGGGGTGCTGTACCGACCCGCGGAGAAGCCCGAGGATCGCGCGATCGAGCTGCCTCCAAGCAAATCACGCGGTACGGGCGGCATGAGTAGCAGCGGGGGATCACGATGAGTGGTTTTACGATAGCTCGCCAACCGCGGCTGATCGTCCAGGAGGATGGTATAGCACAATTGCCCGGATTGCTTGGTGATGACGCGCATACGGCGGTGATCATCGTCACCGGGGGGCGTTCGATTCGGGGGCGTGAGCAGTGGGCCCGGCTGATGGACACGCTGCTGGAACAGGGGCTGGAGTTCCTGGAGTTTACCGTCCGGGGAGAGCCGTCCCCGGCAAGCGTCGATGCGATCGTTTCCGAGACGCGGAGGGAACTACCGCAGTGCTCCGCGGTTGTGGCGATTGGAGGCGGCAGTGTCATTGATACGGGAAAGGCCGCCGCCGCCGGATTGGGGCTGGCCGGCGAGGAGTCTTCCGGTGGTATCGCGCGTTATCTGGAAGGGGTGGGAGATCTGGATCATCCTGGGAGGACCCTGCCACTTTACGCGCTTCCCAGTACTGCGGGAACGGGAAGCGAGGCCACGAAGAACGCCGTTCTCAGCGAGACCGGGCCCGCCGGGTTCAAGAAATCGCTGCGCCATGACAACTTCATACCGCATACGGCGCTCATCGATCCGCTGCTACATCTGGAGTGTCCCCGGGCGGTGACCGTGGCCAGCGGCTTGGATGCGGTGACGCAACTGGTGGAGGCGTTTGTTTCCACCAAAGCAAACCCGATTACCGACGCCCTGGCCCTGGAGGGGCTGCGGCTGGCGGGGCCCGCTCTGGAGACGCTTGCCGGGGGAACGGACTCGCCGCACCTCCGGCGAGATATGGCGGTGGCCGCTTATCTGAGTGGAGTCTGTCTCGCCAACGCTGGGTTAGGGCTGGTTCACGGCTTTGCCTCGCCCCTGGGGGCACGCCATGAGATTCCCCACGGAGTGGTATGCGGGTTGCTCGTAGGGCCGGTGAGTGGTGCCACGGTTTCCGCCATGCAGGAGCTGTCAGATAGCGCGGGTATCGCGCGGTACGCCGCCGCCGCTCGGGCGTTGGGGCTCACTGCCGAAGAGGGCGTCGCTGGCGGCACCCAACTGGTGCAGTGGTTCCGGGTGCTCGCCGGCGGTCTGGATAGACTCTCGGACTACGGATTCGTCGACAGTGAGATCGACGACCTGGCGCACGCCTCGGGGCTCAAGAATCACCCGATCGATCTCACCGCCGCTCAGCGCGCTGAGATTCTGCGGGAGGTGTTGTAGTGCGCGCCTTGGCGGTGGGGCTGAATCCTACCCTACAACGGACGATCCAGGTCGACCGGACGCTGCACAACGGGGTCAATCGCGCGCGCGATGCCCGCCACGATGTGGCGGGCAAGGCGGCCAACGTTGCGCGGGTGCTGAGTCAAATTGGGGTGGAGGCGGTGCACCTGTCCCATGCGGGGGGTGCCAATCGGTCGATCTGGCTACAGGGCTGTCGGGACGATGGCCTGCATGTGATCGCCCCGGAAGCGCCGGGAGAGGTTCGGACGTGCGTGACGATCGTGGAACGGAATCCCCATTCCACCACGGAGTTCATTGAACCCTCTCCTGAGGTTGATTCCTCCACCGTCGCGGCTGTGTGGGAGGCGTTTGAGAACGAACTCGGTCATAGCTCCGTGTTGCTGATCGGGGGTTCGATGGCGCCCGGCTATCCGCGGGATTTCTATTTGAAGATGATGGAGCGCGCGGCAACTCGGGGAGTTCCCGTCGCGGTTGACGTGTCCGGGGGACTCCTGCGGGAGACGATCCGGAAAGAGCCGGAACTGGTAAAGGTGAATGCCCGGGAGTTTGGGGGCACCTTCACGCCGGAGCTCAAGGATCGCCTGGCGGAGTCCGAATCGAAGAATTTCTCCGTGCTCGCAATGGATGACGTGCGCGAGAAGTTTCTTCCGGTAATACGCAGACTGGCGAGCGCCGGCACCACCGTGGTGCTATCTCAAGGATCGCAGCCAAGCATCGTGTATGACCAGGAGACCGATGAGCTCCACGGGATCGAGGTGATCTCCATGGAGCCGGTGAACACGATCGGCTGTGGCGACACGATGATGGCGGCGCTGGCCTCGCGGTTCTTTTCTGAGGAGAAATCCGGCGGGCCGCGCCTCGCGGGGGGCGCGCTAATCGAGGCGGTGGAGTATGCCCACACCTTGGCAGCGATCAACGCGTCCCTCATGAAGCCCGGCACGATCCGGGAGTAACCTGCCGGCTATGCCCGTGGATAACTATGCCGCCGGTTACTTCCGCGGCCGCGATGGCGGCGGCAAGCTGCGCCGGCGGCGGCGCCGGCTATGCCCGCGCCGCCCCTTGCTCCAGGCGCAGGGTCATCGTGGGCTGGTCGCAGACTTCCGGGGGGCCAAAATACTGGATCGCCCCGGGATAGATGTAGGCGGTTTCCTCCGCCCACGTGGCGCGGTGGGTGGCAAACTCCGCAAAGGGCGCTCCCTCCAGCTCCACCAGCGCCTTGCGGATAACCGGCTTCTTCTTGCCGTGGCGCTGCTCCAGATTCATCATGCTCACCAGCGGGATACCGCCGGCGGTCCACTCCTCGGCGGGGCGGCTCAAGTTGCCCACACTGGAGATGTAGCCGGTGAGACCGTTGGCGATCAGCACGAACGCGGTGTAACCCAGGGAGTAGGTGTAATCGGCATCAAAGTTGCTCGGAAAGGCGCAGCGCCCCTCATAGCCGAAGAAGTGGTTCTGCCAGCTGAACGCCCCGGAGTACTTGCCTCGCGCCGTGAGCAGACGCAGCTGATCCTCCACCATTTCGATTAACAACTTTTCCGTCTCGATCCGGGAGACCTGTACGTTCCCGTGAGGGTCCCGATCCATCAGAAGCTGACGTTGGATCGCTGTGGGGAGGGAGGAAAAGACGTAGGAGCTGTCCTTGCTGAGGTTCTGATTGACCCATTCCGACTGATCCTCAAAGGTATGGAGGGTGGAGAAGTAGTCCGCCTGCTCCGCCAGAATATCGTTGAGCTCATGGATGAGCGTTCCCACTTCGGGGATGAACTCAATCAGTCCCTCAGGAACCAGGACTACGCCGAAGTTGTCGCCCTTTTCCGCGCGCTTCACGACGATTTCCACGATGGAATCCACCACCTCTCCGAGCGTCTGCTTCTTCTGCTGCACCTCTTCGGAGATGATGCACACGTTCGGTTGCGTTTGCAGCGCACATTCCAGCGCGATATGGCTGGCACTGCGGCCCATGAGCTTTATGAAGTGCCAGTACTTCTTGGCGCTATTGGCGTCCCGGGCGATGTTGCCGATCAGTTCCGAATACGTCTTCACCGCGGTGTCAAACCCGAAGGAGGTTTCGATGTGCTCGTTCTTGAGATCGCCGTCGATCGTCTTGGGGACGCCAATTACGGCGATGTCGTCGCCCTGGGATGAGAAATACTCCGCCAGGAGCGCGGCGTTGGTATTACTGT
>CAYQRW010000271.1:0-4587 GCA_964419735.1 uncultured Spirochaeta sp.
GTTCGCGCTGAACGATCACAACGTACATCGTGATTGTCACTGTAGACACCAATCTACTTGTATCGGGCGTGTTTTTTGGTGGCCTTCCTACGAGAACATCCCTGTCTATTGACAGAATTTCCCGTAGTCCCGTTTCTTCCGCAGCCAGTTGATGATACGATCCGATTCAATGAACTGGATTGAAGAAGCCGCGCAAACTGCTGATCCGCGACAGGACCGAGTAGCCCTTGAGAATCCCGAGGCGATAGCGGAACTGGATGCGATTCTCATGGAGAAATACTATCCGCCGATCCGACGTGCGCTCCAGAAGACGGGCTATCCCTTCAGCTCAGTGGACGACGGGCGTATCCCCATCAGCAGTTCGTCGGAGGGATTCGGGCTGGGGAGAGCGCTTACCTTCATGCTGTTTGACCAACTTGGCGGTGCAATATTCCGAGGCTCCCTCATCCGGTCCCGTAAAGGGCACATGTTCAAGCGCGAGTTCTTCCTCGGGCTCCCGGAGAATACCGATCCATCCTTCCTTTTTAGGATCGTTTCCGCGGAGGAGTTCTCCGGGATGCTTCCCGGTATCACTATCCAGCCATCCGTAATTCACCCGGAGTGGGATAATACCTACTACCACATTACCCTTGAAGCGAGCTCCGGTCTGACAAGCGGTCCATGGACGCTGGACCAGGGGGTGATCGGAAACATCGAAGAGACGATTTCCACGAGTGTGGAGATGTACCAAGCGACGATCGGCGGTTTTGAAACGATGGCCGAAGTCGATGCGTTTATCTCGCTGGCACGGCGATGCTTTGAAGCTTCCTGAAAGATCCGCCGTTCCAAAATAAAATAATCTCCATCACACTGCCAATATGGCAATGACTGGCGACAGGGAGCCATGGCGAGCAATAGTGACGCCCCATACGGACGTCCAGAAAGGGACCTTCTCCTCTTCTGAGTTTGCCGCGGATCTCCGGGAGGTCCGTGAGGCTACCCTCGGTAATGCCGGGGTTAGACGGATTCCTGGCGGGAGAGTCACGTTCTATTCCTTCCGGCATACGTCCCGCTGAGAATCGCACTCACCGTTTCGGTTAGGCTAAAGAGGGTGCACACGTGGCCGGCGGAACGTTCCTCGGTTCGGTCACCGCCATATACCACAGCGCCCTTTGGTCCCGGCTGTACATGGTCCCGGAAAACATGAGGTTGTTTCGGCGGAGGCGGTTGTAGCGGTACTTCACCAACTCGGTGATCACCAGGTTCTCAAACAGCGCGGCTCGCTGGATCGTGATTCATGGTAGAGGAGGTGTAAATTGAACCTGGTACGTGCGATTTACACCCCACCCACGGGTACCGTGGATCAACACGGCATGCTCACCCCTATACTCATTCTTATTCCACCCCACCGGTCATCGCTTGTTTGCTGGGGTCGCCGCCGATGGCGAGAGTCACGCCGCCTACGGAGAATAATCGTGTCTACGCGCTGAGCGTTTTCTGCCGGGTTTTCATCCCGGCAACGGGGGTTCAATTCCCCCAGGAGATGCTTTCCCGTCTCGTCCGTGGGCCGGGCGGTTTTCGTAGGTCCCTTTCTACAACAACTTATACTGAACTCCGTTCTGCTGAGGCTATCTCATACCCCGAAATGGGCCAGACCGGATCGGTGGGGGTCAGCAGGGTCGAACTCACACCCACGGCCGGAGCACCTCCGGGCCTGATTATCGGCACGGGCGCCTCCGCGGCCGCGTGGGCTTCCCCTCACGCGGAACAGAGTCACTCGGTTTGCGGATCGGTGTCAGTTGGCAAATTGTAAATATTATTGACAATTGGCAGGATCAGCGGTAACGTTACCCGATGATACCTCGTTATCTCAGCGATACGATCCAGCGTCTTCGGGAAGGATTCCCGATCGTCGCGATAACGGGGCCTCGCCAATCGGGAAAGACAACCCTGTCCCGAGCAATATTTGCGGATAAACCGTACGTCTCGCTGGAAGAGCCGGACACGCGGAACTACGCCGTCGAGGACCCGCGGGGATTTCTGGGACAGTTTCCCGAAGGCGCCGTGATCGACGAGGCGCAACGGGCTCCCAAGTTGTTTTCCTACCTCCAGAGCCGCGTCGACTCGGACGGGCGGATGGGTTTGTTTGTTCTCACCGGTTCGCAACAGTTTGGTCTTCGTGCCGGTATCACGCAGTCACTTGCCGGACGCGTCGGCTTGGTTACCTTGCTTCCGTTCTCCCGGGGCGAATTAGATGACGCCGGGCGATCACCGGACGCGTTGGAGAGCACTCTTTTTGCCGGGAGTTATCCACCGATCTATGATCGCCCGGTAGCGCCTCGCGATTGGTATCCCCGGTACATTTCTACCTATCTAGAGCGGGACCTCCACCAGATTATTGGGGTGCGTGACCTCCATACCTTTCACACGTTCTTGAGGATGTGTGCTGCTCGAGTGGGACAGGTTCTCAATCTGTCCGCTCTGGCCGGCGATTGCGGCATCACCCACAATACGGCCCGCGCGTGGATCTCGGTGCTGGAAGCGAGCTATATCGTCTTTCTGCTCCAACCGCATCATCGTAACTTCAACAAACGCCTGATCAAGTCGCCGAAACTGTACTTCTACGATACCGGAATCGTTGCATCTCTCATGGGAATGGAAGATGAGCGCCACCTCGGGATACATGCGATGCGCGGGCAGATCTTTGAGAACTGGATCATCGCGGAGCTTCTCAAAGGACGGATGAACCGCGGACTCCCGCCAAACCTTTTCTTCTGGCGGGATCGGGCCGGACTCGAGATCGATGTAGTGGTGGAACGACAACAATCGCTCCAGCCGATGGAGATCAAATCCGGAGCGACGATCGCGGCCGATTTTTTCACGGGGTTGCGACGGTGGTGCGATCTCAGCAACGGGTGCGAAGAGGTGTCGCCGCTACTCTTTTTCGGCGGAGACGGCGATTCGGTGCGAAACGGCGTCTCCGTGCGGTCCTGGCGTTCCGTATCCGAGGTCGCTGACGCGATATAGCCCGTAGCTGAGCAGCCTACTTGAAATAGTTCCCTATCCAGTAAACAACAAACTACAACAGGATACGGTTTGGTCGGTTTTCGGGCGGATTTTCATCCCGGCAACGGGGGTTCAATTCCGCCAGGGGATGCTATTCTGCAGTCTCGTCCATGGGCCGGACGGTTTTTTGTTTCTTTTTCCCGGAAAATTTATATCGAACTTCGTTCTGCGGGGTTGTTCTCCCACCCCAACGGGCCAGACTGGATCGGTGGGCGCCAAGAGGGTCGCAATGACACCGACGGCCGGAGCGCCTCCCCGTGGGCGAGGCTGCGCCTCTCTTCACGATGGGCCGCTACGAAATGCTACACGCCGATCTATGTCAGCTTCTCGGTTCGCCGCAGGTACCCTTCGCTTACGCCGTACCCAATACAAAGGTTGCCGGCAACGCGCCAGGAATGTCCCGCGCCACGACCAGCAAAGGATCCTTCCGCCCGTTTTGCACTTGCGCCGCGAGATGGTTTCCCCTACTATCGCACCATGAAGCTTTCTTTTCGGATCGCCGCGATTGCGGTGGCATGTGGTCTCGCGCTGCTCGCCGGGTGCTCAAGTAACGGGGCAGGCGGCGGAGACGACGGTGGCGGCGGTGGCGGAGCCGGTGATATCGCCGGCACGATCTCCGGGTGGAGTCTCGGGGCCTCCCACACGATCGAGGCGCGCGACTTCAACGACGACACCGTTATCTACGGGACTTCGGCGATCGCCGCCGACGGGTCGTTTTCGATCGATTTGAGAACCCCGACCACCGCAGAGACGTCGCCGGTTTCGAGTTTGTCGATCCTTTCGACCGACATGACGATCAGCAACGAATCGGCCAATTACGCGACGATCCAGGAACTCACGGTTGTCGATTCCAGCGACCAAGTAGTTGGAACCGTGGACTACAGAGCGTCGAATACATCAGCTACACGCCTGCAGCACTGGTACTACTCAGACGGGCCAACTACGATCGCGGGATCTGTTCAGTTTCTCGTGACGATCACCTATGACTCGCTATCGCTCGTTAGGGGTTGGACCAACGTGGATCAATCGACTGACAACTCTACGTCCGCCACGACGATCGACAACGGCACGGTCACCGGTGGCGCGTGGGAGTACTACGCGGACGCAATGTAACAGGTCGGCGCAGGGTGTGGCGCCTGAGCCAACCCCCACGTTTAACGCATGGATCCTGGGGTTCTGTCTATCTTCGGTCATGAGTCCCATGGAGCCATAGGATACGAGCTGGTCAGTCTTCGGGCGGATTTTCATCCCGGCAACGGGGTTCAATTCCGCCAGGGGATGCTATTCTGCCGTCTCGTCCGTGGGCCGGGCGGTTTTTTTCTCTTTTTTCCCGGAACAATCAATTGGGTGTCTGATTCGATGTACCTCAACAAAGCCGGATACCCGCCACCGCTCACCTCGTTCACCGAGAACTCTACTCCACCCCACCAGTCATCGCTTGCTTGCTGGGGTCTCCACCAACGGCGAGAATCAGGCCGCCTACGGCAAATAGGATCAGGACGCTGAGGATTCCGAAGCGCTCCTGGCCGGTGATCTGCGTGA
>CAYQRW010000272.1:0-4578 GCA_964419735.1 uncultured Spirochaeta sp.
CGGCGGAGCACCAGAGCTTCGCGTCACGCCACCTGGGCCACGCCCCGGGAGACGTCATCGATCTTTCCGGCGTACAACAGATCCTCTGGCCGGATCACTGCGTACAGCACTGCCCCGGCGCATCTTTTGCCGCCGGCCTGGACGTGGCCGAGATCGACTACGTGGTCCGCAAGGGAGATGATCCGGCTATCGACAGTTATTCCGGATTCTTCGACAACGATCACCGTCGCGCAACTGGTTTGGAGGAGATCCTGAAAAACCACGATGTAGACGCGGTGGACATCTGCGGGTTGGCGGCGGACTACTGCGTAAAATTCACTGCCCTGGATGCGCTCCAACTGGGCTTTGCCACCACCGTCTTCTCCGATGCCACCCGCGCGGTGAACCTGGAGGAGGGCGACTACGAGGCGGCCCTGCAGGAGATCCGTGATGCCGGTGGTACCGTTAGATCCAGCTGAGGCGAACGCTCGCTCATCCCTCTCTCGGCGTATTGAGGAGATCGTCCGGGCAATTCCCTGGGGAACGGTTGCCACCTACGGCCAAATCGCTGCCCTCGCCGGGAACCCGCGCGCCGCTCGGGCAGTGGTGTGGGTACTACGCCGCGGGAACGACGCCCACCCGCTCCCATGGCATCGGGTGGTCAACTCAAACGGGAAGATCTCCCTGCCTCCGGGAGATGGCGGGGACATTCAGCGAGCGCTGCTCCGGGATGAGGACGTCTCCGTGGATCCTGACGGGAGAATCGATCTCGAGCGGCACCTGTGGAAGGGCTCATAATTCTGTAACTTCTATAAAACTTCTTTTCATGTACAAATTCAGTCGGTTGCTTATTCGGTCGAAAGCTGACAAAGTTATCCAATCATGACCCGAAAGGTACGAGTATGAACGAGGTCAACTTTTCCTCATCACAATGGGCACTTATTCTCGGCGGATCCAGCGGATTTGGACTGGCCACTGCCAAACGCCTCGCCGCGGCGGGACTGTCCATATGCGTGGTCCATCGCGACCGCCGGGGTGCCATGGAACGGATCGAACGGGAGTTCGAGGTGATCCGTGGCAACCTGCAACCGGAGGCTCGCTTTCGGGCGCTCAACCTGGATGCCTTGAGCCCCACCGGCATTGAGTCCACGCTGGAAGCGGTCGCCGAAGAGGCGCAGCAGGCAAGCCCCGGACCGATTCGGGTAATGCTCCACTCCATCGCCTTCGGGAATCTGAAACCGATCGCTCCCCTTCCCGCTGGTTTTTCCCAGCGTACTGAGGAACTCATGGATCGCCTCGCCGGTAAGCTCAATACTTCCGCCGACCATCTCCGCGAGGCGGCGGAACAGCTTCTCTCGGAAGGCTACGACGCACTGTCTCCGCTGGTACCGCCGGTATATGGCGATACTCTCATCGAGGATGAGGATATGGCACGAACGATCTACAGCATGGGAACCAGCATGCTCTCCTGGGTACAGGCGATCTTCCAGAAAGGCCTGTTTGCCGCGGACGCCCGCGTATTCGGGCTGACCAGCGAGGGCAACGATATCGCCTGGCGGGGATACGCCGCGGTTTCGGCGGCGAAGACGGCGTTAGAATCGGTGTCCCGCTCGATCGCCGTGGAGTACGCCCCGTACGGCATCCGTTCCAATATCGTGCAGGCGGGGGTCACCGACACCCCGGCGCTGCGGGCGATTCCCGGAAGCGCCTCGATGAAGGCAACCGCCCGCTCGCGCAATCCCTTTGGCCGGCTCACCACGCCGGAGGATGTGGCCAACGTGGTGTACCTGTTGAGCCGCGACGAGGCGGCCTGGATCAACGGCAGCCTCATTCGCGCCGATGGAGGAGAGCACATTGCCGCATCCTGACCACGCCTCCCCTGAGCAGTCCGCATCCACCGTTCAGCCCCCGGGGCTCAACATTCTGGGACTGGGACACTTCCACCCAGAAAACGTAATTGATAACGCGTTCCTGGAAGATCTGGATATCGGCACCTCCGACGCCTGGATTCGAGAGCGGGTGGGAATCCGCACGCGGCGAACGGTACTTCCCCTGGATTACATCCGGGAGACGCGTAACCGAAATATCCAGGAGGGACAGGAGGCGGCGCTCTACAGCAACGCGCAGAGCGGCGCCCACGCATCGCGGATGGCTCTGGAGCGAGCCGGGATTACACCGGATGCCGTGGGTATGGTTGTCGCCGGCGGATGCTCACCGCAGCATACGACGCCCGCGGAGGCGTGTACGATCGCCGCGGAACTGGGTATCACCGCTCCCTGTTTTGATCTGAACTCGGCGTGTTCCAGTTTTGCCGCCCACTTGCACTTCCTTGCCGGCATGCAGAGCGATGCGCTTCCGGACTACATCCTTACGGTGAACGTGGAGAACACCACCCGCACCGTGGACTACTCCGACCGTAACACGGCGGTGCTCTGGGGTGACGGCACCGCCGCCGCAGTGGTCTCTCCCCGGCACACCGGACGCCTGCGGTTTGGTACGTCCCTCCTCAGATCCGACCCCGGCAACTGGCAAAAGGTGATTATCCCCACCGGCGGCCACTTTGATCAGAACGGGCCCGCGGTACAGGGGTTTGCGATCCGCAAGACCGGCGAATGCATTAAGGACCTGCGGTCCGCCTTATCGGGAGAGAACTTCTGGTTTGTCGGGCACCAGGCAAACCTGCTGATGTTGCAGTCGGTGGTCTCCCGAGCTGGTATCGATTCCGACCGCCACCTATTCAACGTACAAGATTTTGGCAACTGCGGCGCCGCCGGCGCACCGTCGGTGCTCTCGCAGAACTGGGAGCGCTTCCAGACCGGAGACGAGATCCTTCTGGCGGTGGTGGGAGCGGGACTCACCTGGGGGGCAGTAACGCTCGAGGTAACGGCAGCATGATGTACGCAGACTATCTGCAGCGGGAAACGTTCTCGAAAGAGGAAATCCTGGCAATCGCCTGGGGCACCCTGGTGGACGATCCGCCGGAAGAAGGGCTGGCGCGGCTGCCGGCACCACCGATGCTCATGTTTGATCGCATCACCGAGGTCACGCACCGCGGTAATCGGGGGCGCATCGTGGCGGAGCAGGATGTACTCCTGGACGCGTGGTTTTTTCAGTGCCACTTCCGTAACGACCCGGTACAACCGGGATGCCTTGGGGTGGATGCGGTCTGGCAGCTCATCGGACTCTACGCCGGTCTCCGTGGGGCGAAGGGCTACGGCCGCGCTCTGGGAGTAAAAGAGGTGGAGTTTCAGGGGCAGATCCGACCCCACAACTCGATCGTCCGCTACGAGGTAGATATTCGGCGCTACGCCGATCTTCCCGCCTCCGGCAGCGCCGTGGCATTGGGCAGCGCGCAGGTAGCGGTGGATGACGAGGTGATCTACCTGATCACCGACGCCAAGGTGGGTATTTTCCAGGGGATTCAGTACCCGGATTACCCGCATCCCAGCGAGGCCTCCCGCGGAGGGAAGATGTAGCTATGGGTACGATACTGACGCCAACCCAACTGCTGGAGCGCCTCCCGCAGCAGCGGCCGTTCCGGTTTGTGGATGAAATTCTCTCGGTAGATGAACAGAGTATTCACGGCCGCTATACCTTTCGGCAGGATGAAGTGTTTTATCCGGGGCATTTTCCGGGAAACCCGGTCACCCCGGGAGTGATTCTCCTGGAATCGATGTGCCAGGTGGGAGTGGTCTGCCAAGGAATCTATTTGGTAGCCCGAGACCTGCCCCCGGAACAGCAGCACGGCTGGCTGACGCTCTTCTCCGACGCGGAAGTTGAGTTCACCCGGAGCGTCGTACCGGAGGAAACGGTCGAGATTCACGGCGAACTGGTCTTCTGGCGGCGGCGCAAACTCCGCGCCACCGTAACGATGACCAACCAGGACGGGGTAATGGTGGCGCGCACCACCGCCTCGGGAATAGGAGTGCGAGATGACAGCCAAGAGTGAGCGTTCACAGACACGATCCAGCACCGAACACCGCGTGGTGATTACCGGCATGGGTGTGGTTGCTCCCAATGGCCACGGACTTGATGAGTTTGAAGCGGCGCTCCGCGCGGGGCACAGCGGCATCAGGTTCGTGGAGGAACTCAAGGATCTCAAGTTCGGCTGCCAGGTGGGCGGCATTCCTCAGGGAATCGACAAGATTCAGGCGGAATACTTCTCGCCGGACGTGCTCATGGCGATGAACAGCTCCATGACCTACGCCGGTATCGCCGCGGTCGACTGTTGGCGGGACGCGGGGCTCCCCGAGCACCCACCGGAAGACGGTATCGTCGACTGGGATACCGGAGCGATCGTGGGCACCGGCGTGGGGGGGGTGGACACCCTGGGAGACAAAGTGATCCCCGGCGTAAACGCCGGCCGCACGAAGCGCCTGGGCAGCACCATGGTGGAGCAGACGATGAGCAGCGCCGTGAGCGCGCGCATCGGGGGACTGCTGGGGCTAGGAAATCAGGTCACCACCAACTCCAGCGCCTGTTCCACCGGAACCGAGGCGTTGATCATGGCGGCGGACCGTATCCGATCCGGCCGAGCCCTACGCATGCTCGCCGGAGGGGCGGAAGGTTACAGCCCCTTCACCTGGGGTGGCTTTGACG
>CAYQRW010000273.1:0-4555 GCA_964419735.1 uncultured Spirochaeta sp.
GCGTGTGATTAGGGTAGGACTGCAATTCACACCTGCTCAGCACCTTCCCGGTTGGCCTCGTGCAACTCCGTCCAGATCGACTTGTGGTTGGGATCTGCTCCGTACTTTTCCGCGTACCGCCGAAGTCCGTACCGGTCGATGTCCTCCGCATCAAGGGTCGTCAGATATCGTCCGTGGAGCCGGGCGAAGACAACCGGAGGTTCGATCCGAATCAAGGTTTGCTCAATCCCCGCCCCCAGTCGGGTCATTCCTTCCCGGATATCCCAGGCGCCAAAGCTATTGAACATTGAGAGGATATCAAAGACGCCGTCAACGCGGTCATCGACGGTGTACCCAAACGGCCACTCCTGATCCGAATAGAAGTCTGCGATCAACTCGACGTTTCTTTCGATTGATGCGGTGTATTCCCGCTGAAACCGCCGACACCGTTCGGCGAACGCCAGGGAGGCGATACGTTGGATGAGACCGCTGCATTCGGATTTTGTTCGTGGAATCAGCTCCTCCGGTATGCCTCGATACGCTCCCTGAATCCATCTGTAATGCATCATATAAAACAGTCTCCCTCGGCAACGGATAGAAAATCCTCGAGACGGCCCTGTAACGCTATTCGTTCTTTGATCGTCCCGATACGGGAGGCGGCCTCGGCTAATTCGCAAAGGGGATCGTCGTCACCGTGGTTCATCGCGTGTAATTCTCTCTGAAATACGCTGGTCTGCTCGATGATCGACTCAATCACAGACGTATTTCGACCGTTCGTAACCAATGGCCCGATAATATATTTCATCGCATCCGCGATAGTCGGATCTAACGAGATCTCTCCGTTGGACGGCAAAAGTGAAAGAAGTCGTGTTCGGATTTCTGATACCGGGAAACCCAGCTGGATAAGGAGCGTACCGTTGACCACGATCTTCTCGGCGAGTGTTACCCCGTCACGAAGGCGGCTACAGATACTGGCCGTCTTCGTACGAATAATGTCGGGATCGTCCTGGTTATGGAAAAATACCTGTGCGTACTCACGGAGGAGTGATGAGGGCTCAGCCTTACAGACTTCGTCTATGGTCGGTCCATCGTCCCCAGAGATTGTTTCTCGAAAAGAGAACTCTTCAGACTCCCGCACGGCATTCCGAAACGATATCCTGCGTGAATCATCGGACGGAATGTTCTCAAAAAAGAGTACCTCCAGGTCGTTCACGAGCCGCCATAGCGCTTCAAATCTTCGATGGAGAAAGAGATCGAATACGGACGGCGGCATACCATCCACGATCCGATACATCGCAACTAAAACGAGCGGGAGATGAGTCGGAAGTTCGTCTTCAACATAGAGGGGACCAAAGCGATTAACCGTTGAAGCAATGTCGAGCAAAAGCTCTATAAGAGCTTCGGGGCTCGGCAATTCGAATACATCTAACGGTTGCTCTGGATGCAACCTGTGATGCAACGTCTCGTCCGTGGTATCACTCCCACAACGGCGTATCGCGTAGTGCAGATCCATACCGTACGGATTTTCGAGGTGCGACCACGTCAGCCCCTCCAATAGGCTCTTCTGGTCCGGCGACAATTCCGCAACCAGTAAACCTTCCGCCGACATCCGCGTCCGGACGAGTCTGCGATGCAGGATTGTCAGCCATTCCAGTTGTTCCCGTCGTTTTTCACGACTCTTCAGACTGTTTCGATGATTAAACACTTTCTGTTTTTTGTGGAAAGATCGCCACCGAAAAAAATAGTCCGGCACGATGCCCAAACCGGAGTTACAGCCGCGCTTGCTTTGCACATCAGGAAATCAATTCCCAATTTGTATTGATTGCTGGCCACTTCCAGCGTATGATCATAGTATGGTCCCTCGAACTCTGGCGGCATCGGTGAACCGCCTCCTGACGAAATACCCGGTACTTTTTGTTACCGGCCCCCGACAATCCGGTAAGACAACCCTCCTCAGAGAGCTTCTTCCGGACTACGCCTACGTCAACCTTGAGTTTCCCGATGAACGGGAACGGGTTCGCGAGGATATCCGGTCGTTCCTCATGGAAAACGGTGATACCGGGGTGATCATCGACGAGGCGCAGCGCCTACCGGAGCTGTTTTCCTATCTGCAAGGGTTTATTGACGAAACGGGGGCGATGGGACGGTTTGTTCTCTCCGGGAGCCAGAACTACCTGCTCATGGAGGGCTTAGCCCAGAGCCTTTCTGGACGGGTAGGGCTCCTCAACCTCTTGCCCTTTACCACTGAAGAACTCGCGGACACCTCCTATCGTTACGACGATCCCTTCGACTACATCTACCGGGGGATGTATCCCGCCGCGTACGACCGGGATATCTCACCAACCGATCTCTACCCCGGGTATGTCCGCACCTACATCGAACGGGATGTCCGTACGTTGAAGAACATCGGAGACCTCGACCGGTTTCATCGGTTTCTGCAGCTGTGTGCCGGACGAATTGGACAGGTCCTCAATTTCTCGTCCCTCGCAAACGATCTGGGGATCGATCATAAGACGGCAAAGGCGTGGCTCTCGGTGCTACAGGCGGGGTACATCGTCTTCCTCCTTGGACCGCACCATCGCAACTTCAACAAGCGGGTCATCAAGCAGTCCAAGCTCTATTTCTACGACACCGGTCTCGCCGCGTTTCTCACCGGGATTCGACGGCGCCGGGAACTAGACACGTTTCATCTGCGAGGTGCCCTGTTTGAGAACTTTATCGTCGCCGAGTACGTCAAAGGGATGCACCATCGGGGACTGGAACCGGATGCGTGGTTCTTTCGGGACTCCTCTGGCAACGAGGTTGATCTGATCATTGAACAGGCTGATCTCCTGCGCGCCGTGGAGATCAAGGCGGGACGCACCGTTTCCGGCGATGCCTTTCACGGTCTGGAACGGTATCGGGATTGGAGCGGCATTCCCCCGGAACGGGCGTATCTGGTCTACTCCGGTGACGAAACGGTACAGCGGAAGGTCGCCCGTCTGCTGAGCTGGCGGGAGATGCACACCGTGCTCCAGAATTGACAATCCTGCAGCCATGGCCTTTGTTTCTACATAACATCTTTTGTGTTAGACGGTCCCTCAGAAACCTGCTCGGCAGGTGTCCACGCGCTCATACCGGGACGCCAGACTATCGGCTCTTTTAATGAAAACACCGGATTCTCTTGCTCCACCGGGAACGGAATTGCTCATACGTTCTCCCTTTTCAACAGAAATGCTTCCTGTTCATCTGCCTCCGGGTATGAGCCGACCGACCACAGTTCTCCCGCGGCGTCGGCGTAGGTATATCCCAGCCCCATCAGCACGGCGACGCCGAAGGTGCCGGTGCGGCCGCGGCCGGCGGTGCAGTGGACAAAGACGCGGTGCCCGGCGTTGATGAGTTCGCCAACCCGACGGGCGTGCTCCCAAAAGAGCGGGGCAACTTCCGGTGAGGGAGCGTGGTAATCCTCTAGGGGGATGTCTACGAGGGCGAGCGGGTAGACTGCGGTCTCTGGCGCCGGCGATTCCAAAGCCCGCGCGGCGCCGTCCCCCTCCGTGGTATCGATACCCCCACGCGCTCTTACCCGTTCGCGCCACCGGGCGTACTCCGGCGAGAGGTGTTCTATTTCTGCCGGGGGATTCAGACAGACAACGGTATGGATCTCCGCAGAACGGAGTTCGTTTTCAAACGTCCGGATCGACCGTTCGAGACCCGGGAGCGGGCCGAGGTACAGTTGGTTGCGCCACCTGCGCATCGTGTCAGAAGCCAAGGAGCCCCCGGGCGGCGGGATCGTCAAAGGCGCGCTTCTGGTAGGAATCGGACTGGTGGGTGAGGCGTTTGCCGCAGTGGGGGCAGGTGGTCTGCCGTTTGTGGCACTCCTCGCAGATAACGTAGTCGTGGGTTTTGCACCGATAATGGGCTTCGTTGTCGGTGTCTATCTCTGTGTTGCAGCGGGCGCACTGTTGTGTCATCGCATCGCCTCCATACCATCTATTGTGGATGAATCGCGGCGGCAGGAAAATTTGGGATCGCCGTTCCATTATGTTATAGTTGGCGTGGCGGTACGCGTCTCACGGTCTGCCGTTACACAATTCACCCCAGGAGTTACATCGAAATGACCAGCGACGCCGGGGACGGTGCGAGTAGAGAACAGCTATTGGATGAGATCGCCGCACTTCGCCGTGAACGCGACGCTCGTGCGACGGAGGAAGTTGTCTGGATACGCGACGCAACCCGCTTTGGCGGCGACGGGATAACCGACGCTGAGGCGTTGCCCAACGAGAGCCTCTTTGAGTCGGCGTTTTTCACGCGGCAACGGACGGTCGGGACGATCACGATAGAAGAGACAGCGGGCGCCACCAAAAGGGGCGCGTCGATCGTGACGATAACCCGGGGTGACGATACGCGCTTCTTTGGTGCGGTGATCGACACCGCGGGAATGAGCGTGACTGGCACGATCATGTCCAACCGCATCGCCGGGCTGATCCGGGGAATCATCTCTACCGGCGCGATCACGACGACAGATCTCAAACGAATTGCGGCGCTTACCCAGGAGACGCTTGACTCCCACAACGTGCGGGGGCGTTTTCTGACGGTC
>CAYQRW010000274.1:0-4518 GCA_964419735.1 uncultured Spirochaeta sp.
CGAAGTGTGTGGGCTCCGACCCCGCCTTGGGGCGTCCTCGTCCGGTGTATCGTGCTCCGGATGCATGGGCGAGCAACACCACGACGGAGGCGCGGTGTGACCAGCCTTCTCAATGACCTCCGGCGTGTTCGTGGCAAATCTGATCGCCTGGGGGATCGCTCCCGGAGGAATGTACCGGCGCCACCTCCTGGCCTTGGACTTCCATGGGTATGACATGCTCACCCGGATCCTTCACGGCTTTCGTTACACTGTCGGTGCGGTTGTTGTGCTTGCAGGGGGACGGATCGTCCTGAGTCTGTGCCTGGGCATGCTGGTTTGGTTCCGTCGTAGCGGCAGGAAACGCGCCCCACCGCGGACCCCGATCACCGTCCCCGGGTGTTAAACGGCGTCTGTCTCCCCGATAGTTAATCAAACGCATCAACCAGGTGGATCGCCGAGCCTATGGATGGGAACACATCGAACCGGACAGCTCAAGGCTCAATCAGATTTCTCATAGTTGAGAGCGATCAGCTGGAGCGTCTTGTCGTGTTTCCCAAAGTTCGTTGATGATTTGGGTATCCCGGACAGATGCAATAATCTGCTTTCTGGTTGCCGGAAACTCGTTGAAAGCGCTCAGCTGCGCGCCCGCCAACTCACTGTTGTATTTCACTTCAATGAGAGTCTCGTCTTCGGTCAGAAAGTCCAACTCGTGCTCGCCGGACCGTACGTAGTGCACTCGTTGGTGTTGTCTCAGACAAAGATAGATGTAGTTTTCAAAGTAGCTGCCCCAATCGCGGTCGCCGATGAAGAGATGCTTGATTCCCAGGTCACAGGCATAGATTTTCTTTGGGGAAAGTATGCGTTCATTGGTCTTTCCCCATCGAGAAACGGAGTGAATCAGGTATGCATCCTCAAAATAGCCCAGGTAACGACGAGAGGTGTCAGGAGACAGGCTGAGGATATTCGCCAATTTGTTGATGCTGACCTGCTTGCCGCTTCGTTCCATGAGCAGGGTAAAATAGTCGCGAACGACCTGATGGTCTTTGAGACCATGGAGCGCGGTGATGTCCTTCTGGATGATGTCGTCGACAAGATTCATGAGATAATCCCTGCTTGGATGGAGGACGTGCTCGGGAAGGCCACCGTCACGTACGTAATCCCGGAAGTACCGGTCCAGTAGCTGGGCGTCTCTGCGTGCAACCGATACATCCTTGAAGTCGAGATACTCCTCCAAGGTTAGTGGCTGTATCTCGAGCGTCTGAGACCGGCCGGTGAGCAGTGCCTTCTGATCTTGCAGCAATGAGCTTGACGAGGACGCGGCCACGATCGTGACCCGCTCTCGGTCGACTAAGTTCTTCAATTGCTGTTGGAAGCCTTCTTTGGCGGTGATCTCATCCAACATCACGACCACTGGAACGTCTACGGAATGCTTGTTGATTTGGCGAAAGCTGTTGACGACATCGAGGATGCTGTTCTGTCGAAGCATGTAGTCATCGAGGCTCACATATAGGATAGTTGAAGGCGCGTGGCCCCTCTTGATGAGCTGATCAACAACGAGTCGCATTATGGTCGATTTGCCAACGCGCCGGAGGCCCGAAAGAAGGAGGGCATGCCGTTCCGAAAGCCGGGATAAGATCCAGTCAACGTATCTATCTCGGGGTTTGATACCGCTGAGGAAATCGGTGGCTTCCCACCACGGGTTGTACTGGAATAGGAGATCGTCCATATCTTTATTATACGATAACAACGTATAAAAGAGAAGCTAATTATATGTTTTTAGCGTATAGCTTTGGGAAATATGACGATACGAATCACTTACACCGTCAACAGCATGGCGTAAAAAGGTTGAGGAACTGGAGCACACGTTGCGAGGATTCCTCTATCTGTTTATATAATAATGAATTAAAAAGCGGCGGACGGGAGTCGAACCCGCGTCTCCAGCTTGGGAATCCGCTGTTGCCGTGTACCACGGCGCAACCTAACGTGGCTAACTGTAGCATTGGTAGGGAGATACGGCAAGGCTGCCAAAATGGGAAAGCTCAATCGGTGGCCATGTGTGGCTCGTAGGGGCTGCGTGTGACGTGCGACATGCTACAGTTTGGTGCTACACCCGGGTCAAGGGAAACGCATGGAGTGAGCAGCACCATCCTTTGTGGTAGCCAGAGACATAGTCGGTATGAATGCTGTGATTTGCGCTCGCTTCGACTACAAAAACCGCGCAGGAACTCCATCAATCTGGGCGTCAACGGGTTGACCGCGACGATATCTGGAACACCCTCACCACCACGTAAACTTTAAAAGTCGTATCCGAATCGGTGTCCGTACAGTGTGGAGATGACCAGCTTCACCGGAAAGCGGTACTCGAACTCTGCTAACAACAAGAAACCAGTTCCAGAAGTACCTTGGCGCCCTTCGAATCGAGGTGTTTCCAAACCCTCTCCGTAAAGAATTTCACTATCTAAACCGCCCGCAGCAGCACTTCGCCGCAGGTCATCCAGCGTCGTGAACTACGCTCCGCCTGGCTCGCCGTCGCGTCGCAGTTCCCACTCGTCCTGAATCTCTTTCACTAGCACCCACGCGTCGACCTCGAGTCCCCCGGCAATCGCGAAAACCACATCCAGGGAAGGAGTCTGTCTCCCTCTTTCGATCATACCGACGTAGCTGCGGTTGAGGCCGACCTTATCGGCGAGAGATTCCTGGGCAATGCCATACGCCTTTCGTCGTCTTCTCACCACTTCCGCGATGGCATCTCTGAGACCGTCGACTGGTTCCACAGGCGGCAGTTTTCAGCCAATCCTACGAAATGTCTACATGTTATAGACAGGGTTATAAAAACGTGGCATACTATAAACATCAAATGTCAAAGGAGAGAATGCATGGCAAAACAAGTTTCAAATGGTGGTCGTGAGTTCAATCAGGAACGGGTGGAGGCAAGGAAGAAGGAAATCCAGAAGGACTGGGCCGCGGACCTCAACGAGATGTCCTTTGAGTCACTTACCCGCGGTACCAACAAGGAGATCACGTGGCGGTGTCACGTCTGTGGATATGAGTGGAAATCCTTCGTATACAACCGGTGGCGGAAAGACGGTACGGGGACTGACTGCCCAATGTGCGCCGGAAAGGTGGTAACGCCGGAAACATCGTTCGGAGCAAAGTACCCGGAGCTCCTGCGATTTCTCGACCCCGACGGTAACGAGGATTTGGACCCGTTTGCTATTGCCCCAGCGGCGCATATAACGGTGGATTATCGGTGTGAGCATGGTCATCGCTACCCCCGAACTCTCTACTCGCTGATCAAAAACGAGGGGCATTGCAAGATGTGTGCGGGGCAGGTGGCGACGGAGACGAACAACTTGGCGGTCGCCTTTCCGGCGATCGCGGCTGAGTGGCACCCCACCAGGAACGGTGACCGGACGCCACACGACGTGACGCCCTATTCGAACAGATCGGTCTGGTGGTTGTGTTCAGCGGGCCATAGCTTCAAGCAAGTTGTTCACAAACGCACAATACGCGGAGATCAATGCCCCAAGTGTTGGAGCCGATCCAGCCGTACGCAGAACAGGGTCGGTGCGGAAATGGAAGCGGTCTTTGACAAGGTTGAATTCAACGCGAAGGTTGAAGGGCAGGAAGTCGATGTCTGGCTCCCAGCATTCCGGCTCGGGTTCGAGATCGATGGTAACTTCCATCATACGAACAGGGTGGCCCAGGACAAGAAGAAGTCAGAGTCCCTCGCCGCCGCGGGAGTTCGTCTAATCCGGCTGAGGGACGATCAGTTGCCGCCGATCGACGGAGACGTCGTGCTCTTTCACGTACACGTGGAGAAACGACACATCGACCAGCTCCTGGAGTTGAGTGGCATCACAACGCAGGAAGTCAGCGATTACCGGGCGACAAATGGGTTTCTCAATGAAGCTCGATTTCAGGAGCTAAACACGCAGCTTCGATCGGTGGCACTCGAAAAGAGTCTTTTGCATTGTTCTCCCGATATTGCGGCGCAATGGGACTACGAGGCAAATTCCCCGATTCGACCGGAGGACGTTTCCAACCAGTCTAATTTCGAGTATTACTTCATCTGCCCACGCTGCGGTTCTTCTTACCTGGCGAGAGTTGACCATCGTACCGGATCTACCAAGTCCGGGTGTGAGTGCAATCGTGGTCGACACTTCACCTCGAAGGTATCACTGGCTGCCCTGTACCCCGACATCGCTGCCTACTGGGACACTCAGACAAATACCGTGAGTCCAACGGAGATCGGACCGTGGGACTCGGAGACCCGGATGTGGACCTGTCCGAGTTGTGGAAAGCCGCATGCCTCAACTACCAGGTCCAAGGTTGACGGGTATCGCCGAAGGGGCGCAGTGCCGGGATGCCGGTCGTGTGGGCGGAAGAAGAGTTTTGGAACGTTGTAGTGAACAGCGGGGCGCGGGCGGATAGCCCGCGCTACTGTACTAACCGGATCGTTGTCGGTGCCATATCATCAAGAAACTCAGACGCTGGTTTGACAGCGGTAACGATCAATCGGTGTCTCGCACGGGTGCA
>CAYQRW010000275.1:0-2864 GCA_964419735.1 uncultured Spirochaeta sp.
CCACCAGCGCCGGGAGTATCCTTGCCACTGCGTTTCGTCCTGGGTGATCTCGCGAATGAAGGGCTCCCAATCGGTGTGAGGGTCGTCCACCCACTCCCGAAAGTGCGGGCCACCGGTTATGACATCTATGGGGACTCGCTCATACTCGTACTCGTAGGGTGGTGTGGTCCACAGGGGGAGATCCGGATACAGACTACGTATGGTCTTGATGACAGAAGCCACTAACCGATACGGCTTGAACTCCTCGGGTCTCCAGAATTCTCCTTCCGTGACTAGCTCGATCCCCGGTACTGGAACACCGGCATGTTTGTGGAACGTCGGTTGAAATGTCACGTGCCGCACCCGGCATCCCTTAAAAACCGATTGATCGGGAACCTCCGCACGGACACGCTTCCAATCCACCCGTGGATCACCTATGAGTGACAGCGGGCGTGTCGTTCCTCGGCCTTCCGAGAGTGTCGTCCCCTCGAGCATGACGGTTCCCGGATAGGCCCGCGCGGTGTATAGTCCCGGCATGTTTGGACTGGGCTGAACCCAGACCCGCTCCGAGGGCCAGCTCTCACCAGGGCTATCCGGACGCCAGCCGGTCATAGGAACGACGGTGAGATTCGTTGTCAGGTTTCTGGAATGGTGATAGTGCAGCGCGAACTCACCCAGGGTCAGCCCGTGCTGCATGGGAATCGTATCAACACCGACAAAACTCTCATGTCCCGCCTGCAGGCTGAGGCCCTCAATTCGTCTTCCGGTAGGATTTGGGCGGTCGAGAACCCAGATCTCTTTGCCGGGCCACCGTTGCAGGTCTTCTAAAATATAGGCGAGCGTAGTGAGGAACGTGTACACGCGGACGCCCACGTCCTGCAAATCAACCAGCAGCACGTCAAAGGTCGCGGCGGTGTCGTCAGTTAACCTTCGTGACGTACCGTATAAGCTAAACGCGGGAATACCGAGCTCAGGGTCGGTATAATCTGCGCTCTCTATCATGTTGTCCTGTTTCTCACCACGGAGCCCGTGTTGTGGTCCAAAGAGCGCACTGATAGAGGCGCCCTGTGGCCCATCTCCCCTTTGTAGCCAATCGTGGATCTTGTCGATGCCCGGCTCCAGATCGCGATCTACGCCTGCGGGATGAGAGAGCACGGCGATCCGTCGTCCTCGTAAACTGTCGGCGAGGTTTTGAGCATCGGAGGTGTGCTGTCCGGACGCGTCGCGATGATAGACTGCGACTCGCGACGGACGCTCCAGTAGCGTCTCCAGCCCAAAGCGAAACGGCATATTCAGGGGTGTCATTGTGAATTCCTCTCGGCGATAAGGTCTAAGAAGACGGCCGCCTGCGCCAGCGCGGTACGGCTCCGGGAAAGACCTCCAGGGCGGTACTCACGATTCCAGTCGATCACGAGCTGCTCATCCAGTTGTCTCAGCGCCCCTCTCGCCCGATCAGCAATGGTCGTGGTGGATTCGTCCTCCCCCGCGGTGAGACCGGCGTGTCTTCGATGGAGCCTCAGTATATCGAGAGCAAACAGACCGAGATCGACTGAGAATTTGAGGGCGTCGAGAAATGGGTTCTCAGCGGCAAGGGTTGTGGCCGGCAATTCCTGCAGACTACGTCGAGCCTCTATCAGATGCGTCTCCACCTGGTTCAGAGTCTGTGCCGATACGTCGCGAAGATGTGGCGCATGGGCGGGAACGCCGAAGGTAAAGAGCGCCACTCCCAGAAGTGACGCGTTGTGAATCAATCCGGTCCGCGACAGGAAATCCAGATCGGACACGGTCTTGAACACTGCTGTAAAAGTGTTCTGATCCGATTCCGAAAAGTTTCCAGCCTCGTAGGATACGGTCCATCCGATTGCCCTATCGACGGTGGTGGTGGCGCTGGGGTTCCAAGACCGAGCGGCTGCCAGGACGATGAGAGGTCGGCTCAGACGCGGCGGAGGCACGTGCCCATTGTCGCCCCAGTCCGTGAGCAGTATACCGCGACCATCATACCGCAGGGTAGCTTCCACAGCGTTAGCGATATTTTCGGCCGCGTTACTGAGACGGCCGGCGACACTGTTCCATACGGAGGTTCCCGGTGCGGTGAGAAACGGAATACCTGCCTCGTGGAGGCGGCGACAGCGGGAGTCAAAATCGTGATCTGCCTCGTATCCCCACTCAATGGCGACGACAGAAGGAGGCAGTTCTGAAATGAGATCGGGATGATTCTGGATAATGTCGCTCCAGAAGTACATCGTTCGGCCCGATGTCGCCACCAGGCGGTGGACCCGTTGGAGCATGTCGAGATATACCCGACCGGTAGCATTGTGTCGCGCGGCGGGAGACGGGTCTTGGGACGCAAGTTCTGCAATCAGGCCCGCGCTTCTGCCTTGGCCCAAATCAAAGGTCTCATCCAGACCCACGTTGAATCTCCGGCTGGTAAAATGCGGAAGAAGGTCTGTGTACAGCTCATCGAGGAACCCGTCGACCTCGTCAACTGCCGGAGACAGGGAGAACGGATAGGGGCGATGGGAGCCCCAGGGGTCGGAGAACCCGTCGGGAGCCTCGGCAAGATGCCGGTACTCCGGTTTCGAAAGCCAGCCGGTTAAATGGCCGAAGCTGTTCTGATTAGGCACGAGTTCTATACCCCGGGCCCGACACTCACTATCTAAAAACTCGATGTCTTCCGGACTAATAGTGCCGGTTTGTTGCCACACTTTTTCATGACCGGGATATGCAAAGACATCCTCGAAGTAGAGCTCCAGGTGATTATAGCGGAGGACCATGAGCAAATCGATGAGCTCGATCATCGTCTCCCTCGAAGGAACACGATTTCTGCTCACATCCAGCATATATCCTCGATCGGACAGGGCGGGACTATCTTCAATCACTCCGCA
>CAYQRW010000275.1:2964-4499 GCA_964419735.1 uncultured Spirochaeta sp.
TCTCGCTTATTTGATCGCACCGGCAGACAGTCCTCGCACGATGTAGCGCTGGAAGAGGAGTACCATGATCAATGGCGGGATGATCGCCAGCACCGTGGCCGCCGACATAAGATCCCACTGGACAAAGTACTGACCAACAAATTCCGTGATCGTTACCGTCAGGGGCTTGCTGTTCAACGTATACGCCATCACCAACGGTATCAGAAAGAAGTTCCAGCTATGGAGAAAGCTGATAATGGAAACCGCGATAATCCCCGGCTGTACCATGAAGATCACGATCCGGTAGAGCGCCTGAAGTCGCGTGCACCCGTCAACCCGAGCTGCATCCTCTATTTCGGAAGGCACTTGGCGAAAATACCCCGTCATGAACCACATCTCAAAGGGAATACGGTAGGTGAACAGCAACAGTACGAGTCCGAATTTTGTATCCAGTAGTTGCAAAGATGCCATCATCGGAAAAAGCCCGATAATGACCGGCCACCCGGGTAAGGCGATGAGCGCCAGAACGAAAAAGAAAAAGAATTTCCTTCCACGAAAACGGAGGCGTCCAAATGCGTAGCCCAGGAGGGGCGCCACGGCCATCACCAACAACGTCGTGGATATGGAGATGATCAAAGAGTTGCTGATGCCGGTGCGAATCAACCGCGCTGCGCCCTGCGCGTCACCACCGCGAAAGCCTTCGCCCTCCAGAAGTACGGTGCGGTACGCCTGAAGCGTTGGATTATCGGGAATCCAATTGGGAGGAATAGAGTACAGCTCCGCCCGGGTAGACACGGAGGAAATGACGACCCAGATAATGGGAAGAATGCTCCAGATAATAAGAAACGTTGCGAGTCCGTAGTGCCATGGCCGGTCTTTTCGTTTGAGTCCTGAGATACTCATACGTCGCTCTCCTTCAGAGAGATCCGCATATAGAGTACCGAGAAAAGAAACAGGATGATGCCGGTGAGATATGCCATAGCCGCTCCACGACCAAAACGTCCCTGAATAAAGGTCGTTTCGTAGTTATAGATCATGGGTGTCCGCGTCACCTCTTGAGCACCAGTGAGCGCAAAAATTTCATCGAATACATTAAATGAGGTAATCGCCGTCAGCACGATCGCGATAGCACCAACGGTGGCGAGCTGGGGGAGCGTAATACTGAGAAACCTCCGGATTGGACCGGCGCCATCTACTGACGCGCTCTCATACAACTCATTTGGTATGGATTGGAGCACACCGAGAAAGAGGATGGTAACAAAGGGCACGAACCTCCATACGAACACAAAGGATGCTGCCGTGAGCGCGGAAAAGGGTTCGTTTAGCCAGAACTGGTACTCTTCAATGATGCCCAACTGCAGCAGCAATCCATTGAATGCGCCGTACTCACCGTTGAAGATCCACTTCCACATGTGACCGGATACCACTGGGGGAATCGCCCAGGGGACGATCACCAGGGCCCGTACCCAACCACGTCCGCGAAAGTCCTCGTTTAACACTAGTGCGAAGAACAGAGCTACGGTGAGAACCAGCGTCATACCAAACGCCATGAACCA
>CAYQRW010000276.1:0-4491 GCA_964419735.1 uncultured Spirochaeta sp.
GGGCATACCCTTCGGATAACAACCAAATCATTCGAAGGAGTTACGTATGCCCCACGCCCAATCTACCTCACCACAGTCGGAAGAGCAATCGATTGAAACGATCGAGGATGTTCTCCAGAAATAGGAATGACCTTCTTCAGATTGGCTGGACGCCAGCAGCAGCAACGGTTTGCAACGGAATGTAACCGAATGCAACTGATTCCCGGTTTACGGCGTGGTTTTTGTCACGCTGTCCGGGCAGGACTGAGTGTGATAACTTCTACTACAGTTTATTTTAATTGTTGTCGATGTTATCATGACTTGAATATGGAAGAAGAAACTCGCAGTCGGATAGATCGATACCTCCGGGAAACCGCTGGTATCATTCGGACCGCCGATTTTCGACGTGCAGGTATACACAACAAATATATCGCCACGCTGATCGATGAAGGAAGAATAGTCCGTATCAAGCCGGGGCTTTACATCGCCCAGGACATGCAGACTGCCGCGGGATATTTCGAAGTCCAGATAGCAATACCCACCGCTGTTGTTTGCCTGGGCTCAGCTCTCACATTCTACGATCTTTCGACGTATGAGCCTCCGTTTGTCCACGTAGCTGTTCCTCGAGGCAATCGAATACGCCCGCCGGAGTTCCCTCCAATCAAGCGGTTCACCTTTGGGGAACTCAGGTATAACCTGGGAATCGTGCAGGAGAAGCTCGAAGGTCGGACGTTCAGGGTCTACGATCGGGAAAAGACAATCTGCGACGTCATTCGATTCCGCCGAACTCTCGGGCAAGACGTGGTAAACGAAGCGATCCGCACCTACCTCACAGGACGAGACACAAGTATAGATCGTCTTCTGAAATATGCCCGTGAACTGAACGAAGAGGGCCCGGTTCAAACACATCTGAGGATTTCCGCGTGAGCGTGAGCAATATGGCGGCCTCAGTTCGAGACAAACTTCTCAATATGGCGAGGCAGGAAGGGATTCAGTTTCAGCGCATTCTGACGTTGTATAAGCAAGAGGGACTGCTCCACCGGGTCGTTCTGACCGAGCACGGAGACTCCGTCGTTCTGAAAGGAGGACTCCTTTTCTACCAACACCACGGCGTATTCGCGCGTCCGACGAAAGACATCGATCTCCTCGGCTCTGATACTGGTGAACATACCAAGCTGCTCGATGAAGTACTGCAGACGGCGAGCACCGTCAAGATTGAAGATGGTCTGTCCTTCGTACTCCGATGAGACAGTGGCCGCAGAAAAGCTTGAAGCCGTGGTATCGCTTGGTGTCGTCAACAGTCGGTATAAGGATCTATACGACTTGTATTCACTCCTCGTTGAAGGTGGACTTCCCGACGATCGTGTTGTCCAGGCATCGAAGAACACATTCAAACATCGAGGAACCGCGATACCGGAAACCCCGGAAAGCCTCTCTGTCGGGCACTGGCAATCGGACGCGTTTACCATTGAATGGAGTCGATTTCTCAAGAGGATTGGTACAGACTTTCCCAGCGTTTCCGACCTTCAAGAAACCCTCCTTCCACGCCTGCGCGCGATCTATACCGATGTCAGAAACGAAATGCTTGGGGAGTAGCTACGGGGTAGGCCCTCAGAATTCCCGGAAAACACAACAGTAAACCCAACGGTAGAAATCACTGGTTCAAATCCAGTTACGCCCAGGATGCTCGGTGTTGGGATCGTTCCTGTCGGTGCGGTCCGGTGGGTCCGCACCTTATTCGGACTCTGTCCTGCGGTACGACCCAGATGCGAGCAGGTGCCGCAAGGCACCGACCAGCCCAGTTGATTCAAGTGCAAGAGCGCCGAACCCGTGGGTGCTTTTTTGTGTCTTTCAATCAATTCTATACTGAACCATCCGGTTCTGGCCGGTCCGTCGGGTTTCCCAGCGGGCAAGACCGGATCGACGGGGTTCAAGAGCGGTGAGTCAGGGTTTGCCAAGCCCAGCCGGGCAACCGTTCGGTGCAGGCCCGCCCGACGGCTATACCCCAAGCACGTTATCGCGAACGGTTGCTACCGCTCCCCGGTGGAACTTGATGTCCAACAGAACGCCTTCCGCTCGTTCGTCCTACGAAGATGCGGCCTGCCTTCTTCAGACAGTAGGCCACGTTTCTGTCGGAAGGCCCTCCATCCGGGCTAAGCAGCTGAGCGTCACCGTCGACGCCGGTGTCCTGGCGCATGATGTCCTGAATGCTTGTGATCGTGGTGGCGATCATGGATGCTCCTGAGTGATGATGGCGATACGTTCAAGTACGGCTCGACGACGGCCGGCCGAATCGGTTGAGGTGGACAGGTAACCCTGGATCGCGTCTTGAAAGTCGGTGTCGGTGCTGAGTTGTCGGAACTCAGCACCGATATGTGAGCGCACCTCCGGCGACGATGCGACTATCTCTTTCTCGATTCCGGAACGGCCGTCCAGGACTGCAATAATACCTTCCATGTCGTAGCTGAGACGGGCGTCGCCGTTGCCACGGGTTCGGAACGCCTCAAGCTTGGTTGCGATGAAGTCCTGTGGGGGGCGGTAAGGCGAATCTCCATGCCGGATGGGAGTGTGTACCGGTGGGCGGTCCGCATCACCTCCCGGTACCACCGATTCCCGAACCCGAGAATCGATTCCTCGGTTGGCATGACGTCGGCAATTATCTCGTCGATCCGCCATCGACAGATTGGAACTTCCGGACCATCGACATGGGTGAACCCACGGTCGGCCAAGGTCTGTTCTACTGACGCGTAGCTTCCGTAGGTAGTCGCTTCTACCACGAGATCGACGTCGGTAGTGGGACGAAAATCGATGACCGTTGGGTCGGTGATAAGTAGTTCAAGCACTGCGCCACCGACAAAGACGAAGCGTTCCCGCAGTTCGCCCAGAGATGCGGCGACCGACTCAATCATTGGGACTGAACTCATGCAACCTCTCGGTGCGCCGCCAAATAGACGCGGTCTTTGATAATCTGGCCGGCGAGCAATCGTTCCCGCGCCTTACCGGTACGCAGGGCGTCCACCAGGGCGAGGAGCTCATAGAGGTGAGGGTCGGCGTGAACCGCCTCCGGTACCGAGGGGTAGAGCGGTATCAGCGCTATGCCGACAACTGTCCCGTACCGCGACGGCCACACGGGAGGCAGCGAATGTCCAGGGACAATCTGTGCGTTCAGAGGGGGGGTAGCATAGGCAGTTGGGAGGCCGACGGTCTGAGTCCCCCACTCGGCGGGAAACGCATAGCGCACCCCGGAGACGAGAAACTCAACGGCATTGCCGTGAAATACGGTACCCGAATCCGGGAAGAAGAGCTGAGCGCTGGCTAACCGTTTAGTCGCCCCGTGAACCTCCGAAGCGCTCATGCCCAATTCCCCGGCAAGGCCTGAGTACGTCCAGGCGCGATCACCAATTGCGACGAGCTTAAGAAGGACGAGAACATCTTGCGGCTTGAGATGAAGACTCATAGTCAAAGTATATTCGCGATTCGCGAATATATCAACCTCAAAAGTAATCGTAATCCACTTCCGTGAGCTGGATCGATCACACTCTTTCTCCCCCCACCCAGACCTCCCCCTCCTCCGCTCTCAGTAGCCAAGCCGGATCCGGCTCCCCTACCGTCTCCGGACGATTGCACCTAACGAGAAGGCTTCGGGACCATTTACCCTGTGGTGACGTGGAGTTCGGGCGGGATTCACATTGCCAGTATGGGCACGTTAATGGATAATCAAGAAATGAGTGACCGCCACCCCGTTGGATCAACGGGAATCGAGTTGCCTAAAGTGGTTTTCGGGACCAGCGCGCTGGGAAATCTCTACGAAGAACTCGACGTAGCGTCGAAGCGACACATTGTATCAAGTTGGTTCGAGGAGATGGAGCCGCCGATCGCGATCGACAGTGCCGGCAAATACGGTGCGGGACTCGCTTCCTACACTCCCGTAAAAGTTATACCTACAAGGATTCTGACCGACTCATTTCAAGCTAAATAGCGATACCACAGCAATTTATTACTTTGACAACCTCTCAGTGTGTAGGTATAATACTATTAACCTACTGGGAGGGTTTTTTGGCGTGGCTTCAATCGTTCGGCAGAATGTTGGTGGCAATACCTACCTGTACGAGTCCGTTTCTTACCGAAATGAAGAGGGAAAACCTCGAAATCAACGGGTTCCCATCGGAAAGATCGACAAGAAGACAGGTTTGCCGATCTACAAGCCCGAGTACATCCAGAGGATGGCCGCGGCCGGGACACCGGTTGAATCAGTGGAAACGACGCTGGAGTTCAGCGTTGAAGACCTCCGCCAATCATCGATCGTGCAGACGGGTCTCGTTCATCTCCTTCGAGAGATAGCCGGTCAGATTGGTCTTTCTGACGTGCTCCGGCAAGTCTTTCCCCACGACCACGAACAGATCTTCGCGCTGGCAGCTTTTTTGTTCGCCTCCGGAGATCCACTATCGTACTGTGCCGAATGGATGGAGCGCAGTGACGTGGGAGACCTCACACCGCTTGCCTCACAACGGA
>CAYQRW010000277.1:0-4467 GCA_964419735.1 uncultured Spirochaeta sp.
CCGGTGAGCGCGGCCTTTGGATCGGGGCGCCGGTGGCCGAGAAGGCGGGAATCTCCCCCGGCGATACGCTCTTTCTGCGGGCGGTGAATCGCCACGGCGTGGAGAATCTGTTTGACGTGCCGGTGGCGGGTATCTTCGAGTACGGCTATCCCACCCTGGATGATCAGATGGTCTACCTGGACCTGGCCACCGCGGACGAGCTCTTGGATTTGGATGGCGCGGTGACGCACGTGGTGGTGCGTCTCGCCCCGGGCACCGGAGTTGATACCGGCGTGGAGCGGATCGCCGCGGAGCTCGGGGGTGCGGCTGACCTGCAGGTGCGGCCGTGGCAGGACTTTGCCCGGGCGGCGGTGACCGCGGTGGAGCAGGATACCAACAGCTTTGCCCTGATGATGGCGATTATGTATCTCCTGATCGTGTTGGGGATCATCAACTCCATGTCCATGAGTGTGCACGAGCGGACCCGCGAGATCGGCACGCTGCGGGCGATCGGTATGCGCGGGCGCTCACTGCTGGCGATGTTTGCCCTGGAGAGCGTGTGGCAGGCGGTTATCGCCGCGGCGGTGGCACTAATCGTGACCACGCCGGTGGCGATCTGGTTGGCCAATACCGGGGTGGATCTGGTCTCCAGCATGCCCGAGAATGTGCCGATTCCCTTTGGCGAGCGCTTTCGGGCGGACTTTGCCGTGGCACATTACCTCTTCACCGTGGCCAGCGGGGCGGTGACGGCGCTTCTGGGGGCCATTATTCCCGCCCGTCGTGCCGCACGGATCACGGTGGCGGAGGCGATGCGGCGAGTGGGGTGATCGGGGACGTTCCCGTGGCGTTGGGGTGAATTTGCTGCTACAATTAGAAAAATAGCAGGAAGGTATCCGAATATGGCTGATATTGTGCACAATCTGAAATCAATCTTTTCACGGAGCGCGGCCTCCCCGGCCAGTCCGCCGCCGCCGCCGGCCGATCCGGAAAGTCTCATGGAGGACCTGCGTCTCTTTCTGCACCAGTTGGCGCGCTCGATCTCTGAGCACCTGGAGTATGAGCGCCAGATCGCCCATGGGCGGCCCCGAGACTCGGGACTGGTACTGCGCTTCGAGATCGCCGACTACGTTTCCGACCTGTTTGATTTTTTCGAACGGAAACAGCTGATCGGTAGCGACGAGGACCTGTTGTTTCGGGCCGCCACGGAAATTCTGGTTCCACCGGAGTCGGTTCGGGACCAGCTCTCGCCCCAACATTGGCGACGACTCTTCGCCGGTATTGTGGCGATTATCTCCGAGCGAACCGGCCGTTCCTACCCCGTGCTCACCAAGCAGTTCTATGATCGCATCTCCCGGCGGGAAACGATAAACGGGGTACCCTCGAAACAGGTGATGGAGAGCTTTCAGGAGGCGTTGGATGCGTTACCCGCGGACGAGCAGAACGGCGGCTCGTTGGTTGGGGCGCCCGCGGCTCCTGCCGAGCACGGTTTTGACCCGAAGAGGCTCCTGAAGAACGCGTTTGCCGCCTGCGGGGCTGGGTCGTATGAGGCGCTTCGGACCCTGCTGGTGAGACGCCACGCTCTGGAGTTTGGATCCGCCCTGTTTGCCTTCACCGTGTTGGGGATAGGTGCCGTCGCATTTGCACCAATGGTCACCCCGATGATCGCTTCCGCGCTGGCGGTTGGGTTTGTATCCGAGGAGTTGCTCATCGCAGCTATCGTGGTGCTCTACGTGATCGTGGTGGGCCTGCGGTATCAACGCTATCGACAGCGCGCGCTTCGTCGCAAGCTTCTGGTGCGCGTCTCAAACGCGATTGCCGATTCCGCGGGACTTTCCTACAAAGATATCGATGAAGTGCTGCACGAGGCGTACGGCACCAGCCTCCGAGAGCTCAAGAGCGCCCTGCTGCCCCGGAAACGGCGGCGGTCACATGTGATAGAATCCAGGAAGGAGCGTGACCAATGACCAAGGAAGCACTCATCGAAGAGATCAAGAAACTCAGCCCAGAAGATCGGTGGGAGATCATTGAAGCAGCGAACGAGTTGGCTGAAGAAGATTACGATCTAACCGATGACGAGATGAAGACTCTCGACGAACGGTGGGAGAAAATGCACGAGCAGCCGGGAACCACTGTCACCTACGATGAGTTCAAGAACCGACTAGATACGCTGACAAAGAAGTGAAGTTCACGGCTCGGGTTTCTGCCGAGGCACAGCAGGACGTCGAGGATGCGTTGCTGTTCTTGGAAGAACGTCGCGAAGGACTGGGATCATCATTCGTTCGTGACGTGACGGCGCGTATTGACGAGATTATTTTGAATCCATTTACGTGCCAAGAACGTCACGGACGCTATCGCATGGCCGTGACGCATCGCTTCAGCTATAAGATCTTCTACCGCATTTCCGGATCTCTACTCGATATCGTAGCCGTGTGGCATCCGAAACGTCATCCTACCTCCTGGATGGAGAGACTGTAGAACGTTGCGGCCGTGGCAGGGCTTTGCCCGGGCGGCGGCGGTCACGCCCCGTCTGAAACGGGAATCGTCACCTGAAAGTGGGCTGAGGAGGGGTCCTTTACGGAGAGCGAGCCGCCGTGCTGTCCGGTGAGCGCCTGCAGCAGCTGTATGCCCAAGGAGTTGCTCCGAGCCGGTTCAAAGTCCTCCGGCAGGCCTATACCGTCGTCGGAAACATCGATCACGAAGTTCTCCGCCTCGATCGTGAGCTTCACGGAGATCGTGTGCTCGGTTCCCTGGGGATTGCCGTGTTTGATGCTGTTGGTGACGAGCTCGTTCACGATCAGTCCCAGGGTGACGCCTTTGTCCAAGTCGGTGTGCGCCGGTGGTACTTCGATTTTCGTATGCAGTGTGCCGCTGTGGCCCGTGCCGGTGACGATGTCCTGAACCAAACCGGTGATATACTCCTCTACATCGATGTAAGTGGCATCACCGGCCTGGTGGAGCCTCTCATAGACGGAGCTGATCGCCCGGATGCGGTTCATCACCACGGAGAGGGCCTTGCCGGTTTCCGTCTCGCTGCCGACCTGATTCTGTTGCAGAGTGATAATAGAGGAGAGCGTATTGAGATTGTTCTTGACGCGATGGTGTACTTCCCGAAGGAGAATCTCTTTCTGACGCAAGGCATCTTCCAACTGAGCGCGGTTCTGCCGGCGCGCGGTGACATCGGTGACGGTGGTTACCTTGTAGGGGCGCCCGTCATTTCCGATCATTCGCCCTGCCGTAACGAAGATGTCCCGCACGGTGCCATCCTTGCGCTGAACCCGCCAATCCTGCGGCATTTCGACTACCGATCCATCGATAAAATCATCGTGCATCGCGGCCGCCACCGCACGATCTTCTTCCGGGAGAACCTTAGTGAACTCCTGGCCGAGAAGCTCTTCAACCTCAAACCCGTAGGTGTCACGATAGGCACGATTCACCTTGACGAAACGGCGCTCCGCATCGGTCACGCACATCCCGATATCGGCAGTATCGTACAGCGTATCCAGCAGAAATCCCGGTGATAGATAGGCGCTCTCCGGCGACGATCTTTCCTGAACCGCCTGGTTACACAAAGCAAGGAGTCCTTCCACATCAACCGGTTTGGTTCTAATCGCGTAGGGGCGCGCGCTTGCGGCGCGTTCCATCGTTCCCGGGTCGCTATTTCCCGACAGGAAAATCAGGGCCACGTCCTGGCGAGCTAGTATCTGTCGGGCAGCCTCGATTCCGTCGATTCCCGGAAGGCCGATATCAGCGACGATAATATCGATCTTGTGCTCATAGGCGAGTTCCACCGCGGCTTCGCCATCCTTGGCGGAGAGCACCGTAAAATCCGTACGGTTCTGAAACGTCCGCTCCATAAAGAGCCGACTCAACGGCTCATCTTCGAGGACCAGAATCATTGTCTTCATTGAATTTAAGAATAGGACGTCCTTCCCATCGGGGCAAGTTTACGGGACTAGACATTGCCTGGACGGATCGCTGGTTCGAGCTATACGGGCCGCTCCGGATCACCGAGCGCCTGCGGCTTACACAGACGTTCTGCCGATCGCGCGGCCCGGGCACACTTCTTACAGTAGTACTGCGGCTCTCGAAGCTCTTCTTTGAGCTTTTCTGCTTTCTTCCGGATGCGCGCCTTGTCCCACTTACACAGTTTTTTCATACCCGCCATCTATACCGCGTCCGCTGCGGGAAGTGCAAGGATCGCGCCGATCCCTACGCCAAACCCTCCACCGCCGCACGCTCGGCCGCCAAGGCAGCCGTATAGCGCTCAAAGTAGCGGTTGAATCCGGCCACCTCCTCGGCGTTGGGTTCCACCACCTTCACATCGGCGTCGGCGAAGACTTGATCCAGGTAGTCCGGCAGCGCCAGGCCACGTTCATTCCACACCGTGTATGCCGCCAGAATCGCCATACCCCACGCCCCACCTTCACCGGCGGTTTCCATCACGCTGCAGCGGGAGTCGGTGGCCGCCGCCATGATGCGCTGGCCCAC
>CAYQRW010000278.1:0-4415 GCA_964419735.1 uncultured Spirochaeta sp.
GGGGGCTTTCGGCAAAGGTGGAGCGGAGTCGGCAGACGCGGGGGCGTCCGGTGCGGTTAAACCCGAGCCGGCGACGGCGCCCCCGTCGCCGGGTACTGGCCCAGCAAACGATTCCTCCGGCGCGGCAAGCAGTCGCTCTTCCGCCGGGTCAACCAGCGCCGCTCCCGCCGCGGCCCGCAGTTTATCGGCGGCGGGAGCTCCAGAGCCGGCTAAAGCCTCGGTGCCGGCCTGACCCACCTGGTACCAGCGGAACACTCGCACCGATTCGTCACGATGCAGCAGCCCCTCCTCCCGCAACTCGGTGGTGAGGCGACGGGAGGCTCCATCAAAATCGTCCCGGGGGGCCACAAAGAGGGATATCATCACAGCTGATCCCGCAGGGTGGCCAGGCGCCGGCGGTGCGTGGTGCAGATCGCGCGGGTCCGCTCGGCAGCGCGGCCGGTGTAGTTGGCGGGGTCCGCGAAGAACTGCTCCGGATCTCCGCGGGTGAGGCGTCGATAGGTATCGGTAATCGTCGCCCAGAGCTCCTCCCGCTCTTGTGCGGTTTCCAGGATGCTCCGACCGCTCTCATCCGCCGCGAGGGTCAATTGCCGCAGTTGTTCGTGGGCGTCCTCTACCCCACCGGCAGCAAGCAGGATGTAGAGCGGCTCCGCCAAAACGCGGTGCACTCCGTCGCGCAGGTTACGCTCGATTCCCTCCTGATCAACGTGGAGCCGCGAAAGAATCTGGCGCGTCCGTTCGGCGGCGGCTACAAAACCTGCCACAAACTCCACCACGAAGCGTCCCGAGGCGGAGTTGGAGAGGTCCCGCTGGTGCTCGGAGATCTGGTCCATGAACCAGGTCATGCTTCGCGGGGCAAACGTCTTCCATAGGCTCTTCACGTGCTCGGCGTTCCAGGGATTACGCTTGTGCGGCATCGTGGAACTCCCCACCTGCCCTGCGGCAAAGTACTCTGAGAGCTCTCCCAGTTCGGTGCGCTGCAGGTGGCGCAGGTCATCGGCGAGATTTGCCAGCACCCCGAAGGCGGTGTTCATCTCCAGCAACAACCGCAGCAACGGTTCGGGGCTGACAATTTGCGTGGCGTGCTCTCCCGGCTCCAGTCCGAGGTCGGCCAGGACCTCCCGCTCCAGCTGTTCCGGGTCCGGGTGGAGCACGCTGGTGGCGTTGTAAGCGCCCACCGCCCCGGCCAGTTTTCCGGTGAGTTGCCCGCTGCGCTGCTCGATTTCGCCGATCGACTGCCCCAGACGGGAGACGTACTCCGCAAAGGCGTAGCCCATGGTAATCGGCACCGCGTGTTGCCCGTGCGTGCGCCCGATGGACACCCGTTCGGCGTTGGCCTCGGCGAGATCGATCAACTCCTCTTCCACCTGCATCAGCAGCGGAAGCACCACCCGTCGGGTGACATCCCGGTAGCGCAGGGCGGCGGCGGTATCGAGAATGTCCACCGAGGTTGCCCCGAGGTGCACCAAATGACGAACTTCCCCGGGGAGGTGGCGTTGGATCACGTTCACGATAGCGCGAATGTTGTGACGGGTAGTTTCCTCTTCTTCGTAGACCTCGCCGGCGGTAACCTGCGTCGGAAGCGCTTCGGCGGCGGCGATCCACCGCTCCCGCGCGGGGGCCTCGGGCATAAGCGTGCGAATCAGGTGGATCAGAAGCGTCGCTTCCACCCGCACGCACTGCGTCACGGCGGCTTCTTCGCTGAGAATATCACCGAGTTGGTCGAAGAGGTGACGATTGGCGATCCAATAGCGGTGGTCCAGGGGAGACAAATTGCGGAACATGTCGTGGGGCTGCATGGGGCATGATGCAGAAGCCGACGGTGGTTTGTAAAGGGGCGCCCCGGCCCTTGACGCACGGTGAGCACAGCGTTATACATACATACCAGGATGTATGTAACATGAAGCGATATACCCGATGAAACGAACCAAGGAAGAGGCAGCGCAGACCCGGGAGAAGATTTTCCGGGCGGGTATCAAGGTTTTCGCCCGCAAAGGGTATACCGCCGGCACGCTCAACGATGTGGCGCGGGAGGCGGGAGTCACGCGCGGTGCGATTTACTGGCACTTTGCGAACAAGCAGGCGTTCTTTGAGGAGACCGTATCCCGCCTGAACAGCATCTACGACGGCTTGGTGGAGGCCTCCTTGAATACCACCGGGGCGCCGGTGGATCTGGTGGAAACCGCTGTCACCGGGATCATTCAGCGTTTCGTGGAAGATGAGGAGTTTCGGGCGATGCAGGAATTGGTGATCCGAACCTCCATGAGCCACAGCACCCCGGTAACCTCGGTGGATCGTCCGATCAGTCGCGGAGACGAAAACGCGATCCAGCTCCTCCACGAGGCGATCGAGCGGCATGAACTGCACCACGCGTGGTCGCCGCACTTAGCCCTACATACGATTGAAGCGTTTGTGGCGGGAACGTTTCTGATGATCCTAGACCAGCAGCTCAGCCCCTCCACCGACGAGATCCATCAATTAGCCGCATTTGTCCGGCGCGGGTTTGCCCCGACGCCAAAAGGAGAGCCGTTATGACCCGACCCGTACTACCCGCTGTTGTGGGCATGGTGATCGCAGTGAGTGCATTCCTCGCCCTGACAGGCTGTTCCCCGGAAGACGACGCCCAGGCCCCCCGGAGCATCGACGCGATCCATCGGGAAGATGGCGTACCGGTAGAGGTGCGCGCGGTGGAACCGGTACCGTTTCGTACCTACATGAGTTTCACCTCCAGTCTCAGCGGTGCCGCCGAGTCCAGCGCTTCCTCCATGGTTTCCGATACCGTTACCGAGATCGCCTACTCCGTGGGGGACTACGTGGAGGCCGACACGGCGGTGGTGCGCTTTCCCACCGACAATCCCGCCCTCAACTACGAGCAGGCGCGGCTCAACTATGAAAGCGCCCGGACCGCGTTCAATCGTATCGAGCGGCTCTTCGAGGACGATGGCGTGTCGCAACAATCCTACGATGACGCCCGCACGCGCTTTGAGGTGGCTCGGGCCAACTGGGATTCGGTCCAGAACATGACCGGGGTCCGGGCACCGATCTCCGGGTTTATCACCCGGATTAACGTCTCTGAGTCCGACAACGTCCAGCCGGGAGATCCCCTGTTCACCGTCTCCGACTTCGGCGAGCTCAAGACTACCGTATGGCTCACCGACCGCCAGGTGCGGCAGGTGGAAGTGGGGCAACCGGCGCGGGCGCTGTGGCAGGAGACGGAAATCTCCGGCGAAGTGGTGCAGGTAGATATGGCGATGGATCAGACCCGCAAGGCGTTTGCCGCCAAGGTGCGCTTTGATAATTCGGACCGTCTCATCCGCAGCGGCGTCACCGCCTCGGTGGAAATCGACACCTACCGGACCGCGGAGGCGCTGATTCTCAACCAACGGCAGGTGATCGAAAGCGGCGGGGAGCACTACGTGTTCGTGGTACGCGACGATACTGTCCACCAGGTTCCGGTGACGATTGATCGGCAGCAGGGACTCCTCGTTGCGATCGACTCCGGCCTGGAGCCGGGCGACGAAGTGGTCACCAGTGGTGTGGACCTCATATCCGATGGCCGGGCGGTGCGCGTAACCGGACGGCAGGACCAACTGGTCCAGCGCTAAGCGCACCCTAAGGAGACCTACGATGTTTCTTTCCGATCTGTCTATTAAACGCCCCGTCCTGATGACGATGGCGCTGGCGGCGCTCCTCCTGTTCGGGGTAATCGGCTTTATGAATCTCCCGCTGAACCTCATGCCTGATATCCAGGTGCCCTTCGTCACGATTCAGACGGTGTATCCCGGGGCCAGTCCCGACCAGATCTCATCGCAGATCACGCAACGGATCGAAGACGAGGTGAGTACGGTGAGCCAGTTGAAGAACATTCAGTCCTTCAGCCTGGATAGCGCCTCGATCATCGTCTTGGAGTTCGATCTGGATAAGAACCCCGATGTGGCTACCCAAGAGGTCAAGGACAAGGTTGACCAGATTATTAATGACCTTCCCCGGGATGCCCAGACCCCCGTGGTGGAGAAGATCGATATCAACGCGATGCCGATCGTAAATATCGTCATGAGTGGGGATATCGACCCGGTCCGTATGAGCCGACTGGCGGAGACCACCGTGAAGGATGAGTTTTCCCGCATCGCCGGCGTGGGGCGGGTGAACATATCCGGTGCCCGAGAGCGGGAAATCCGGGTGGAGTTTGACAACCGCATCGTCTATGAGAACGCGATTAGCTTAGCGCAGGTATCCCAAGTCCTGGCGGCGGCCAACCTGGACATGCCCGGCGGCAATATGCTCGCGGAAGACATGGATTTCTCCGTGCGGATGGAGGGGCAGTTCTCTACCGTGGAGGAGCTGGCGGACCTGGATATTCCCACCGGCAGCGGATCTCGTCGCCTGGGAAGTATTGCCACGATCCGCGACACCGG
>CAYQRW010000279.1:0-1199 GCA_964419735.1 uncultured Spirochaeta sp.
CGGATAGTTGCCTCCGTTCCGCGGCCGCGTCACCTCGTGGCAGAGGTTGACCAACGGGATGTTCCACTGCTCATGGCGGCGGTGTTCTTCGCGGTGATGGCCAATATGATTCTGCTGACGATGGGATCGGATCGAATTCTGCTCTCCGGAGCGGTCAACTCTATTCAAATGCCCGCCCAAAGCGAGCTGATGGCCACTGCTTCTTTGGCGCCCCAAAGAAACGATTTTGCCGTGATCGGTGAGGTCGCGGGAGTTGACCCATCCCAGTTCGCGCGATTGGAAGTATCAGAGTATACGATTCAGTCTGGAGACACCCTCGGCGAAATCGCCTCGGAATACGATCTGTCGATGGATACCCTGATCAGCTTCAATCAGATTGAAGACGTTCGCCGCCTCCAGGTGGGAGATACCTTTCAGGTTCCCAACCGCGATGGGCTCCTGTACACAGTGAAACGGGGTGATTCCTTGGGATCGATCGCCCGTGACCATGAGACTACAGTCAATGAGCTGCTGGATGCCAACGATTTGCGCTCCCAGTCGGTTGATGTGGGGCAGGTTGTCTTTGTTCCGGGAGCTCGGCTGAACGCCACCGAGCGGGGCATCATCCTAGGGGAGCTCTTCGCCTGGCCGGCACAGGGGGTCTTCACCAGCGGATTCGGCATGCGGGCGGATCCCTTCACCGGATTGCCTCGGTTTCACAACGGTGTCGACCTGGCCGGTCCCATCGGTTCTCCCATCCGTGCCGCCGCATCGGGGAGGGTGGTCCATGTGGAGAGTCAGATCGGCAACTACGGTCGGTTTGTGATTGTTCGGCACCCCGATGGCTTTCAGACGCTGTATGCGCATCTGCAGGACTTCGCCGTGCGCAACGGCCAGTCGGTATCGCGCGGCCAACGGTTGGGTTCGATGGGTAACACGGGACGCAGTACCGGCCCTCATCTGCACTTTTCAGTTATCCACAACGGGCGCTTCGTGAACCCGTTGCGTTATCTCCATTAATCTGGTAAAGGTGGTGGTATGCGGAGATTAGTAATTACTTTGGTAATTCTGCTTGCAGTATTCTCGTTTATTAATGCCTACACCCCGGTGTAAGCGGCACTTCATAGCAACTCGGAGCTGCGTCCCCTCGGGGCGCAGCGTCATCTATTGACCCCGCCCTTGGGTGGAAGGTCCCACCCTTGGGCGGAGGGTCCCGCCCT
>CAYQRW010000279.1:1299-4411 GCA_964419735.1 uncultured Spirochaeta sp.
TGGGCGGAGGGTCCCGCCCTAAGCGTTTCGGCCGTGACAGTGCTTGTACTTCTTCCCGCTCCCACAGGGGCACGGATCGTTGCGCCCCACCTTTGGAACTGAACGCTTAACCTGAACCTGCTGTGGCTGGCTTCCCTGGGCGCCCGATTTCGACGGAGCTCTCCCAGCCGGTTCGGCGGCTGTACCACCGGCGCCCAAGAGGCTCATGTCGCGATGCTGCGCCGTACCGCCGCCGGCGGTGACGGGCTTGCGCTCTTCCATGCCCTGCGCCTTAATGGCAAACATACGCTTGGCGATACTCACACGGATACCGGCGAGGAGTTCGTCGAACATTCGAAACCCCTCGAGTTTGTACTCCAGAAGTGGATTACGTTGCGCGTAGCCGCGCAGATATACCGCCTCCCGGAGCTCTTCCAGATTCTCCAGGTGGTCCTGCCAGCGCTGGTCGATTGTGCGGAGATACTCGATCCTCACGATGAAGTTGAACCGTTCCTTCCCGACGATCTCCTCTTTGTGCCGCATTTCGGTGCGCATGTCTGCCAGGATCGATTCGGCGAGCTGTTCCGGACTGAGTTCAATATATGACGCGGCATCTTGGGAGGGAAAGTACAACAGCTGGTCCTGAAGTGCGTCAAAAAACTGCTGCAGCTGTGCCTCGGTGAACGTCTTGCCCACGTCGGCGGTCTCCAGAATCTCCGTGATCACGTCTTCCGCGGTGGCCAAGACCCGGTTCACCAGGTCTTCGTCCGCCATAATCGCATCCCGCTGTTCGTAAATCACTTTCCGTTGCTCATTGACCACGTCGTCAAACTCGAGGAGATGCTTGCGGATGTCGAAGTTGCGCTCCTCCACCTTGTTCTGAGCGCGTTCAATCGACTTGTTGATCAAGGAGTGGTTGAGCGGTTCTCCCGGTTCCAACCCACGTTCCATAATGCCCTTCAGGTTGAACCGACCCCCGCCAAAGAGGCGCATCAAGTCGTCATCCATGGACAGGAAAAATCGTGATTCTCCCGGATCTCCCTGACGGCCACTCCGTCCGCGGAGTTGGTTGTCTATCCGCCGTGATTCATGCCGTTCGGTTCCCAGTACGTAGAGTCCACCCAGCTCCCGGACTTCATCGTAGTCCGCCCGCCATTTCTCCCGCTCCTTCTGCAACGCGGCAAGAAACTGTTCCTGGGTATGATCCTCCGGCAGGTTGCGGTGCGCCCGAAACTCCGGGTTCCCGCCGAGCTTGATATCGGTACCGCGGCCCGCCATGTTCGTGGCGATCGTCACGGAGCTCTTGGCGCCGGCCTCAGCGATAATCAACGCCTCCCGAGCGTGGTTCTTCGCGTTGAGGATCTCATGGCGGACGCCACGCTTGGTGAGATAGGAGGCGAGCTTCTCCGAGTGCTCAATCGAGATCGTTCCCACCAGTACCGGCTGTCCTTTGTGGTAGAGCCGTTCGATCTCATCGGCGATCGCTTTGTATTTGTCCGCCTCAGAGATGTAGATCACGTCATCCTGATCTAAGCGCGCCAGGGGCCGGTTGGTGGGAATCACCACCACGTCCAGACCGTAGATCTTTCCGAACTCCTTCGCCTCCGTTTCGGCGGTCCCGGTCATGCCCGAGATCTTGTCGTACATCCGAAAGAAGTTCTGAAAGGTCACCGTCGCCAGGGTCCGGTTACGTGCGGCCACCCGAATCCCTTCTTTGGCCTCTATCGCCTGGTGGAGACCGTCGGAATAGCGGCGTCCGTGGAGGATGCGGCCGGTAAACTCATCGACGATCTCCACCTTGCCGTCCGCCACGACGTACTGCTGATCCTTATGGAAGAGCCGATGGGCGCGCAACGCCTGCGTGGCGTAATGAATGAACTCGAAGTTCTCCTGGTCGAACACGCTTCCGTCGATAATACGCCGCGCCCGGAGCAACTCTTCGAGATGATTGAGGCCCTGATCGGTGAAACTGATCTTTTTGCCCTTTTCATCAACCTTGAAGTCTCCATCCGGCTCTTCCGGGTAGTCGCCCGTCTCCGGATCCTTAGAGGATTCCTGCAGGCCTGAGACCACACCGTTCACCTCACGGTACTTTCCGGTGTCGTCCTTTGTTTGACCACTGATGATCAACGGCGTGCGCGCCTCATCGATCAGAATTGAGTCGATCTCATCGATAATGCAGTAGGGATGGCCGCGCTGTACTTTTCCGCGCAGATCGTAGCGCATGTTGTCCCGCAGGTAGTCAAAGCCGAACTCGTTGTTGGTGCCGTAGGTGATATCTTTGCGGTACGCCTCTTTCCGGGTGTCGTTGTCCATGGATGACAGGATGTATCCCACGGAAATGCCGAGATAATCGAAGACGGGACCCATCCAGCCGGCATCACGCTCGGCGAGATAATCATTGACGGTTATCACGTGCAGTCCCCGGCCGCTGAGGGCGTTGAGATACGCCGCAGCCACGGAGGAGAGAGTTTTCCCCTCTCCGGTCTTCATCTCCATGATCTTGCCCTGATGGAGCACCACCGCCCCCAGCATCTGAACATCGTAGGGACGCTCTCCCAGAACGCGGCGGGCCGCTTCCCGGGCGACGGCAAACGCCTCCGGGAGGATGTCATTCATTTCTGTACCGGAGGAGAGGGCCGCGCGCCACGTTTCCGTCTGGGTGCGCATATCTTCGCGGCTCAGGCCAAGGGCCCAGGATTCACGGGCATTGATTGCGTGGAGTATGGGAAGAAGTTGTTTGAGATCTGCATCGGATTTGGAGCCGAACACTCCCTGGATGAGCCGCTCGAGCATATGCGCCAAGAGTATACCGCCGGTGAACTCACGGTCAAGTTGACAGGCGCCGGGGGCGATAGATACTATCACCCGTCGTGGCGCATTTACGCTGGCACATCGGTCGGTGTTCCCGACTCGCCGTTCTTCTTCTCGTGGTGTGGATGCTGGCAGCGTGCGAGCAACAACAACCGGCCTTTCTCGAGAGTGAGTCGCTGTTTCAACTGGAAATCGGGCGTTTGGAAGACCAGCTCGATCTGGTAAGCCGAGACGGGGTGATGCCTCGGGCGCAGACCTCGATCGCGATGCAGGATGGTATGCTGTATGTGGGTGATGGGGCAGCGAACAAGATCATGGA
>CAYQRW010000280.1:0-4388 GCA_964419735.1 uncultured Spirochaeta sp.
TGGACAAATTGCTCGTTGGTGAGCGTCTCCTGCGTGGTGCCGCTTTTGCTTACCAGGACAAACAACGTCGTTTCGAAGTTGATGTCGTCCAGCACCGCTGCCGCGTCATCAGGGTCGACATTGGAGATGAAGCGCGCCGCGATGCGCGGAGTCACTCCCGCGGCCGCGGCCCACTGCTCCAGCGCCAGGTACAACGCCCGTGGCCCCAAATCCGATCCGCCGATTCCGATCTGCACCACCGTGTCGTAGCGCTTACCTGAAGGGGCCGTTTCCGCTCCCGAGCGCACCGCTTCGGCAAACGCAGCGACGCGCTGCTGCTGTTTCAGGTAGAACTCTCGCTGATTTCGACCCTCGTAAAGGACGTCAGCGCCGAGTTGGCCCCGAAGCAGGTGGTGTAATACCAGCCGGCGTTCGCCGGTATTCATCACCGCTCCCTCAGCGATCAATCGGTACTTGGCGATGAGTTCCTGTTCCGTGGCCAATTCGGCCAGACGGGAAATGACCGTGTCATCCACGGGGGTAGCGGCGTAGGAGTAGGTGAGATCCGCCGCCAGGGGCATCTGGAACGCGGCCACCCGATCAGCGGTCAGTTTGGTTACATCAAAGGGGGCCGTGTGTTTTAGAGCCGCGAAGGCTGCGGTGGTGGTGAGATTCTTAAACGTGGTCGTGGGCATCGGTACCTCCGCGGTCAGCATACCGGGGGAACACCCGCCACGGCAACGGTACGCGGTGCCAGTGGGGGGCTCGCGAAGTGGGCTGGGGGATGAGGTGCCGTGGGGGCTGTCTGATGCGTGCGGTGGGGCGGCGGAGCCGCGGGGGCGTGGGGCCGCGGGGGCGCGTGAGTATGCCCTGGGTGGCGCAAGGCCACGTGTAGCGCGCGGCTCACCCCGTAGAATTGTGCAAACAATTTGTGTTGCCCGGGCAAACAAAAAGGTTTGCACTTTTCTACGGGATATGGGGGGCCGGTTCCCGGCCACGGCCACGGCCACGGCCCCCGGCCCAGCCGGCTCTGCCGGCCCAGACCAGGTCCCGTCGTGGGGGTGACAGGCGGCGGCGCGGTCGCTACTCTCTCTTCCATGAAACCGACACTCTTAGTACTTGCCGCCGGTATGGGAAGCCGTTACGGCGGGGTGAAGCAAATTGATCCGGTGGGTCCGGACGGTGAGGCGATTATCGACTATTCGATTTACGATGCGATCCAGGCCGGCTATAACCGGGCGGTCTTCGTGGTGCGAAAGGAGATCGAAGACGATGTGCGGGAGTTCTTTGACGGAAAGTTCGAGGGCAAGATTGCGATTGACTACGTTCATCAGGAGCTGAGCGATGTGCCGCCCGGGTTTTCCGTGCCGGCGGAGCGTTCGAAACCGTGGGGTACGGCGCACGCGGTGCTTGCCGCCCGCGAGGCGATCGACGCGCCCTTTGCGGTCATCAACGGCGATGACTTCTACGGTCGCGGTGCCCTCAAGACGATCGGTGACTACCTGCACAGCCTTCCGGTGGACGGCACGGATTACGGCATGGTGGGATATCGCTTGGACCGAACACTCAGCGATCATGGCACGGTCTCTCGGGGAATTGTCAGCCACGATGCCGCGGGTTGGCTGGAATCGATCGAGGAGCACACCAAGCTTGAGGCGCGGGACGGGAAGATCGCCAGCCTCGCGGACGACGGCGACCATGGCGGTGACCATGACGGGGACGTGAAGGCGTGGTTTTCCGGGGATGAGCCCACCAGCATGAACCTCTTCGGATTCACCCCGCAGGCGATGGAGCAGATCCAGGAGCGCTTTGCGCAGTTCCTGCGGGAGTTCGGCGACGCGCCGAAGAGCGAGTTCTACATTCCCTACGCCATGAACCTGCTCCGGGAGCGCGGCGAGGCGCGGATGAAGGTGCTTCGGAGCGATTCGGAGTGGTTTGGGGTAACCTACCGTGAAGACCGGCCGGCGGTAGTGGCCCGGCTTAAGGAGCTGGCGGCGGAGGGAATGTATCCCCCGTCCTTGTGGGGCTGATCGTCACGCGATCCCTTGGGCGCCCACTGGTGCGCCGCCGCACACAGCCTGCCCCGGGCCGCCCCTGGGCTGCCCCCGGCTCTGAGGGCCCCCGTTTGTGGGGGGCGGATACCGCTTAGCGGGCCAGCCGTTCCTGGAGCAGGGTGTAGCCGGCGGCCTGGCGCCCCTCTTCGCGGATCGCGCGTTCCGCTCGGGTCATGCCGGCCTGGTACTCCGGGTTGCCGGGCATCGCCTCCAGGGCGCGGCGGTAACAACGCAGCGCCTCGTGGGGTTCGCCGGCCTGTTGCCAGGCGTCGGCCATGAGCCCCTGCACCCAGCCCTCCTGGTCCCGCTCGAAGGCGTTGCGATAACAGAAGATCGCTTTGTGCACGTGGTCGTGTTCCTGAAAGAGCTGGCCCAGGCGGAGCCAGGCGCGGGAGCGGTCCGTGGCATCCACGGCGCGGCCGATCGCCCGGCGAAGTGCCGCCGCCGCGCGCCACGGCTCCCCCTGACTGTCCAGGTCGTCCGCGCGGCGGAGCCAGGCGGTCCCGCTGAAGTGCGCGGGATCACGGAGAAGCTGCTGCACTTCCGGTGAGGGTTCCTCCTCTGCGGCAAACAGATCCATTTGGCGGCTGGCGTCGGCGTCGTAGAGCTGGTAGGCGAAGACGTGGTGATCACCGCTTTCCACGATGTGAAACTCCGCCGGGAGATCCTCCACCACTTCCGCCTCGTAATACTGCAACCCCAACCAGGCGATACGCCGGTTATGCTCAGTATCGGCGGTGGGATCGAGCATGGCCGTGGGGTGTAGATCGCGGGCGGGGTCCAGCTTGGGGGCTGACCGGCGATCATCGTCGTCTGCGCCCGTGCCCGCGCCCGCGCCTGCGGCCTCGCCTGCGCCCGAGCGCGCACCTGCGAGCTGAGAAAGCAGATTTCGATCCTGGTAGCTGCCGCGAATCCACCCGCGGCGGGCGCCGGGAAGGCGTCTGAGAAGCGGTTTGATCCACCACCAGTAGGGACCAAAGTGGCGATGTTCGCTGCGCTCGGCGCTGAGCCGGGGCGCGAGGTCGGTCAGGGACTGATCCAGGTCCGCGTCGATGCGATCCTGGTCCACTACTCCAAGCAGGCCGCTGATATCATGGGGAAGGAAAAACACTGCTGCCTCGTTCATGTCCCCCCTTTATCGGCACGGGACAACGAGGTGATGAGGTCTCGCAGGGATTGTCGTGGCTTCTCAGGGAGATCCCGATCGAACTCCTCCATCACCGTTCGCAGCCCCCGAAACTCGCGATCGGAGAGCGTCACCGTACCCTCGTCGAGCTCGCCGGAGAACAGATCGATCAGCGCTCCGGAGATCTCCTGCGCCCCATCCATATTGAACTGCTCCACCAGTCGATGGTAGATCTGCGCCCCCACAACCGGCAGCCCCAGGTGCCGGCCGAACGCCTGGCCACTCTCCGCCGCCAGCGCCTCAAGGTGGTCGGTGGTGCGTTGTCTCAGTTCGCTGAGAAATTCTTCGCGTGGTGTCATGCATGCACGATAGCGGCCGTGCCGACACCGGTCAATGTAGTGGGCCCTGCGCCCTGGGCCCTGGGCCCCGAGACCCGCGGCCTACTGCCGTTCCAGCACGAAGATTCCCGGAAACACCCCGCCCGTTTCGATGAGATGGACGCCCCGCAGTCGCCACGCCGGAGAGGCGGCAATCACCGCGTTCAGTCGCCCGCGACGGCGGGAACTAAGTAGCACAAACCGGCCGCCCCGGGGGAGGATTTCGGCCGCGCCTTCCAGCAGCGACTGGTAGAACTGATCGAAGTTGATCCGCTTTCCCAGGCGTACCCCGAAGGGAGGATTACAGACGACCGTTGTGATGCCTCGATCTGCGTAGTACCGGCTCAGCGCAGTGGCGTCCGCCCGGCGGGGAATAATGCGCCGCTGCAGTCCGTTACAGGCGGCGTTGGCGTGAGTGCCGGCTACCGCTTCCGGCGATAGATCGGAGGCGTAGATCGGCGACGCTGCCGCGTCCGCCAGGGCCCCCACCCACGATGCCGCCTCGATGGGGATCGTCCCGGAACCACAAAACGGATCCAGCAGGGCGCCGGTGCCGCGCCGCATCGCAACTCGCTCGATCGTGGGGTGTTCCGGATCGGGCATGTCGGCCAGATACAACGCCGCGGCGGCCACCACCGTACTTAAGGTGATCCGCGGCCGGTAGAGCCACTCGAACCGGCGGTCCAGCGCCTGGGCCCCCACCACCTCTCCGATCACCAGCAGCGTATCGGAGATATCCACGCGGACGGTGATGTCCGGGGCGGAGAGGTTCACCGCGGCGCCGCTGCGCCGGCCGATAATCGTTCCCGCTTCCCGCTCGATGGTGGGGCTCTGCACCGCATGCCTCCCGTC
>CAYQRW010000281.1:0-4368 GCA_964419735.1 uncultured Spirochaeta sp.
ATCGCGCGTGACCGCCCCCTCAAGGGCGGGCTTACGCGCCTGCTCAAATCCGCGGCGCCGGCCGAGAGCGCCAGTTCGACCTGAATCCGTATTCTGCGGCCGCCCAATGCCGGGAGAGGGGGAACGAACCGGGATACCGAGTGAGGAAGACGGGATTTGACTAATTCTTGTCCATGCGCTCAACGTCTGTTAGGATTATAGCGCAAGTGGGAAATCCCACCACGGAGGCGATCATGAGCACGGTACGAGAATATGATGCACGCGTTGACACGAAGAAGAGAGTAACCCTTCGCGGTACGCAGTACCGCAACTATCACGTTCGCGAATACGCCGACGGACGAATAGAAATGCTTCCCCAGGAACTGGTAGACGTCTCCGCGCGGACGGTTGAGATGATGGATAGCTCGATCGAGAATCTCAATCAGGGTGTGGCAGGTGAGCCGCTCGATCTTTCGCGATAACGATTTTGGAATCAAACCCCATCCCGAAGATAAGAAGAGTTCCGGGTATTCCAAGGTGAGGCTTTCTTCGGAACCAGAACAGGAGTGAGTTAGACCGGTCAGCCCCCTCAAGGGCGGGCTTACGGGTCCGCTCACCTACGGGTCGTACCGCAAGCGCAAAGCGCTGAGGAACGATCCCGATACCCCGGCGTCGGCCGAGTGCGCCAGCTCGACCTGAACCCGTCTTCCTGGGATCTCACCTTTGAGATTTCTTGCACTTCCGGAGGTTCGGAAGTAGTGTCAAAACCGTACGGAGGAAACCGATCTCGCATGCCGAGTTGAAGCGAGAACTCGAGCGGGACACCTAATCTCGAACACACACAATGAAGTTCAACTATTTTCCGGATACCGACACCCTCTATATTGATCTTGTCGATCGTCCCAGCGTGGATTCTGATGAGGTGAGTCCTGGTGTCGTTCTTGATATGGATGCAGACGGAAATATCGTTGGTATTGGAATCGAGCGGGCTCCAGGAATTGGTATACCGCGAGATCGGAAAGCACTCCGCCTGAACACGATCCGCTGGACGTTACAGCTTCCACATCTTTATCCCACCCCGGACGGTGGAATCCAAGCGGAGTGCAACCTCCGCGGAACCGAAATCAGTCTTGCAGCATGGGACGTGAGACTCAGCTCTTAAGACTGGTGCATCCCCAGTTCGTCCAGCAAGGCCACCCTTCGTCTCAGGTGTCTCGCCCTACCCCAAAGACTTTTGCAAACCGGCGGGGATGGCTCGATCGCTACGACAGCTCATCGGACTGACTCTGTAGCCCAGGTAGCACAGGTAGCCACGCACCGCGCCAGGCCCTGTAAAAGTGCAAACAAAAAGGTTTGCCCGGGCAACACAATTTGTTTGCACAATTCTACGGTGGATGACTGTCGGGACCGCGTCCGGGGCCGGCGGCTTGGGCGTGGCTGTGGCCGCCCCCTCAAGGGCGGTCTATCGCGTGCCCGCGGACCCCTGGAGCCAGCCGAGGGCGCCAGTTCGATTTAACGTCCGGGATCTACCAGCTCAAGAAGTCGGTGGGGTGAGATTATCTCGGCGGGACCGTAGGTGTCGCGCCACAGTTTTGGAATCCGCGCCTTTCGGTCGTTCCATTTGATCTCGTAGCCCTTCAGGGAGCCCTCGCTCTCGATGACCAGGTCGAGTTCCTGCTGGTCGTAGGTGCGCCAGAACCAGAATCGTGCCCCTCGCTGATCGTATTGGTACTGCTTCGCAAGCTCCATCACGACGAAGTTTTCCCATAGTGCGCCCACGTCGTCACGGAGTTGGAGCCGATTGAAGTTGTTGATAACGGCGTTGCGAACTCCGGTATCCCGGAAGTAGTATTTGGCGGTCTTCCCGACCTCCTTCCGCAGATTGCGCGAAAACGCCGGTATTTTCATTACGATAAACGACTTCTCCAGCAGGTCGATGTAGCGCTCCACCGTGTTGCGGGCCAGGCCGACGGTGTTGGCGATCTCGTTGAGCGAGACCTCACTCCCGATCTGGAGGGCCAAGAGCGTTACGATGTCCTGAAGTTTCCTGGAGCTCTTGATCTGTTCCAGGGTCAGGATATCGCGGTACAGATAGCTGTTGCGCAGGTTGATCAGGTACTCCGCTTTGCCCGCGGCATCCGGATAGGCAAACACTTCGGGGTACATGCCGTACAGCAGAAACGATTCGAACTGCCGGTACACCTCAAATGGCTGTTCCCTCTGGAGGAGTTCTCCCAATGAGACCGGATGCAGGGTATGCACGATGCTCCGCCCGGTAAGCGGTTCCGTCGCAGACTGGGAGAGTCCAAAGGAGCTGGACCCGGTGGCCAGAAACGACGTTGCCGGGAAGAGGTCCACCAGCAACTTGAGGCTTCGCCCAACGTCTTCGATGTACTGCGCTTCGTCGATGCACACGATGTCGTAATTCTGGAAGAACAGCCGGTACGTCTCGGTCTTGCGTGACGATAGTATATCCGCGAGATCGGCATCCTCTCCGGTTGAAAAGAACACCTTCCCGTCCCTGCCGGCAAGGAGCTTCCGGACCAACGCGGTTTTCCCGACGCGCCTGGCTCCGTACAGCAGTACTACTTTCCCCGGCCGAAACATTCGATCAGCGTCCTGCTCAAAATACCGTGGAATCCATTCGTCACCATCCATTGACCATAAGTATGCTGAGTTACGTTAAATCATTCAACCTATGTTACTAATTAACGTGAATTATTTCAGTGAACTGTCCGGGGCCACCCCCTCAAGGGCGGACTTACGCGCTTTCACGTGTGCGTGAAGCCAACCGAAACCGCAAGTTCGATATCCATATGAATCCCCAACATTCATCACACAACGTTGTCAGACTGGATCCCGAGGTATCCGCCGCATTCTTTTCGCTCATACGCATTGCGCGGGCATCTACGGGAGCTCAGAGCGGCTCTTCAGATCGTTAAATCTCTTCGGGGTTTCGTGGGGCGGCGTGGCTGGTTGGGCTGTCCATATAGAATGTGACCAGCGATGATTATTCCGAACGATTCTCCCGGTACACAGGTAAGCGTTATCTGTTCAGAACCTTTATTGATACCGATCGTGAACCTGCCACGGTTGTCACAATCTATCGAACGAGTAAGATAGAGAAGTACTGGAGACAATGACCATGAAGATACGGTATGACCAGGACGTAGACACACTGACGATCACCCTCAACCAGAACGCGCCGGTTGACGAAAGTGACGAGACCAGGCCGGGCGTTATCTTTGACTACGATAGTCGCGGCGAACTCGTATCTATCGAAATACTGAATGCCTCTGATCATATTGGCGATCTCTCCACCGTGGATTATCAACGCATACCCCAAGTGGGTGCGAGGTAAAGAATCATTTTGAATAGCACCACAAAAATCTACCTCGCCGGCCAGGCCGAGTTCATCTACCCGGGATGCATGTGGCGGCACGTTCCTCAAGCCGAGCCGGGCTGCAGGTGACGGTGAGTTAAGGTACACAGGCCACCCACTGCGCCAGACCCTGGAAAAGTGCAAACAAAAAGGTTTGCCCGGTTCTCATCGGGCGAACTTTTTTGTTTGCACAATTCTACGGTGCATGACCCCTGGGATCGCGCCCCGGGGCCGCCCCCTCGAGGGCGGGCTTACGCGTGTACTCAGACCCGCGGCGCAGGCCGAGAGCGCCAGCTCCTTGACAACGCCTGATCAAGTGATCACAGTAATTACATGAAGACAAAAGTGATCCGGATCGGCAACTCTCGTGGCATCCGTCTCCCGGCAGAGCTGCTCGAGGCGTACGAGCTGCATGACGGTGACGAGCTGGATATCGATCGTCGTCGGGAGGGGATCTGGCTATCCGTGTCCCGCCGAGACCGCGCCTTGAGCTATGAGGAGTCGTACCGCGAGATGCAGGCTGAAGTCGCTGAGCATGCGGAATGGGATGCCTGGGATGTCACTGCGGGAGACGGTGGTGCCGATTGAACGGTACGGGGTGTACTGGGTGAATCTAGATCCGATCGTCGGTCGCGAAATGGCGAAACGTCGTCCCGCGGTTGTTGTCAGCGACGAGGCGATGAACCGCCACCTCGGTACGGTCGTGGTGTGCCCGCTCATATCCAACCGGCATCCCCGGTGGCGCAGTCGCGTTGGGTGCACTGTCGCCGGGGTCGAGGGGGAGATCGCGGTCGACCAGATTCGGACCGTTTCACGGGCGAGACTGGGCGACATGCTGGGCACGATACCAGCCGGTGAGGCCGCCGCAGTCAGACATATCATCACCGAGATGTACGGTGTGCTCTCCGTTTCAGGTCATTGATACCGCATCTGGGCTTCTCTCGTGCTGGATATGCTCGCCGAGGGAATGAGTCACGACGAGATCCTCGTGAACGCTTCATTGATCT
>CAYQRW010000282.1:0-2776 GCA_964419735.1 uncultured Spirochaeta sp.
TAGACGCGGCCACCGCGAAGATCGGCTTTTCCGACGGGTTTCGGGCGGTGTTTATCGCTCGTGGCGATAGTACTGGAGGCATGCGCGGCCATGTGTTTCGGAAGGAGGGCGGAACCGTTGTCAGTTCCGTAGAGGTCGCGATTGCGGGGGATTCCGGAGCTGCCGTATTTCTATCGCGGCGGGAGAAGACGGTAGTCATTCGGCGGCGCCCGGAAGAGCAGGAGGCGCAGGAGTTCTGCGCGACTCACGGTATCAATAGGCGCGTTGCGGAACTGGTGGCGGAACCGATCGACAACTTCGTCAATTGCCATCGCGGACGGCTGTCGGTGGTTTTGTTCAACCGCAACGGTGACGTGGGAGACGCCGACCGGGACGTGGTGGAAAGCCTCCTCAATGCGGTGGCGATATTCGATACCTGCCTGGCCAAAACATAGATCGGTCCGGTTATTATTGCATTTGTTCATTTGAGGATTTACACTCAGAACATAAGCTATGAACACCGAGGATCGAATCTATCAAGAGGCGCTGCAAGTAGCAACGATGTACTACTATCAGGGGCTCACTACCGAGGCTATCGCTAAGGAGATGACGTTTTCCCGGCCCAAAGTGAGCCGCCTCCTGAGCCATGCCCGCACCAGCGGTATGGTAGAAATCCGGATTATTAACGTTCAGAAGGCGTTGTCCCCGTTGGAGACGCAGATCAAGGAGCGGTTTGGTCTCGACGCGGTGCATATCGTGCCGGCGCCGGAACTGATGGGAGAAGTGGTATGGCTGGAGCGGGTGGCGCGCTACTGCGCCAACTATCTCAACACGATCCTCGAGAGTGGCCAGATCCTGGCGATCGCCTGGGGAACGACGATTAGCGAGATCGCCAGTGACCTAATACCCAAGCGGGTTCCCGGTCTGCGTATCGTGCAACTCAATGGATCCGGGAATACCTATACCCCGGACAACCGGTATGCCGCCAACATTCTGCAGCACTTTGCGCAGAACTATGAGGCCAACGTGATGCTCTTTCCGGTGCCGACCTTCTTTGACTACCGGGAGACCAAGGATGCCATGTGGCGGGAGCGCAGCGTTCGCCGCATTATCGACTTGCAGCATAACGCCAACGTGCTCTTGTACAGCATTGGTGCGGTTGATGCCGGTGTCCCCAGCCACGTGTACTCCAAGGGCTACCTCGATCCGGAAGATATGGAAGAGCTGCAGCAGGAAGGGGTCATCGGAGACCTGGCAACCGTCTTTTTCCGGAAAGATGGAAGTTGGGCCGATATACCCCTGAACCAACGCGCCAGTGGACCGCCGTTGACGCTGTACAGTCAGGTGGAGCGGGCGATCTGCGTGGTGAGCGGCCGAAACAAGGTACCGGGACTCCTGGCGGCGTTGCGGGCGAAGATGATGACCGAGCTGATCGTGGATGAGCCCACAGCCCGTCTCCTGTGTACGCAGGGTGGATGTTACGAGGACGATCACCGATGACGATTACTGAGTTTGACGAGCACATTCGGCGGGCGTTGCCGTTGGAGGAATACGCCCGCATCGATGGGTCCAAAAACGGGTTGCAAGTGGATCGACGCAACCAGGAGGTCCAGCGGGTTGCCGTAGCGGTAGATGCCGCTTTGGAGACGTTTGAGCGCGCCGCGGAGATCGCTGCCGACCTGATTTTTGTACACCACGGACTGTTCTGGGGCAGAGAGCAGGTGCTCACGGGAGATCATTACCGACGAGTCCGCTTTCTGATCGACCATGATATCGCCCTGTACGCCGTGCATCTTCCGTTGGATGCCCACCTATCTTTGGGCAATAACGCCGGCATGGCCGAGGCGCTCGGCCTGGTGGAGGTGGAACCGTTCGGCCTGGTGAAGGGAGTCCCAATCGGTGTGGCGGGGCAGTTTCCCCAACCGGTGACGGTGCATTCCGTGGTGGACACGCTCTTTGGCGAGAAGTATCCACCGCTCTCCGTACTCACCTTTGGACCGCAGCAGGTCTGCAGCGTCGGTATCATCTCCGGTGGAGCTCCCTTGGAGGTTGATCAAGCGATCAAACAGGGACTGGATCTCTATATCACCGGCGACGCGAATCATATCGCCTATCATCGTTGCCGCGAGTCGGGAATCAATGCTATTTTCGGCGGACATTACGCAACTGAGGTATGGGGAGTACAGCGTGTCGGTGAGATGCTTGCAAACGAGGCTGGGTTGGCCGTTTCTTTTCTCGATGTCCCCACAGGACTCTGATACGCGATCCCCTGCGGAGCATGATTCCCAGGTGGTTTCCCGCCGGGACCTGTGGCTGCCGCTGATTCTCGCGGCGGTGATCGTGGTGGTGGACCAAATAACCAAGGCGATCATCGTTGCACACGTTCCGCTGTTCTACGAGTCGGGCTTTCGGATCGAAGTACTCGGAGACTTCCTCCGGATCATTCATGCGCGAAACCTGGGTATCGCCTTCAGCATCGGTAATGACCTCCCGGAGCTGCTCCGGCGGATTCTGTTTGTTGGACTTCCCGTGGTGGTTCTGATTATCCTGAGCGCTTCCTTCTATCGAAGTCCCGAGCTTTCCCGACGACAGCGGTGGTATGTTGCGGCGATTATTGGCGGCGGCGTAGGGAACATCATTGACCGTGTGGCACGGCCCTTGGGCGTGGTTGATTTTATCGACGTGCGATTCTATGGTCTCTTTGGAATGGAGCGGTGGCCTACCTTCAATGTCGCCGACTCCAGCGTGGTTGTCGGCGGAATCCTGCTGGTGATCTCGATGTTCTTCACTACGAATT
>CAYQRW010000282.1:2876-4333 GCA_964419735.1 uncultured Spirochaeta sp.
CGTGGTTAGTATCCGTCGGACATCGCCCGGTTCTGGTCTTTCTTGTGGAGTTCCTGGTATACGTATCCTCGGTTTTTGAGTTCATCCTTCACGTCCTGAGGAAACGGCATATAGCGCCAGAAGATCGATCGCACTTCCCGGTCCAGTTTTTGCGTCCCCTCGCTTTCCTTGTTGATCCATAGGATGTAGTCCTGAATGAACTGATCCTTTACGTCTCCCTTCAGTTTCTGCTCAGTGAACCATTGGTAGTACCAGCCGGTGAGTCCCTCTTCCATCCAGTAGTGCGCCGCCTTTTCCTTGGCAACCTGCCAGCGGAGATCACCCAAAGCCGCAATGACTGCCGTGCGGAGCTCCTTGGGATACATCGGAATCGCCAGGCGACCGCGGCTGGTGGCACGATTGTAGCGCTCAAACGGTTCCCAGCAAATTCCCAGATCGCCGTAGCAGGGAATCAGGATAATGTTGGGAACGATCCGGGTGGTCTTCATCTTGAAGGTGCGGGAGAAGATGCTAGGATCAAGTCGCTCCACATCGGCAAGGATGTTGTTAACGTTCTCCCGAGTGGCAACTCCCACCGCTCCGCCGCGATAGTACTGCTTGTACAACAGCGGGAAGTGGTTGCCTTGCCTGCCGACGCACAGTTTTGCCATCTGGCGGATCGTTCCCATCTCTTCCGCGGAGGCCTTCGTATCGACGTTCTCGACATCCTCGCCCACGGCCTCGGCCTGGCTCCTAAGTTCGTTGTACTGGTCCTGGTACTTTTCAAGTTCCGCGTAGGCGCGGTTCAGTTCCCGTCCCTGATTGCTCAATCGCCGGAGTTCCGTGGAAATACCCGAAAATGCCGACCGCTGCGCTTCGTTGTACGGTCCCTTCTCGCCATTTGCCTCCGGCCGGGTCTCGCGATTCATCAGGTCCGAGACCAGGTTCTTCAGATTGGATTCCTGTTCATCCATCTCCCGGTTGCGCGTCCGGATCAGTTCAATTTGCGCCTCAACCTTACCTCGGGCTGCCTCCAGCTGGCGCGAGACTTTGCCCGCCTGTTTTCCGGCTTGCGGCTTGGTCTCGTCCGTGGCGGATACGTTAATTGCTCCCCGGGCAACATGGTTGAGCCACTCGTCTACGTAGTGGATCGGCTGACCCAGGCGGTTTTCCTCAATAAACTGCGCCACCATGAGGCGCTGATCCTTGTCGAGCATCGTCGGCAATAAGACCCCGTACCGTAGCAGGAGCCGCTTGGGATCGGGGAGATCGCCATACGTCTTGAGCGCTATGGACTTGGTGAGTTCCCAGTACACGGGAATGAGACGATTACGATACAGGGAGCGGTCTTCCGCGTTATCCGCTTTCAAGAAACTGGCGAGCATACTGTGCAGCCGTTTAGCGACCTCCCCCTCACCGGTGAGCGCCTCCTGATAGTAGTTAGCGTTGCGAAAGTAGTGCTTTGGCTCTTCGGTGAT
>CAYQRW010000283.1:0-4328 GCA_964419735.1 uncultured Spirochaeta sp.
GGCCAGGTGGCGCGCGACGCGGAGCTCAAGAAATGGGTGCAGTCCATTCTCTACCTTCCGGCGCGGGAAAGTAATCGGAACCAACGCATCTTCCAGGTGGCCGCTGCGCTGGCGGCGGGACTGGCGATGACTGTGGCGGTGATCGCCACCGTGTTTGCCGAGGCGCGGTGGTCTGGGGGCAGTCTGCCGTGGGCGTTGGCGCTGATCGGTGCATACATCGTCAAGGACCGCGTCAAAGAGGGAACCCGGGCGGTGCTAGTACGTCGAATTCCGGGGCTGGTGCAGGATCGAGTCACGTTGCTGTCGGAACCGGATGACGGCATGCGTTCTCCACGCCGGCGAGTAGTGGCCCGACGGGTAGCGGTGCTCCGGTTTCCGTATGCCCGGAAGGGCTGGAGCTGTGTCCAATTGCAGAAACGTTTCGCCTTTCGCCTGAGACGCATGCGCCGCCACCGACGGGTGGATGCGGTAGTTGAAATCCTGCGGGTGGATGTGTCGGACTGGCTGCAGCGGATGGACCGGGCGTGGAAGTACTGGCCTCGACGCACCGCCGAGGGCGAACTGGAGCTGGCCAGCGTGCCTCGAAAGTACACGATCTACGTTCGTGCCACCATCGATAGCCGAAACGACGCCTGGTATCAGATCACCGCCACTCGGCAGGAGATTACCGACATCACGGAGCTGTCCGAAGCGCCTTTTGGTGCTCAGTAGCGTACTTCCGATAGCGTTCCGCCGAGGGGATGAGATCATCCAGTTCACTCTGCTTGAGTTCTCGAATGATCTTGGCCGGTACCCCCGCTACCAGTACACCTGAGGGAACTTCCATACCGGGCGGCACCAACGCGCCGGCGGCCACATACGAGCGGGTACGAATCAGGGCGCCGTTGAGCACGTTGGCCCCGATACCGATGAGACACTCGTCTTCCACCGTGCATCCGTGTACACAGGCGTTGTGGCCGATCGTCACGTCTCGACCGACATGGAGCGCGTGCGCTTCGCCATAGCCGGTGTGCAGCACGCATCCATCTTGTACGTTGCTCCGCTCGCCGATCGTGATCGTGTTTACATCACCGCGAACTACCGTGTTGTACCAGATTCCCACCCCGGCGGCGAGCTCCACGTCGCCCATTACCACCGCTCCGGGGGCGATAAATACGTCATCGGCAATGCGAGGAAACACCTCTCCGTAGGCGGTAACGATTCCGAAGTACTCCGATTCTCTGTTGCTTCGTGCTGACTGTGCGTTCATGTCGGCAGTGTAGTGCGTAGGGGCGGTCAACGTCACCGGCAGCGGTTCCGGTTGGGCTGCCAAGGTCGCGGTTTTTTGCTACCGTTAAGCTACGCCTATGAAACTGAAATATGAACGCGAACTGATCGTTGAACACGGAAGAAAGTTGCTCACGGCGGGTCTTACCAAGGGCACCGGCGGAAACCTCAGCCTCTACGCCCCCGACGAGGGGGTTTGTGCCATCTCTCCTTCCGGCGTCCACTATGACGAGATCCGTCCGGAGGATGTGGTCCTCATCTATCCCGACGGATCGGTGGTAGAGGGTGATCGAAATCCCTCCAGCGAATACGCGATGCACACGATCTTCTACCGTGAGCGACCGGAGGTGCGGTCGGTGGTGCATACCCATTCTCCCTTTGCCACGACCCTGGCGGTGCTCAACTGGGAGATGCCGCCGCACCACTATATTGTAGCCCTCGCGGGACCCACGGTCCGGTGCGCTCCGTACCGGACGTTCGGCACGGAGGAGCTGGCGCAGGTGGCGTTGGAGTATATGCAGGACCGGAAGGCGGTGTTTCTGCAGAATCACGGGGTGCTCACCGTGGGAGGGTCTCTGGAAGAGGCGTTTTACATCGCTGAGGAGTTGGAGTTTACCGCGGAGGTCTACTGGCGCGCACGCACCGTGGGTGAGCCGACAATACTGCCCGATGACGAGGTAGCACGGCTCACTCACAAGTTCAAAGGCTACGCACCGCTGGAGGACCGTCGGACGTTGGAATAAGGCGCAGTATAGAGAATCATGTTGCAGATGTTTTGTAACGTACTATGGTGAAATGACTTAGCGCGGAGGTTTCTATGTCTTACTGGAAACCTCTACTGCACAATGATTTGTCGGCGCTCCTGCAACATGATTCTCGACACACCCCCAAGACTCAACCTCCGAAGCGCGATTTCAGTGCCGCGAAGGGATCCTCCGGTACCTCCATACCGGCGGTTGGATCGGTGCCGGTCTTTTGCAGGAGCTCGGGGGGAATCTCCTCGAGAAACGGGGAGGGCGAGGATTCCACGATCTCCGCCTGCACGTGGCGGCGGCGGCAGCTGGTCATGTACAGCCGCTCCCGGGCACGGGTGATCGCCACGTAGAACAGGCGGCGTTCCTCCTCCACGTTGCCGTCGTTCTCCTCTACGCTGCGCTGGTGCGGTAAAATCCCTTCCTCCACTCCGGCGAGAAAGACGATGTCGTATTCGAGTCCTTTGGCGGAGTGGATCGTCATGAGGTGCACCTTGCCGGCGTTCTCCTCCTCCGACAGCTCGTCCTTCACCTGGAGGCTGATGCGGTTGAGATATCCCTGCAAGGTGGGATCGATCACGTCGGGATTGGTCTCGTAGCGGTCTATGGAACGGATGAAGAATCCGATGTTCTTCCACTTGGCCTTGGCGGCGCGCTCCGACTTCTGAAACTCCTGAACCAGATAGCCCCAGTAGTCGAGCTCCGTCACCAGGCGCTCGGTGGTGGCGGCGATGTGCTTGCTGCCCTCAAAGAACTCCTGAAAGCGCTCGATAAGCTCGATGTACTCCTGCAGGCTTCCCACCGCGGCCTTGCCGATACCGTGCTCCTCCGGGGGAATCTCCCGGTGAATCACGAGACTGATAGCGGAATAGAGGGAGATCTTGCGCTCGTCGGCGATCGCGTGGAGCTGCTCGACCGTACGGCGCCCCACGCCGCGGCGGGGTGTATTGATCGTGCGCAGGAGGTTGACATCGTCGTCGGGATTTAGCACCACCCGCATGTACCCGGCTACGTCCTTGATCTCCTTGCGCTGAAAGAAGCTCTGCCCCCCGGACATCCGGTAGGGAATATCCGCCTCCAGAAGCGCCTCTTCTATCAGCCGTGCCTGCCCGTTGGTTCGAATCAGAATGCCGAAGGAATCGTACCGCAGACTGTCTTGGTAGGCCAGAATCTTGATCTTCTCCGCGATGAGCGCAGCCTCCTCCTCGTCGGAATCGGGAAAGGAGAGCTCCACCAGATTTCCCGTATCCAGTTGCGTCCACAGTTCTTTAACCTTGCGGTTCGTATTGTTGGCGATCACCGCGTTGGCGGCGGAGAGGATCTGCCCGGTGGAGCGGTAGTTGCGCTCCAGCTTGATCTCTTTCACCCCGGGAAAGTCCCTCTCGAAGGACTCCAAGTTGGAGTAGTCGGCGCCGCGCCAACTATAGATCGACTGGTCGTCGTCACCCACGACACAGACGTTCTTCCACTCGTGGCCCAGCTGGTACAGAACCTTGTACTGAATCGTGCTGGTATCCTGAAACTCATCCACCATGATGTAACGAAAGTGGTCGGCGTAGTGGCCGCGGACCTTGGGGTGCTCCCGGAGGAGTTGCAGCGGCTTCACGATAAGATCGTCGAAGTCGACGGCGTTGAAGGTGACCAGGTGCTCCTGGTAGCTGCGGTAGAGCTCCTGGAACGTCGAGATCCCGCGGGATCCCGCTCCCGAACTGTCGGCTACTCCCAGATCCGCCGCCAAATCGTACCAGCGTTCATCGGTCCAGGTGAGTCGCTCGGTTTTAATGCCGGAAAACAGCTGTAGCAGACTGAAGATCTCCAGGTCTTCCGGATTGATCCGGAGCTCGCGGGCGGCTTCCTTGAGAAGGGCGATCTGGTCTCCGGTGTCATAAACGGTGAAGTTAGGCCGATAGCCCAGGAGGCGTCCGTAGCGCCGCAGCATCGCCAGACCGAAGGCGTGAAAGGTGCTGATCGTAAGATCCTTCGCGGCGGCCCGGGGTGAGATCTCGGTACCTGGAATATGCGGCGAATGGCCTGTCCCGGGGCCACCGCCGGCAAGCCCTTCCAGCAGTTCCTTGACCCGCTCCTGCATCTCGCCGGCGGCCTTGTTGGTAAAGGTCATCGCCAGAATCGAGGAGGGAGAGATCCCCCGGCTGATCATATAGGCGATGCGCATCGTGATCACTCCGGTCTTGCCGCTGCCGGCACCGGCGATAATTAAGAGGGGGCCGTCAATCGTCGTGGCGGCCTCGCGCTGGTGGGGGTTAAGTCGTGAGAGAAGCTGCTCCATCGAGGTCGGGAGTGTAGCGGACG
>CAYQRW010000284.1:0-1786 GCA_964419735.1 uncultured Spirochaeta sp.
ATGTTTGGGCATTAACAACTCCTCGGGTAATGAGCTCATCAAGGAGATTTTCGTACTCGGTATATGCTCGGGTTGCCGAAGAAAGCTGCTCGTTGTCGATAGAGTATGTCTTTTCGATCTCCGTGGCCCGATGGATCATAACGTTGGTCACGTACCGACTGAAGTTCTCTCGAACCTGATCAAGCAAGAGTTCCTTGATCTGACGATTTTCCTCAAAGAAGGTGGGTACCACGGCGATAGCGTCTACCTGCCGCTGAATCAGCTTCTGGTCCCGGATCGCGCTCTTGATGTCCTTAAGGGTAGTGTTCACACCACGTACCGCCCACTTATCGAGTTGCGTAGGCACCACCACCGCATTTGAAGCGATCAGACTCAATCGAGTGGTAAAAAACCGGGATGGCGGTGTATCGATAACCACGTTGTCGTAATCGCTGTCAATCTCTTTCAACGCGTTGTACAGCAAAAACCACCGGGTCGGACCTTCGTCGATGTCCGCCGCAATGTCTGCAAGCTCCAACTCACTGGGAACTACGTGAATCCCCGAATCACCGATCGGCCGAGCCGCATCATCCAAGGAGCATTCCTCACGCAGCACGGTGCTCAACGTGTTCTGGAACTGCTCGTCAGGAAAGAAGTGACTGGTAGTCGCGTTCTGCGGGTCCGTATCGATTAACAACACGCGGCGGCCACGCTGCGCCAGCATATACGCCAGGCTGATAGCGGTAGCGCTTTTGCCAACACCACCTTTTACGGATGCGATCGATATCACATGCATATTACGCATCCTCCCGCGCCGGCTGGAACACCTCTAGGGCTTTGGCCAGACGCTCACGCACATCAGGCCGATGTAAGTACTCCTGAAGAACCCGGTCCACCAGGTTACTAAAACTCACGCCTTCGAGGCGGCTCAAGAGATCGATGTCTCGGATATGTTCCGGTGACAGCGTTACAGACTTTGCGTTGCGCACAGTACCCCTCCCGGGTTTCATATGATCGTATTATTATAGGATTGGATTCTATGATACGCAACGTCGTGTGGTCACATTCTTTTTCCCCCTCCAACCACACCTTTTATCCCCTTAGCTTCACACTGTTTTTCCCCCTTGAGCCTAATGTTTATCCCCCTCGGGTATATTTTTTTTCCCCTTTGATCATCTATTTTTTCCCCTTTTGATCATGTAATTACCTATATTATAAATACTTAATGAGCACCTAAGTATGAGTAAGTACTATAAGGAATTCAAAGTAGTATTTGACACGCTTCTCCGATCAAATCTATAGTACATTATGGCACAGGATCCGGACGTACCGGAAGAGGTGACACGTTCCGTTGCCACCGAAATCAATTTTCTCCGGCTTCCTATCTTCAGCACGTCAAAATCGGACGGTGAACGTCAAACGGACCGGTACGATTACGGTATTCATAACGACCATTTCCAGATCGAGATTACCCATGAACGTAATCTCACCGCCTATGATCGCAAGATGCTCATCGCGATCGAGTATTTGTATCTCAAGCAGAATCCCAATTTTGAAAACAACACCGTCGTCACCACCTTCAAAGAACTTGCGGATGTGCTGGGTATGAGCAGTTCCAACACCCAGAAAATCTACGAAAGTCTCTCGAAGCTGCGGTCGGTCGAGATCAAAACGATGTTGAAGGTGCGCCGCGAACAGAAAGACTACGATGTGAAAAGTGAGTTCAATCTGCTATACCGCATCACCCGGGTGCAGAGTGAAAGTAAGACGGGAGGAAACACGCGAACCAACCGTGTTGAGGTTGTGC
>CAYQRW010000284.1:1886-4317 GCA_964419735.1 uncultured Spirochaeta sp.
CAGAGTGAAAGTAAGACGGGAGGAAACACGCGAACCAACCGTGTTGAGGTTGTGCTCAACGACTGGCACGTGGAAAACTTTCGCAACCGGTACTACCGGGTGGTGAACATGGCATTGGTGGCGCAATTGAAAAGTGGCATCGCGGTACGACTTTTCGATTATCTCAACTACACGGTCTTCTACTACGACAGCGGACAGAAGCGGTACCGGCAAAAAATGAACACGGAGATTCCGTACGTCACTCTAGTGGAGTACTTACACATCTCACCGCAGCGGGGCATCAAGAACATTCGCAAGCAGTTTGCTACAGCGCTCAAAGAGCTTCGGGCAAAAGGCGTAATTCGGGAGTGGAACTTTGAACGCCGGCCCAACGACGTGTATCTCAAGTTGCAGCTTGCCCGATCGATCAACTGGCGGGAAGTGACGCCGGACAATCTCGATCGCATGGTGAAGCAAGTCGCGGATGCTCCCAAGGGGAAAAAGAATGTGATCGGGCAGCGCTTGAAGAAATACGGGTTGAGTGCTGCCCAGACAAAAGAGATTCAGGCACAACGGGGTGAACAGTATATTTCCAAGAAGATCGAGCAGCTGGAATACCTCTTGGAGCACCACCCGGACAAGGTGAAGGGGTCCAGTCGCTACCTCTATCAAGCGATTGTGGAGGATTGGACGGATGATGAGTACGAATCTCATCTTACGCAGCAAACTGAACGCCAGGTGCGGGAAGCACAGCAGCGACAGCAAGAGCTCGAGCACGAATACGAGAGGTTCCGCGATACTAAACGTACCACCTATCTGAACCAACTGAGTCAGGAGGAGCGGGACGCGTTTGAAGCTGAAGTCGAACGGCGTTCGCAAGAGCAAGTTACCGAGGATCGCAAGTGGATGCTCGGTGCCATTCGTCTCATGGAACGAGAGCGTATGCTTGACGAGGCGGTCGATCTACCAAATTTCACGGAATGGTGCGAGAAACAACAATACGAACAAAATCAGCTTGATCTCTTCTGACCCACGCGGGTAGGGGAGGGGGAAAAAGAGTGTGGTCATCGATCCCGTCGCGCCCGCCGCGTCCGGTTGGACGGTTCCCGCGACTTGGTTCAGAAACGCTCCTGCCGCCACACCTCTACATCCTCGAGGTAGATGATTCCCGGATAGTGATCGAACACCTCGTCCATGACCGCCTGGGCAATCTCTTCCGCAGTGGTGCGTTCTCTCACGATCGCCTCCACTTTGATGTTTGAGAAATCCTCCACAAGCGAGGCGCGGGCTTCAGTGGAATGAAAGTGATGTAATCCTTTGCCGCCGGCCGACACAAGGGTGTAGCCCTTACCGCCGTGCGTTTCAATGATGGTCCGCACCTCGCGCTCCAAGAACTTCTCGGTGACCACGATGATCTTAATCGCCTGGTGAAACATATCGATGCCTCCTGTGATTTCTGAACGTCACTTACGCCGGGAACACTACTTGTGCCAGAGCGAAGAACAGCGGGATCCCCACGGCAATGGCGATTGGTGTGCCCAGGCTGGTAGATGCACCAATATACGCCGACGGATTGGCTTCAGGGATACCGCCGCGAAGGGTAGGGGGACCGGAAATATCTGAGTTGGAGGCGGCGATAACTGAAAGCAGCACCACACCTCCCGGACTGAATCCGACGAGTACGTGCGCTATATAGCCCAGACCAAATCCGATGAACCCATGGATAATTGGCGCGACCACGGCGTAGAGGGCAAACCAATGGCCCACGTGGCGAAGCTCATGAAGGCGAGCATAGGCTTCCATACCGAGAATCAGCATAAGGACCGAGAGGAGCCCACGAAATAACGGAGTATAGAAGCTTTCGACCACGCTGTCGGGTCGGGCAACTAGTCCGAGGACTACACCCAATATGAGCGCGGACAACGCCGCCCCCCGCAGGCTCTCGGTGATGATCGAACCAAGCGTCGGTTTGCCCTGATTGTCGGGACGGGTCGCACCGCTGTGCAATTGGGCGAGTATAATGGCGAGTACGAGGGCAGGAATATCCATGAAGGGATAGAGCGCGGGGACCCACGCTTCAAAGTACATCTCCTCCTGTTCGAGGAGTACCATCCCTGCAGCAAGAGTTGATGCACTGACCGCGCCAAAAAGACCCGCCGTCGCGAGCCCATCCACGGTTTGGACGCTGGGGAGTAGCGAGAAGAACCCGCGCCCCAGTATGACGATCACAACTCCCGTCACTACCGCGGCAAGCGCGGGGATGAGCATCTCTGAGAGGTTCGCTTCTCGGATCTCGATACCACCTTCCATGCCAATGCGCAGCAGAAGAACGAAGACGACGAACTGATAGATCGAATTGGGGATACTGAGCTTGCTGCCCAGCGCAGCCAATACCGCCCCACCGATGAGAAACGCCAGGGTCGGTGACTGCAGTTGGGTTACAAACCGTGAA
>CAYQRW010000285.1:0-4289 GCA_964419735.1 uncultured Spirochaeta sp.
CCGTCGACCACGTGGCGGTGATCGCCACCGGGGTGAACAATGTAGACCTGGAAGCGGCGCAGGAGCGGGGCGTGGCGGTGACCAACGTGGCCGGGTACGCCCGCTATTCCGTCCCGCAGCACGTGTTTGCGCTGATCTTGAGCCTCGCCGGCCGCATCCGCGACTACGCCGCCGACGTGGACCGCGGGGCGTGGACCACCTCCCCCATCTTTACTCTGCTGCGGTATCCCACCTTTGAGCTTGCCGGAAAGACGCTGGGGGTGATCGGCTGGGGAGCTACCGCCCAGGCCACCGCCCGCATCGCCGAAGGCTTTGGCATGCGCGTGCTGGTGTGGAACCGGCGGCCCGTGGAGGCGCCGCCGCACCGGGTGGTGGCGTTTGATCAGCTCCTGGCCGAGAGCGATGTGGTCAGTTTGCACGTACCCTTGGCGGATGGCACGCGGGGGCTCATCGGTCAATCTGAGCTGGCCCGCATGAAATCCACCGCGTTGCTGATTAATGTGGCCCGCGGCGGCATCGTGGATGAGCCGGCGCTGCTCTCCGCCCTGGAGGCGGGAGAGATCGCCGGGGCGGGCCTAGATGTACTGGAACACGAGCCGCCGCGCAACTCCCCGGTACCGCCGCGGCTGGAGCGGGGAGATCTGAATCTGGTAGTCACGCCGCACTGCGCCTGGAGTGCGGTTGAGGCACGGCAGCGCCTGGTGAATGAGGTTGCCGCCAACCTCAACGCCTGGCGACGGGGAGAATCGCGAAACCGCGTGGTCTAGGGGCAGTCGCTGCCGCCCTCGCCGCTCGTAGACCTGCACTACCGCGCCGCCCGCAGAGCTCAGGCCGCCCGCGCCGCCCGCAGACCGGCACGGCCACACCACCTACGGTCTCACGCACCCACCCCACGCTACACGCTCAGTTCCACCACCTGGTCCAGTCGGTAGCGAACGATTACCAGCGTCGCGATCATAACTATTACGCCTACCCCATAGAGTCCGGCCAACACCATGTTCGTGTACTTATTCATGAGTTCCTCCCTGTACGCCACGCCTCCCAGGCGTCCTGCAGTTCACCGGCGGTGTATCCCACCGCCTCCATCGTTTCAAAGACGCGCGGCAGCGTTTCCGTTTCAAATTCCCGCCGTCGCAACTGTCGCGTGTGCTCTTCCGCATGCTCCGAGACGAAGTACCCCACACCCCGCTGGTTATAGATCAGTCCACTCTCCTGGAGCCGACTGTAGCTGCGCTGCACCGTATTGGGATTCACGCCCAGGTCCACCGCCAGTTCCCGCACCGACGGCAGGCGATCACCGGGAAGTCGCTCCCCGGTGAGTACCTGGTTCTGGATATACTCAACGATCTGCTCGTAAATCGAGCGGCCCTGTTCAAAACGCATCCTACGCCTCCGTCTCGCGGAGCCGCAGTACCGCCAGCAACCAGAAGATCACCACCACCGCGGTGGTCAGGATCGGCTCCAGTGCTTCCGGATTCTGCAGATACCACGGCATCACCTCGCTCCACAGGCGCCCGTCGAAGACCAGCCCCTCCTGCGGTCCAAACTCACGACCAAAGGCGCGAATCCGGCCATCTCCCGGGTAGGATCCGGTGAGGTAGCGACCAAAGATGATCCGTACCGCCACCACCGCAAGGACCACGTAGCTCCCGATCCACCCCACCACCGCCAGCAACGTGCGCCCAGCGGGGTGTTTGCGGAAGTACACCGAACCAAAGAAGAAAATCGCGTGCACCGGCAGATAGGAAACAAACGCCTCGCCGGCGATGCGCCACCATTCCCCACCAGCAAAGGAGATCTCAAACGCCCGGATCGCCTCCTCCCCGCCGGAGAGTAGCGAGTACAAGCCCGCCGAAACCAGTGCCGCGAGAAAAAACGCGACCGTCACCGAAAGCCATATGAAGACGGTGGTCACCAGGATTTTGGAGCCGGCTTTCTCCCACACCGTGGAGGGGCGCAGCAGGTAGGCGATGCGCTGGCCGGGGGACCGTAGCTCACTAAAAGAACTACTGGTCATCAGGACGCCAATTATGATCATCGCCAGCTGGTATCCCGGCCACAGGTCAAACGCCTCCACCCCGCCGATCCAGGTAAGCATGGCAAAGAGCATCATCGATCCCGCCACCGCGCCGGAGGCGATCAGAATATTGCGATACTGCAGCGTCAGTTCGTGCTGAATGGAATGCATAAACCGTCTCATAGCTCACCTCCGCACACGCGCGTCATCTCGTCAGGATGGGTTACCGCCGCCTGGAACAACAGCTCCAAATCGATCGCTGTCCCCAGATCCTCACCCCCGCTGCGGTCCCGGGGCACCAGCGCCACCGAGCTTCCCAGCTGCGTCTGAATCGCCAGAGCCCCGGCACGCTCAGCAGCAACCTCCGACTCAAAGCGACGCAGTGCGATACCGCTCTGAATATCCTCCAGGCTTGCCTGAAACACTACCGCCCCGTCATCCAAAACAACGATCGGGTCGATCAGGCTTTCCACGTCCCGTACCTGGTGGGTGGATACGATAAACGCCCGCTCATCACCGGCGGCCTCCGCCGTCAACTGCCGAAACACCTGTTTGGACGGAATATCTAACCCATTGGTCGGTTCATCCAGCACTACCAGTTCCGCGCCGGTGGCCAGGGCAAAGGAGATCAGCACCTTTTTCTGTTGTCCAAAGGAGAGCTCCGAGAGCTTACCGTTGCCCTCAACCTCGAAGCGCTGCAGGTAGCGTTCCATGTGGGTGTGATCAAAGCGTGGATAGTAGGCCGCCAGCCGCTCCACGTACGGTTTGAGACGGATCGACGGCACATCAAACTGCTCCGGCACATAGGCGATCCGAGACAACACCTCCGGCCGCCGCCGCCACGCCGGTGCATCGAAGAGCGTTACCTCCCCAGCATCGGGAAACAATAGCCCCGTGCCCAGTTTCAACAGCGACGTCTTGCCGGCGCCGTTCTTCCCCAGCAAACCCACGATTCCCCCGGGGCGTACGGCAAAATCCAACGTTTCAAACAGCACGCTTCGTTTACCGTATCCGAAGCGAACCCCCGTCATTTCCAACATAGCGACTCCTTGTACTACCGTATTGGTGTCTTATTTACTTAGTACACCACTACAATAACTCAGCCACCCACATCGGTCAAGTACTATCGACAAATCTTCCGGCAGTTCGGTCTTTGTACACCTGCCCCGCAACAAACGTACGGCCGTGCATCACGATATACACCCCCGGCGGCAGCGTCTGCACTGCCACCAGCGCACCCCCCAAGTTAAACAGCGCATCCGACCCGGACACGGTAAAGGGCACCATGGCGCCGGTGAGCACGATCGTCTTGCCGGGAGGTTGCGCCCTCTTGTCGGGGTGGTGTTCCGCCCTGCCTGGGGCCCATCCCGCCGCTGCTTCCGCCGCCATCTCGCGCGCCAGACGCTCCGCCGTCACCGTCATCGTGTCCGTGCCGTGGGTGATCACGATCCGATCCTCCGGCGCCGCGCGACACGCCGCCACCACCTTTTCCCGATCGGCATCACCCATTTCCAGACTATCGATGAGCTGGTTGATCTCCACGCTCACCGGCACCGTACACCCCACCGTCTCCAGGATTTCCGGTAGGTGCGTGCGCTGAAAGGTGAGCTCGCCGCGAATCGCGTCGTAGTGCTTGTCAAACGTTCCGCCGGTGATGATCAGTCGTACCATGGCGTTATTGTACACCGCCCCCGTCGCCGCGCTACAATCACCCCCCATGAATACCCGCGCGACACCCACCACAACCAGCGACATCTCCACCGACCCCGCCGATTACCGCCACGCCGAAACCTACCGCGTGCGTTACGCCGACCTCGACACCTATCGCCACGTAAACAACAAATCGTTTCTCACCTACGTGGAGGACGCCCGCGTGCTTTACCTCGTGGCGGGGGCCGGCTTCCGCCACCACCACGAAGAACAACACGGCATCATGGTGGTCCACGCGGCCATCGATTACCTGGCGCAGATTCACGCCTTCGAGGAGGTCACCGTCTACACCCGCTGCGCCCGCATCGGTACTAAGAGCGTTACCCTCCACCATCTTCTCCAGGTCGAACGCCCGGCGACGACCGGCGGCAGCGACGCTTCCGGGGATGCCGCTCCCGCCTCGAAGGGGCGGCGGCCGGACGCCCCACCCCGCCGCGCCGCAGTGAGCACCACCATCTTTGCCACCGTAGATATGCAGACCGGCAGCTCCATGGCGGTACCACAGGAGATGATCGACCACATTACCGAGTACGAGGTGGTCGCGCCGCAGCGTTAGATCGGG
>CAYQRW010000286.1:0-4174 GCA_964419735.1 uncultured Spirochaeta sp.
TCCCTGCTGAACGTCTGCGGCGGGTGGTGGACGGAGCGCTGCTGGCGCTGGGAATCTGGCTTGTTGTTGACAACACACATCTCATCACACGTATCGTGGAAAGGACACACACATGAGTAAGAGCACGAGCGGCGGCACGCGCCGCCCACCAAAGATCGTAATTATCGGCGCGGGAAGCGCCGTCTTCGGCCAGCGCGCCGTTGCCGCAATTCTGCGCTCCCCGGTACTCGAGGGCGCCGAGCTGCAGTTGGTGGACACCGATCCCGAACCGCTGGAACTGATGGCGGAACTCGCGGAGACGATGAACCGCGCCTGGGGCAGCAACGCCACCATTAACGCCACCGGCGACCGGCGCGAGGCACTGCCGGGAGCGGACTTCGTGATTCTCTCCGTACAGGTGGGCCCCCGGGAGGAGGTCTGGGAGAAAGACTGGCGCATTCCCCTGGAACACGGCATCCGCCAGCCCTACGCGGAGAACTCCGGCCCCGGTGGCCTGGCGCACACCGCCCGTAACCTGCCACTGATCGTCGATATCGCCCGGGACATGGAAGATCTCTGCCCAGACGCGCTCATGCTGAACTACGTAAACCCCATGATTCGGCTTACTGAAGTGGTGGAGCGCTACACCAAAATCAAGGTAGTGGGCATGTGCCACCAGCTGCGCTGGGGCTACGCCATGGCCATGGCGATCCTCGGAGATAAGTACGGGGTGGATGTGCCACAGGACGTCAAAATCGACACCAACCACCAAACGCGCCACTTCCGCGAACCGCTCATGGCGGCGGGCCTGGAGCACCTGGACATCAAGGCCGCCGGAATCAACCACTTCTCCTGGATCGTGGATATTCGCGACCGAAAGACCGGCGAGGATCTGTACCCTGAACTGCGCGACCGGTGGAACCGCGGGCTGCCCCGGCCGGATTTCGAACCGCTGTCCAAGGACATGTTCGATATCTTCGGCTTGATGCCCACCCCCAGCGACAGCCACCTCTGCGAGTTCCTCCCCTACGTCCACGACCCCATCAAAAAGCCGTGGGAGCGCTACAACCTGCACACCCAGAGTTGGAGCGGCAACCTGGACCGCCGCAGCGGTCGCCGCGAACTGGCGCAGAAAATCGTCAACGGCGAGGAACCGGTGGATCAGCTCAAGAACCTGCGCTCCGAGGGAGTGCCGGAACTCATCGAAGGCGTGTACGCCAACCGTAACATCTACTGGGACCAGCTCAACCTCCCCAACCACGGCCTGATTCCCAACCTGCCGGAGGGCTCAATCGTAGAGGTGCCGGGCATGGCCACCGGCGCCGGCGTGAAAGGACTGGGCATGGGACCGCTGCCGGAGGGGATCGCGGAACTCTGCCGCCGGGAACTGGCGTACAGCTCCGTGGCAGTGGATGCCAGTTACCACGGCGACAAGGACCTCCTGCTGCAGGCGCTGCTGCTGGATCCCACCATTAACGACATTCAGACCGCCCGGGAGGTGCTGGATCACCTGTTGACGGAGTTCGACGAGTATCTCCCGCAGTTTCGTAAAGGATAGACACCATGCACCGGCACACCGAGACCACCGATCGCACCTCTGAACCCGTCACCGGTCCCGGCGTCACCAGCCCGCCGGGAGCCCACAGTCCCGGCGCCCAGGAGGCGAGACACCACGGGCATGAGCTCTATGACCGTCCCGCCGATATCACCTCGGCGCGGTTTTTTGAACGACACCTGGGCCGTGCCGTGGGCAGCGTGGAAGTCACCCCGCTCACCGCGGACTTTGCCCACTCCGGGAGCGAGCTCTCCCGGGTGGAGGTGCACCCCGCCCGCACCGACGCCGATGCGGTGGTGGGAACCGGACCCGGCACTACCGAATTCATCCTGAAGCGCCTCAACCCCAAATGGGACTGGCTGATGCAGGTGACCGAAGACACCCAGTGCCGCTCGGTGACGCTCTGGAGCCACGGCATCTTCGACGAGCTGCCCCAGAGTGCGGACACCGCCTCCATCGCCTGCGCCCACGACGAGGAGGGCTACGCCATTCTCATGCGGGCGGTGGGCGATCGCCTGGTGACCAACCAGCACTTCACCGAAGCGCAGAACGCCACCTTTGTGGACAGCCTCGCGGCGATGCACGCCCGCTTTCTGGAACCGGCCCCGGCACATGAGGGGGTGGCGGCCGCCACCGGAACCCAGTCCCGCCTGGCCGATCCCGCCCTGGGCCTGTGCCACATTCACGACGTGTTCCGCATGTTCTCCCCGGTGGCGGCGGGGCGCTTTGCCGCTCTGGATCGCGACATCCACCACCGCATCCATGAGGGATGGCAGCGCGTAGCGGAGGTCATGCCCGCCGAGGTAACCGAGGTGATCATGCCGATCGTTACCGACCCGCAGCATCTCGTGGACCGCCTGGCGCAGTTTCCCCACACCCTGGTCCACGGCGACTATCGCCACTCGAACCTGGGCTGGGACTACGGCCGCACGATCATGCTGGACTGGCAGCTGGCCACCTACGGTCCCCCGGCGATCGACCTGGGCCGCTACATCGGCGCCAACTCGCCCTTCCTGCCGGTAGCCAAGGAAGAGATCCTGGCGAACTACCGGCGGCGGCTGGAGGTGCATCTAAAGGATGAGTGGCAGGCGGCCGCGCGGGCGGCACAGGGCCCCGGGCAGCGCGAACCCGCCGCTTACGGGGCGCCTACCGGTCAGCGCGCCGCCGTCGATCCCCACCTGACCGTCGCCGGCCAGCTCACCGACCTGGACGCCTGGTGGGAACCGCAGCTCTACCTGGGCCTCCTGGGCGGCTTCATCCAAGACGGGTGGGCGATCGCGCTGAAGGCCACCACCTGGGAGATCACCCAGGACACCCGAGAGCACTGGAAGGCTGACCTGGCGTGGTGGGCCGAGGTGATCCGGCGGGGTGCGGAGTACTTGTAGCGGCCCGGGCGGTGGCCCGAGACACGCGGGTGGCCCGGTGCCGGCGCTCGCGCTATACTGAAGCCATGGCATTACCGGAACGGCACGAGCAGGAGACCTTTTCCTACGCCGACTACCTCTCCTGGGGCGAGTGGCCACAGGGTGAACGGTTTGAACTGGTCCAGGGCGAAGCGTTCGCCATGAGCCCGGCTCCCCGCCTCATTCACCAGACGGTGAGCGGGGAATTGTTTGGACAGATCTTCAACTGCTTGAAAGATGATCCCTGCCTCGTCTTTGCGGCACCTACCGATGTCAAACTATCACCGGCGGAAGAGGATGATCGTCCCACCGTAGTACAACCGGACCTGCTGGTGGCGTGCGCCGAATCGCTCCGCACGGAACGAGGTATCGTGGGAGCGCCGGAGCTGGTGATTGAGATTCTCTCCCCGGAAACCGGCTACGCCGACCGCAAACGCAAGTTCGGCCTATACGAGAAGTACGGGGTAACGGAGTACTGGATCGTGGACATAGACGAGCAGGTGCTCGAGTTGTTTCACCGGGATGCCGGGTCGGACACGTTCCGGCGGGTAGACGCCTACGGGCGGCAGGACACGGTCGCCTCCCTGGCGATCCCGCAGATTTCCGTGGAACTGGAGTTGGTGTTTCCCGAGCGCGAAGATGACTCGTGAATCGAGACGAGGAGCGATCCGTGCGACTGACTGAGCGGGAGCGGCAGGCAATTAGAACTGCGGTGACCCGGCATTTCGGTCAAGATGCACAGGTGTGGTTATTCGGGTCTCGGGTGGACGACACCCGGCGCGGGAGGATCAGCCGCTGATTATCACCAATGCCCGCCGTCAGGGGGTGCCGCTATGAAGGAAGAACTGTCAGCTACCATTGAGTCCGCCATCACCGAGGGTGAAGCCCACCTCGAAAAGCTGCATACCAGTGAAGACTATCTGCAGGCGTTACGCCCGATCACACAATCGACCCTAAAAGGCCTCGACGAGGACACAGTGCTGCGCCTTGATCAGTTCGTATACCGTTTCACGAAACTGCAGGATTCGATGGCGCGCCGGCTTTTGCCCTCGCTCTACTCGCTGCTGGAGGCGGATACGGAACCGAAACCGTTCTTGGATATGCTGAGCAGGCTGGAACAGCTCGAGGTGCTCCCGAGCGTTCAGACGTGGCAACGCTTCCGAAATCTCCGCAAGAACCTCGCTCACGACTATCCCGAGAGTCTGGAGCAGACCGCGGAGACCCTGAACCAACTCCT
>CAYQRW010000287.1:0-4154 GCA_964419735.1 uncultured Spirochaeta sp.
ACTGTAATAATACCACGATTTGCGGGTAGTGCAATAAGGTAAGAGGATATATGTGCAGGGGAATCTGCCGGTACTACCCTTGTTGCACCGGATCTCTGGAATCGCCTGGGTCTTCGAGGGGGATGTCGACACAGAACAGTTCAGGTCGACCGTTGATATCTGCAGATATCACATGATTCGACCGTACCAGTACGCGAGAGCCGTCCTTCCGCAGAATAGACCTGAATCGAGACCTCGTGAACGTGGGAAAGCACCTGCGCGAAACGTTGTTCGCTCCAGCGTAGTCGCAGTGCCATCTTGACTGAGGCGAGCAGAACTGTATCGCCGGTACCCTTAACGATGTATCCGTACCCGGTGATCCCCTCGGTTTTGTTCACGATTTCAGGATTGGTATGAGATGAAAGAAACGTAATCGGCACGTTCCGCTCGGCAAGTATCGAAATATGTCAACGTTGTATCCGGCCCGCTGCAGCGTCTGTTTCTCAGCCAATGCGGTAAGAACTTCGTCTTCCACGAGAAGGATCGTTCGGGGTGTTGTCGGCATCGTGACGCTCCGATTAGCTGCCGGTCCCTCCCCAAAGACAGCACGCATTAAACTTTACATATTGTCTACTACACTATAATCAAACTGGTAACCATTGGTTCGCGACTGAACCAAGACCTGCGCATCCTGGCTCCGATGACTGAGAAGTTTTCAGACACGCGATCGTAACTACCAATAACACCACCACAACACGAAGACATGCGACCCCAGAAGTGCGACGAGCTGTACGGAATAGTGCAATAGGGTATCCCTACACGATACGTAACGAGATTATCAGAAAACGTGAAATGCGCGAGTAGTGGGGAGGCCGTATCGAACCGTAATACTACTATTTTGGTGATAAATTAACAAATAATGTCTATTCCTCAGGCAAAAACTACCTATGAAACGAGACACAACATGGCATGAAGTTTGCTAAAACTTGCGCGGAGGATGCCTCTATGATGAGTCGAGATGGGTACGCAAGGAAAAGAACCGTATCAAAGAGTTATTCAGGTTACCATTTTCGTTTTGCAGAGGAGTTGTGAATGAAAAAAGCACTGTTTGTTGTCGCGCTGTCATGTTTCGCGATTACCGCCGCGTTTGCTCAGGAGCAAGATAACGAGAAGGAATTTACCATGGCGGTACAGGCGAATCCGCTGGGTTTCATTTTCGGTACCTATGCTGGGAACTTCCAATACCAGGTTGCTCCGCACCACGGTGTCATGGGAGAGATCGGGTTTGGCGCACGGTCGAATGATCTCGGGGGTATCGAGACATCCCAGAGCCGATTTGTCATTGGTACGCACTACCGCTATCACTTTAATCCCCAGATGGATTCGTGGTTCCTGGGACCGTTTGCGAAGTTCGTCTCATTGAACGGTGAGTCCACCACCACCACCACGGACTTCACCGGCGCGGAAACAGAGGAGTCTTCTTCATACTCCGCAAACACCTTCGTCCTGGGTGCTAACATTGGCCGGCGGTGGATCTTCACCCAGGGGCTCTCGATCGTTGCGCGGCTTGGCTACGGCGCCACGAGAGTGAACCTTGATATCGATGGTGACGGAGATGTTCTGACCGATGATGATATCGAGGTCTTGGAACGCGCATTCGGTATCGCGCTCGGATTTGACGCTGAACTGTCGATCGGGTGGGCGTTCTGACCGTTTGACCGTCCGATGAACGCTCGCGTCTTGGTACCGGCACTGGCGTATTTCAGCGTCAGCGCTGGTTTCTGTAAGAATAGGGATGCCCCCACCGCAGACTTCCCTGAAGATCGTCTCATGTCATCTATAACCACTGCAAGTCGTCGCTATTTCGGATTTCTCGCGGCTGTTGTGGTGTTCTTATTTGGTGGGGCGGTAATGACTCCGGCACAGGACGAGCCTCTTGCACCGTGGGTGATCGTAGTGCCTGCAGCTAACCGTACCGGAAACAGTGCACTTGATCCGATCGGGACAACCGTTGCAGATACTATTGAGCTCACGCTGCGACTTCTGGGAGAGTTCGAAGTACAGGAGCTGACCGCAGACCGTATACCGTCAGGCGTAGTAGACGGCGACGTGAACGCTCTCAAGGAATTCAGTGAACGGGAGACAATGGACTACGTCGTCTTTGGTTCGGTAGAGCAAATCGACGAGGACTTTGTCATTACCGCATCGGTTTGGGAACGCGAAACCGCGTTGGTTACGGTCTCCCAGCAAGAGGTAACGAATTCGATATTCGGCACGTTTGAGGCGTCCGATCGGTTGGCAACCAGTTTTCTTTCCGCTCTATCGGGTCAACGCATCGCCTTTGGCTCGTTGGTTGTACAAAACCGTGGCTGGAGAGAAGGGAGCTATCGTGTTCTCGTAGATGGCACACAGGTAGGCGTGGATGTGACGCGGATTGATTCCGTGTTGATTGGTGAGAGAAATATCGCGGTAGTTGCCAACACCGGAGCGCGCGCTGGATCTATCGTTTTTCAGGAGCGTCTCCAGGTTACTGAAGGAGTGGAGGTTTCCATAGACTTTGCGCTCGATCCGCCCGGGGAGAGCGTTGCTGAAGCACCAGTGGTACCGAACGAGCCGACCCAGGTGGGACCCGATCCAGAGTCTGACACCCAGCCTGAAACTGAACCGGCATCTGAACTACCAACCGAATCTGATACCCAATCCGAGGCGGTAGTGCCGGAGGTGCCGCTGCGTCCGTGGACACGGGAGTCTCGGCAGCGGCCAGAGCGGCGACCAATCGTCTCACTAGGAATCGGCATCGGCGCGCCCATGATATCCCTCCCGCGAGAGAACAATCCTCTTGCCATCGATCAGTCTGTGGGGAGTGGACGGGGCAATGGCGTGTCGCTCCAGCTGCTTCTAGAGTATGGCAGGTCTCGACAGATAGGGATAGAACTGAGTGGTAGTGGAACTGACTCGCCGGACTTCTCTCGTACGCAGGAATCTCCCGAGGATTTCTCGGTCGGGTACATTCGATCCGATGATATCGGGGAGCTGTTGTTTTATAACGGATATCGCGTATTGCAACGGCATCGAGGAACGGTGTCGACAGATCTATCCATCGGCATCCCGCTTGGACTATTCGGTGCGACGCTTTCTTATCGGCAAGCAGAAAGTCCGACGTTCGCCGACGCGGGCCTGCTATACGCGACGATTGGAGGGAGGCTGATGGGTCGGGTGTCCTGGCGCCGGCTGTTCATCCAGGCCAGAGCAGATATCCTCGCGTATCAAGGCCTGTTCGGTCCAGCGGCGGAGTCCGACGGATTTCCTGCGGAGAAGCTACCCAGCAATGGGTTGGTCTTTCGGAGTGATCTAGGAGCCGGAATTTCGCTGGGTGGTAGGCCCCGTCGGGAGAGATAGCCACACCCTTTCACGTCGCAAGTGCCCCGCTAGAGGATGTTTCGTGTATATTACTGTAAATTGAGAACGTAGGGGATAAGCGTGAAATATCTGGTATTAGCAGTGATAATAGGGGTATGTCTGTCTGCGTTGACCGGCGAAGCAGCAGCGCAGGAGCAGCAGGAGACGGTCACCGCACTACAGGATGTACGCCGGGGTGAGTTTGTGACTGTAAGGGGAGAGGTCACCCGCATGCGTGAAAACGACGAGTTCATTATCGAGGACGATAGTGGACGGGCTGAAGTTTATGTGCGCGGCGGACTCCGGCGACCCACATTCCGGCAGGGTGATACGATCACGGTACGCGGTTGGGTCGATGATGATCTTATCAGTATTCCCCGCGAGATCTACGCAACGGAAATTGAGCTATCCGATGGCACCATCATCGAGGTCCGCGACGGCGACTGGGACTGACGCTTGATTGCGCGACCGGGTAGGGGAGACTCCGCGACAACACCAGCGTCAAGTGGTAGACTGGGCCCTTAACTGCGATCTTCTATATCCTAATCCGATGGTGGAATAGGGAGCCAGATGAATGCATAGCGAGTATTGCACGGACCTCCTGTATACCGGGCAGACGGTCATTTGTATAACGGAAAACGAACCTCATATGGGGATTGCTGCGCAGCAACGATTGCGCGGATTCGCCCAGGCTGGGGCTGCCGGGGGTAAGCGGATCGTCTTCTGGGTGATGGCGGCGCCCAGTGCCTTCGCGTGGTATGACGCGTTTGTAGAGG
>CAYQRW010000288.1:0-4133 GCA_964419735.1 uncultured Spirochaeta sp.
CCAAAACACGGAGAAAAGCACACCTTCTCATAACGTATTCGTCGGTTGCACCGCTTTCTTTCTTGACAAACCATTTCGCCATTCATACGATCAGCGACGGTGACGAGTTCTCAACGGATTACATTCGGAACAATGCAGTCATTCGGTTGTCCCGAATGGGTAGCGCGTAAGCGTTCAGGCGTGATTGTGGTCGATTCGGACCTTCAAGCTTCATTTGGGCGCCGACTCTCGGAATTGATACGCAGCACCTCCAGTGCCGGTTCTTCGCCGGAGACGTTGGTACTGGCGCCTGATCCGGACCGTCTGGTCTCTGATGGTGGTCCTACCGCGGTCAGTCCCACACGGATTATCGACCTCCTCCGACGGGATGAGCTGAGTCTCGAACGGTTACGCCGAGTGGTCGCGTTTATTCCTCCTGGAGAAGTAACGCAGTTTTCCGCGGATCTTGGGTTCATTTTCGCCAAGACCTCCGGTAACCCGCAGATCATTCTCCTGACCACCGCGGAGGAGCAGGCCGATCTCTTCGAGAACCTTCCATCTCGAAACTGGAAGACCTCTGATCTCCGTCACCAACTCGACGAACACGAAGGGAGTGTCACTATGGCTGGTTCACAACGGGAAGAATATATCAAAAATCCAGATGACCTTAAGGCGCGGCTCAAAGAGCTGGTACGAACGATTCATGAGGAGGAAGATCCGCATGAGATGACCGCCTACAAGAAGTTTGTAAAGCGGAACGTGTCAGTGTTCTCGCGGGCATATCTTACCGCCTATCTCGTCAAGACGCTCATGAATGACGGGGATCTTGCTGCCCGACCGCGCAGAGCGCCGAAGCCCTCCAAGACGCGCGGAGAACGGCGCGCAACGGAGCGACCAGCTCCTGAGCGGAAGCCGGATAGCGGCAGTGCCGGTTCAAACGGATCCGGCGATACGGTCACCGGAAATGTCGCTCCCGAGGATCGGCAGACGCTGTTTGTGAGTGTGGGAAAGAATCGACGCGTATATCCGAAGGACTTTGTCGCGCTGTTCGCGGAAATCGACGGGGTGGAAGGGGACGACATCGGTCAGATTAAGATCCTCGATAACTATTCCTTCGTTGAAGTCGACAAAACCGTTGCCGATGTCATCATTGAACGGTATAACGGCTACGACTTCCGCGGCCGAAAACTGACCGTTAATTTCGCTCGGAACAAGAAGGATTAGCCGCGACAGTCCCCTCGCCGGTCTACTGCATCAAGACCGCGAACAGGACCGCCGCCAGATAGCCGTTCACCGTGAGCCCTGCCAAGAGCAGGGCCACGGCCCCAGCTTCCCACCGGGTAGCGATCCGGCTGAGCGAGCGCTGAGCGTGTTTCAGCGTGACACCGTCGTTCACATTGCGGCGCAGCAGGGCCAGGTCTCGATGCGCCCGGATCTTCCGAGCCCGTCTCCACAGTCTCCGGTACCAATAGAATCCAAGGACTCCCGGAGGAAAGAGCGGCAACAGCGGTATCAGAGCCATGACCAGGGCGACCACCGTCTGGAGTCGGCTTTGTCCCGACAGCGTTACCGCCCAGAGCAGCTCCGCGACGAACCCGGCGATCAGGGAAATAGGTGTCAAGTGGTTCCAGTACTCATTGCGTTGCCTCCCGGCCCACATCGCCCGGGAAAACAGCGCCTCCGGCGGACCGTCAAAGATTAGCACCAGCGGGACTCCTACGGGCCCCCGTTCGAACCGCAGAGTTCCTCGATCATCCACGAGGGAGCCCCCCACGAAGACCTTGGTTCCCTCGGCAAGTGCGGAGAGTTCCTTCCAGTAGAATACGCGGGGGGTTTCGTCGGAAGGAGCCCCATCCTCAAGATGAGTTCGTGGCATCACGAAGACCGGCACCCCCTCCAGGTTCACCATCACCGACAGGGTACGGTCCCCAATCCAAATCGTATGATCGGCCTGTATCGCTTCGAGCTTTCCAAAAAAGCGATACCTGCTGGACTGCCCTTTCGCCGGGGAGACACCGTAGTGCAACGCTGGAGCTGCCTGAGAGGAGAGAAGTGCCTCTCGGAACCGTCGCCACCTGCGGCGCACGAGAAAAGCGCCCGCTCCGGGAATAAGCACGTAGAACGTAGCGGCGAGACCAACCGTCACCATAAGCGGCACCGATGTCATCGCCGTTGCGCGTCCTCTTGGATTCTGGTATTTTTTTGATACATGCTCATCGACCGCATCATTGTAGGAACAATGTACACCAACTCCTATATCGTCTCTACCGGGAAGAAGGAATGCCTCATTATCGATCCCGGCGCCGACGGCGACGTCCTGATTCAACGGTTGGAGGCGATGAACCTCCTTCCGCAAACGATTGTCTTCACGCATGGTCACCTAGACCACACCTCCGCCGCCAAGGCGGTCATCGACTACTACGCGGAGCGGAACCACCATGTACGGGTAGGAATCCACCAGGAAGACGCCGCCTACCTCGGGTCGTCGGCGGCGGACTCAAACCATGAAGTGTTCTCCCCGTTTGGTGAGGCCGGTCTGGAGGCGTTTCGCAGTTTCAGTACGGATATTCCTGAGGCGGAATTCTTCTACTCGGAAGGAGACATGCTTCCCGATTCGGACTTGCAAGTAATGCATACCCCCGGTCATAGCACGGGTAGCGTTTGCTTCTATAGTGAACCGCGGCAGGCGGTGTTCTCTGGAGATACCCTCTTCTTCAACACGGTGGGCCGCACCGATGTGGCACATGCCGACTCCGATTCGTTGCAGTCGTCCGTATCGGAACGCCTCTTCGAGCTGCCGCCGGAGACTCGCGTCTTTCCGGGCCATGGACCGCTGACCACGATTGAGCGGGAGATCCGCAACAATCCTATGATTAGCGACGGTGCTACGATCTAAACGAACATATTCACCAGAAAGCCTTCCTCCGCGGAGTACCCGGCCGGCTGAGCTCCGATCGATTCGGCGATCTGCCGCGCAGCTTCTTCCAGGACGGCTTCCTGCTGCTCCACAGGGTCAGGAGCGACGTCAGGGGTGAGCTGCTCCTGCATGCGGGCGATGCGGGTAATCATGGAATCGATAGCTCTCAGCCGAGAGAGGGAGTAGCCGGCATTTGCAGAACCCGCCGGCACCCCGGATATGTGATTAAGTCTCGCATACACCGCCCCGCGAACGGGCATCGAGACCCTCGACTCCGATATGCGAGCCCGAACGAGATCGCTCAGCGGGACGGTGAGATTCTGAGAAATGGATGTCTGTGAACTCGTCATTCCGCTGCCTCCGATACTATTATCGGTCGGCAGCAGAAAGAATTAAGTACTCCTACCTGTTCCGCCGTTCGATTTCGTTCTGATACTCGATCCGGTAGAGCGCATAGGGGATCGCCTCCAGCCGTTCCTCTGGAATCGGTTTACCGCTTTTGAGGCAAATTCCATACTTCCCATTATCGATGCGACCGAGCGCCGACTCGATGAGCCGAAGTTTTTTCAGCTCTTGCGCACTGAGCGCGCTGAGAAGTTTCTTGTCAATATCGGTCGTCGCCACGTCTACCAAATCCTTGGTATCACTTGACCCGGCCATTGAGCGGAACTCTTCGTCCTCGGAAACGAGCTGGTGAAGTATATCTGCCCTCATCTCCTGGAGGCGTTCTTTCATGCGCTCAACAAATTCTTGGTCCATAGCGCTCTCCTTCAGTTGGGAAGTCCGCAAAATATATAGATGCCAGCGAAAATGTCAAGAGAAATCTGCTCGTTGACATGCGGGTAACGATCAACCTACCATAGCGCTCATCACAAGATAAGGAGCCGCTGTGGCCAAAGAAGAAGCGATAGAGGTTGAGGGGATTGTCAAAGAATCTCTTCCCAACACGATGTTCCGAGTTGAGTTGAAGAATGGGCACGTCATTCTCACCCACCTCTCAGGAAAAATGCGCAAACACTACATCCGAATCGTCCCCGGAGATAAGGTAAAAGTTGCACTCTCACCGTATGACCTCACTCGAGGTCGGATCATCTATCGCGAGCGTTGACGAATAACTGCCCACGTTGCTCCGGCTCCGCCCAGCTCGACGCCGGGGTGGCCGGTAGCCCCTACCATGGAGCTCGCCTCTAAATGGTGGCGCACCAGGGCTTTTAGGATGCCCTCGGAGCCGGGAGAA
>CAYQRW010000289.1:0-4128 GCA_964419735.1 uncultured Spirochaeta sp.
CTCGCTGGCAGCGCGGCTACGGCAGCGACCCCGCCCCCAGCGACGGGGCGATCACGATCGACCTGGAGCGGGGCTGGTGGTGGCCGGCGGAGTGACCGCCTGCGGGCCGCGCCGGCCCACGTAGCGCCGGGCCACGCAGCGCCGGTCGGCACAGCGCCGCTCGAAACGATGACGGCAGGCGTACCGGCCCGCCTTTTGCTATACTATCCGTAGTGCAAAAAGTTACGGTTATCGAGCAGGTACAGCGCGACTTCCCCGCCGATGAACTCACGGTGCAGGGGTTCTACCTCTACGTGGGCAAACGGACGCGGGCGTTTATCAATATTGATGCCGATGAGGTGTTCTTTACGCGGGCCGACAGTAATCGCGGCCGGAACTACGTCCTGTTTCTGGTGATGTTTCTCTACAACCGCTTTCGGCTGCTGCCGGCGCGGGACTCACTCTCCCACACCCTGATCACGCAAATCGAAATGGCCAAGGTCCGCAGTTTTCACGCCCGCATGCAGCGCGTGGGCAACGGCGTGGGGTACTACGAGTACTGGGACGGCACGCAGTGGCGGGTCCGGGCGGTGCCGTTTACCGATCCCGACTTCCGGGTACAGATTCCGCTGCCGGCGCCCGCCGCCGATCAGGAAGAGACCTACGATCCCAACGAAGAGGCCTACGAGCCGCTGGAGGAACTTGAGCGCGCCCCGCCGGAGCTCTCAGGCCCCGCCGGACCCGCACGCCCCGCCGGACCTGCAAGTTCTGCCGACGCGGAGGATGCCGGGGCGGGTGTTACTCCACCCGGCGATACCTGACCGACGGGGAGTACTGCCAGCGATCACCGGCGGGATCGGCCCGCAGCAGGGTGACAAAGACTTCCGTCTCCGGCGGAATGGTGAGTTCCACCGGGGTGCGGCCCTCGGCGCGCATGTTTACCAGACTGAAGCTGATGGTGGCCTCGATCGCATCGGAGAGGCCGTTAGCCACGAAGAGGGCATAAGTGAGATCGTACTGCTCCGTGCGGAACTCGATTCGGCCCTGGCCGGAGTACGCCACCTCATGGCCGGCGAAGTCTTCCACGGTGAGGTCATCCCCAAAGACCGGCTCAAACGGCTCACCCCCGGGGTGTGAGGCGTAGTAGAACACCCCCTCCTCAGGCTCGATCGAGTTTCCCTCCATGTCCTGAAAGAGAAAGGGGATGCTCTGCATGCGGCCGTTTTCCAGCGGAACGCGCACATCAAAGTGCAAATGGGGGCCGCTGGAGATGCCGGTGTTGCCGCTGTAGCCGATGAGCTCGCCCGCTTCCACCTCATCTCCCACCTCCACCTCGGCGCCGCGATGGCGGAGGTGGACGTAGTTGCCAAAGCTACCGTCGTCATGGGCGATCATCACCAGATTCCCGTGTTCCGCATACGCCATAGAGGGGCCCCCGGCGCGGCCGTCTTCCTCGATGCGCACCACCACACCCCCCCGGGCGGCGTACACCGGCGTGCCTTCATCCATATCGAAGTCCACGGCGTACTGGTTCTCACCAAAATGGGAGAAACTCCCGTTGTAGCCCTGGGTGAGGCGGTGTTTACTACCGTGGGCAAAGGGAAACAGGTAGGGATGATCGTCGTCATGGTCGGCGGTCTCCGGGTCACCCATGGCAAAGGTATAGATCAAGTTGTAGCCGATACGCCCGCGGGTGGTGGTGGGCTCCAGGGTGAATAGATACTGCTCCTCCGTCTCCGGTGGAATCGCTCCCCGCCAGGGGAGGTCCCGGTCCGGGGCCAGGCTCACCAACTGTTCAAACCCGACGTTAATATAGACTGGTATGAAGTGGTCATTACTGGCGTAGAAGTCGTAGCTGCTGTCCTCACGCTCCACGCCCCACACCTCTAGGTAATCACTGTCGCTGCCGTAGCGGGGCTGCGTCTGAGCCGCCAGGTTCAATCCAGATCCAAAAACTAATCCGATAAGCAGGGCCACCGCGGAAATCCGAAGCGCCCGATCGTTCCAATGCATGTTCACAAGATACCGCTCTTAGCTACAATGCGTCAGGAGGTGGCTATGGCGCATGAGATCGTTCCGGCGGCTGAAGAGATCCTGGACACGGAGTTTCCGGTACTGGACCAGGGGTTTGTCCGGCTGGTGGACTACCTGGGGGGAGATCAGCGTATCGTGCAGTCCGCCCGCGTCTCCTACGGCGCCGGTACCAAGACGTATCGCCAGGACAAGGGACTGATTAACTACCTCCTACGCAATGAGCACACCTCGCCCTTCGAGCAGGTGGTTTTCACCTTTCACACCAAGATGCCGATCTTCGTGGCGCGGCAGTGGGTGCGGCACCGCACGGCGCGGCTCAACGAGATCTCCGGGCGCTACAGCGTCATGAAGGATGAGTTTTACGTTCCCCAGGGAGCGGCGATCGCGCCCCAGTCCACCGACAACAAGCAGGGGCGCAGTGGCGCGGCGTTTCCCGAGGAGATTCGGCAGGGCATCCAGACCGAACTGGCGACGCAGCAGCAGAGCGCGTACCAGGGATATGAGGCGCTCCTCAATCGCGATGTGGCGCGGGAGCTGGCGCGGATCAATCTGCCCCTCTCCATGTATACGGAGTGGTACTGGCAGATCGATCTGCATAACCTGTTTCATTTTCTCAAGCTCCGCATGGACGCCCACGCGCAGTACGAGATTCGCGCCTACGCGGAGGCGATGTTTGAGGTGGCTCAGCGGGTGTGTCCCATCGCCACGGAGGCGTTTGACGAGCACGTCCGGGGCGGCGTACGGTTCTCTCGTAGTGAGTTTGCGGTGGTGCAGGAAGTGCTGGGCGCCGGGGGTGCGAACTCCGCCGGAGCGGAGGGTGCCGCCGAGGGTGGTGCTCAGGGTGGTACCCAGGGCGGGGCGAGCTCCACCGGAGCGCAATCTCTGGAGGCGAGAATTCGGGCTGCCGGGGAGCGCCACGGGGTTGAAGGTCGCGCCTTGGACCGCCTGATCGATAAAGTGCTCGCTGGGAGATCGGGATGAGATTGAGGGAAAACCGTTTGCGTGGGAGCGACCGGTGCACTACGATTGGAATACACGGAGGACGCAATGAGTGATGAAACACGGGCTGACAGCAACCAATACCTGACGTTTACGCTTCTCGAAGAACAGTACGCCGTAGAGGTCTACGACGTGAAAGAGGTGCTGGAGTACACCACGGTCACTCGGGTTCCTCGCACGCAGGACTTCATGCGCGGGGTGATTAATCTGCGCGGGAGTGTGGTCCCGGTAATCGATCTCCGGTTGAAGTTTGGTATGGGTGAGACCGAGAAAACGATCGAAACCAGCATTATCGTCATGGAAGTGGAAATTGGCGGTGATAAGGTCACGGTGGGAACGTTGGCTGATAGCGTTCAGGAGGTGATCAACCTGGATGACAGCCAGATTGAGCCGGCCCCGCAGATCGGCACCCGAATCAATACCGAGTTTATTCGCGGTATTGGTAAGCAGGATGAGCGCTTCATTATCATTCTCGATATCGATCGGATTTTCTCTGAGGAGGAACTCACTACGGTAGTCGAGGAGGTCGGCGCCAAGTAGAATAGGTGCCTATGCACCATCGACAGTCCTCGTGGTTTTCCCTCGGCGAGATTCAGGGCAGTGATGCCGGTCTCGCCGCTGTTGTGTATCGGTTCACTACCGGTTCCGTCTCGTTTGCCCGCTCATCGGACGCCTGGCTCCGGATGACCGTTCGCCTGGATGCGGCGGTTACCGAGGAGGATGACAGCGCCGGACCGGGGCAGCTGCGCTCCTGGGCGCTGGATCCCACTGGTCTTGCCGAGCGCCGCTGGCGCCGGCCTGATGTGGATGAGCCCACCAGTTTCCATGATCGCCGCACGATGCGCTACGCCGCCGGTCACGGAGGAGTTGAGGGCAACATCAATCCCCACGAGGATACGCGAGGTATCGTACCGGTGGATGTCCGGGGCCACCGGTTTTCGCTCCCCCTCGCCGGGAGCACGCTGGACTCCCTGGAGCTCGCCCGCAGCCGGGATGGGGTGCTGCTGTCGCTTCCGCTGGATCGTGATCTTCACGTCTACGGTCTCGGAGAGAAAACCGGATCCCTGGACAAGCGCGGTCGCACCTGGACGATGTGGAACTCCGATGAGCCGGACC
>CAYQRW010000290.1:0-4124 GCA_964419735.1 uncultured Spirochaeta sp.
AGCAGCAACCCACGGAGCACGACCCGCAGGAGCAACTCACGGAAGTACGAGCTGCGCTCACCCACACGCGGGAGTACGCCCACCTGTTGTTCTCGTATGTGGAGGAAGCACTGCTCCTTGTTCGAGAGGACGGGGCGGTTCTGTTCCATAACAGCGCCGCCGCACCCTTGGTTGTCGCCGAAACCTCCGATTCCTGGCGCTTGGAGTCCGAGTTCCTCCAGATGATTGGCGGGTGGTCCGGCGTGGGTGACGGTGAAATTGAGTGGCATCACCGAGTTCTGACCTACGCGATGCGTCCCGTGCCTCGAGAGGATGGGCCCTCGGCGGTGGCGTTGGTAGTGCGCGATGTGACGCGGGAGCGGAACCGTGAACGGCAGCTCCTGGTGGCGGATCGGCTTTCCTCGCTGGGCATGCTGGCTGCCACGGTGGCGCATGAGGTGGGTAATCCGAATCACATTATCGCGCTCCATGCGCAATCGCTCGCCATGACGACCGAGATCCCCGCGATGCGAGAGGCAGTGTCCAATATTCTGGAAGGATCGGAGCGAATCAACGAAGCGGTAGGACTCATTACCCGTTACGGCAGAGAGGGTACCGAGACATCGGCTCAATGGGGCGACCCCGTGGAGATCGGGACACGCGTGGAGCGTTTCACGCGGATTATGGCGCGCCAGTACACAGCTCATCTCGAGTTTGTTCACGAACAGGACGTGCCGTCGTTTTGGGGATATCCCGCGTTAATTGAACAGGCGATGGTGAATTTGGTGAAAAACGCCTGTGAAGCACTCACCCACCGCGACCAAATCGTGCGCATTCGAGTCGCCTGCCACGAGGAATGGGTTCTGTTCCAGGTCTGTGATCAAGGCGCGGGATTCGCGGCACAATCCGGCGTCAGCTCCGAATCCGGTCAGACGGTTTTCGCTACCACGAAAGCCGACACCGGTGGTTCGGGACTCGGAATATCGATTGTGCGTTCCATCGCGGACCGCCATGGGGGGGCGTTGCGGTATACCGGAGATGAGCAGTTCACTACGATCGCGGAACTGCGGATACCGATCAGTTCCGCATAAAAAAACCCCACCGACCGTCGGTGGGGTTCTGTGCTGCTACGAAGCGATCACTCGTTGATAATCGCGTCCGCCGGGCACTCTTCCGCGCATTCCTGCGCCAGGTCTTCCATGTCGGCGGGAACTTCGTCCACCACCGCTTCGGCAACGCCGTCATCGTTCATAACGTACAGATCGGGTGCCATATTGGTGCACACCGCACAACTGATACACAGATCAGGATCAACTTTAGTCTTCATATGAGACTCCTTATGGGGGAATTTAGTCTTATAGACGAGTTTATTGTGACGAATCACCATTAACTTGTCAAACGTTTTTATCTGGCGTGATGACTAATCACTTGAACCTACTGCAGACAGTATTGTACCGTCTTGCCATGAAGTCCTCACCATTAGATCGTCTCATCCTGTCGGATGAGCTCAAAGATACCTTATGTTGTATCGAGACGGTGTTTCCGGAGAGCCGGAATCATCTACTGGAACTCGCCTATCAGGAGTCGGACGACGAGATCGTGGAAGTTGCCTATGACGTTCCGGACCAGGGGCGTGTGGTAGAAGCCACGGTAGCTCGCTGCCGCAACGGTGCGGCGGTCAACTATCCCGAGCCGTATATGCGTCGACGGGACCCGGAGGCGATGGTCATCGCGGACGACCGGCCCACGGACAAGACCCGCTGGTCTGATAAGTTCGACTCAGATTTCGGCACGATCCGGCAGGAGACGTTTGAATGGTTCAGGGAACAGGGACGGGTTATCGTGCTTCCGTTCCTGTCGGGGGACAAGGCCCGGGGCTATCCCACGCTGCTGGTGGCGCCGGCGAACGCCGGCTTCTTCGTGGCGGGCCTGGCAGATCTGCAGGGGTTTTTCCCCGCCGATGAGATTCCCGCGGGCTTCAAACCGCGCTCGGTGATCTACTTGGCGCCGCCGTTTCGGCATACCCATTTTGGGGGGAAGCAGGTAGTGGTGCACAACCGTTTGCCGGGAATGCACGAGCTCTTCTCCTATAACCTCTACCCGGGACCCAGCGCCAAGAAGGGCGTCTACGGAATCCTCCTGTCGATTGGAGAGGAAGAGGATTGGGTAACGCTCCATAGCTCCGCGGTACGCCTGGTTACCCCCTATGACAACGAATTCACGATCATGCATGAGGGTGCCAGTGGTGGCGGTAAGAGTGAAATGACGCAGCAGTTCCATCGGGAACCGGACGGGCGCATTCTCCTTGCCCGCAATACGGTAACGGATGACAACCTGTACTTTGATCTGCGTGATCCCTGTGAACTGCGACCGGTCACCGATGATATGGCCCTGGCTCACCCCTCCATCCAGACCAGCACTACCGGCCGGCTCATGATCGAAGACGCCGAGGCGGGATGGTTTCTCCGGGTAGACCACCTCGACGAGTACGGCAAAGAGCCGGGAATTGAAAAGCTCTGTATCAATCCGCCGGAGCCGTTGATCTTCCTCAATCTGGATGCCAAGCCCGGTTCAACGGTGCTTCCCTGGGATCACATCGAGGACAGCCCGGGAAAACGGTGTCCGAATCCGCGGGTGATCATGCCGCGCCACTTCATCGACAAGGTCGTGGACGAACCGGTGGGCGTGGACGTCCGCAGTTTCGGGGTACGGACCCCACCGAGCACGCGGGAAGCACCCAATTATGGCATTATCGGAATGTTCCACGTCCTGCCGCCGGCGCTGGCATGGTTGTGGCGGCTGGTGGCACCGCGGGGTCACGCGAATCCCAGTATCGTTACGACTGAGGGTCTTTCCAGTGAAGGCGTCGGCTCGTACTGGCCCTTTGCCACCGGATTGCGGGTCACGCAGGCCAACCTGCTCCTGCGGTTGATCCAGCAGACTCCCGGGACGCGATACGTGCTAATTCCGAACCAGTACATCGGTGCCTATAAGGTTGGGTTTAACCCGGAGTGGATCGCCCGCGAGTATATGGCGCGCCGCGGAAGCGTGAAGTTTCGCGATGAACAGCTGATCGCCTCCCGCTGTCCGCTGTTGGGCCACGGCCTGGAGCGGCTGAAAGTTGCCGGTCAGCTGGTGCCGAAGGGACTGCTTCGCGTCCATGATCAGACGGAGGTCGGCAAGGAAGGCTACGATGCCGGTGCTAAAATCCTCACGGCATTTTTCAAGAAGGAACTTGATCAGTTCCGCGTGCCGGAGCTGGATCCCCTGGGCAAGGCGATTATCGATATCTGCCTCAACGACGGGTCGCTCAACGACTACGTCAATATCCTGCCCCGATAGCTGTTCACCTGTGCGGTGCGCAGCGCCTATCCATGGCGCTGCGCGTCCAGCACTGCCACGGCAGTCATCTGTAGTATTTCGCGAGCATCAGCCCCCATCTGGAGAATATGTACCGGTTTGCGCATACCGGTGAGAATCGGCCCGATTAGTTCGCCCCCGCCAATGCGCGCCAACAGTTTGTAGGCGATGTTTCCTGACGACAGGTTGGGGAAGATCAGGGTATTAACGCGTTTCCCCACCAGATGACTGAAGGGGTAGGTCTCCTCCAGAAGTTCCGGATCTAGGGCCACGTTGGCCTGAATTTCTCCGTCAATGGTGACATCGGGAAACCGTTCCCGGGCTCGGAGCGCCACGTCCGCCATGCGCGTGGCCTGGTCCCCGGGGGCGCTGCCGAAGTTGGAGTAAGATAGGAGCGCCACCACCGGTTCGATATCAAAATCACGAACCCGTTGGATCGTGAGTTCAATAATATCCATGAAGGCGTCCATATCGGGATTCACGTTGACCGTGGTGTCGGCAAAGAAAAAGGTTCCCGGCCGCGTGTTGACCACATACAGTCCTGAGACGCGATGCACCCCGGGGCGGGTGCCGATCGTCTGCAGGGTAGGGCGGATGATCTGCGGGTACGGTCGAGTTCGCCCGCTGACCATGGCGTCGGCGTCCCCCGCTTCCACCAGGCCGGCGGCGAAGTAGGTGTACTCCCGCATGTGTTGGAGCGCCTCCGTGTGGGTGAGCCCCCGCCGCTGACGGCGCTGAAACAGCGCGTCGGCAAACCGCGTGCCCCGAGCGCTATCGGTGGCGGG
>CAYQRW010000291.1:0-4118 GCA_964419735.1 uncultured Spirochaeta sp.
GCAACGGCTGCCCATTCCGTATCGTGTTCGCTGTCCGGAACATTGAGACTTCGCAATACCGTTTCGGCAACGGCGATCCGATCCTCAACGGGCAACGCTACGATCTCATTAATCATCTCTTTCGCAGTCATTGGTCGTTCCTCGTCGTATACGTTGTAGGCCTTTTCACGCATACAGGTTACAACAAAAATGCAACAAAATCTTACAGCCCATATGGCGCATATGAGAAAACCAGCCGATCCGACAAGGATTTCGCCCCATACGAACTCTATATGAGGTATACGCACATAGTGCAATATTCAGGGTCTATTGTCCTTACGCCGGCTGCCCGGCCGGGCAGCAACCGCAGGTTGCGACCAGGCGACGTGGAGGTTCAAGTCCTCTCTCGGGCAAGACGTGTACATAAGGTGGGTACCGGACCGGAGGGAGGAACACACCGTCACGCAGCGAACCGATTCAGGTGCGGACATAGTTCGTGTACCACAGCGTAGCGAGGAACACGAACACACCTACAGGACCGCACCGACAGGAACGATACCGACAAAATTTTTAAGCATTGTGAAACAATGGCTTACGGCCTTTCTCAATTGAGGAAGGCTTTTTCTTGGTTCATTCGGTCGGCGGGTTACAACAGAAATACAACAATTTTTTGTGATGGCGATCCGGGCAGCGGAATCGCCGGTCGAGGGCGCTCAACTGAGACCGTTTTCTCAGTTGAGCAGAGCCCGTGAGTCACGCGATTATCCAACCAGCCGATCATACTCATCATGGGTGCCTATCCAAACCCAGACGTAATCCGCTCCCTCTTTCACTGCTAAAGCTCTTACGGCGTCGGTCACCCTCACTGACCAGAATTTACCAACAGACTTGAAGTGCAACGATGGATGGTGGTCATTCGTTTGTAGAAGTTTAAAGGAATCCCGCGCTCGCTGCTGTATATCCGGTGGTAAGGACGCGAATGCCTTACGGAACCGGACAGTAGTGCGATGCATCAAAGGTCGTTTACGTCTTGTGAAGCTCTGTCTTCTTCTGCTTCACGGACCAGGAAATCAAGCTTACCACCGTCGGAGTCAATCCGAATCTGACGGTCCCAATCTTCGAAATCGCGTTCCAGAAACCAGTGGCGAAACTCAACGTACTCCTCATCCGAAAGACCATCAACAGCTCGTTCGATTTCTTCAACGTTTCTCACTTCAACCTCCTGCGGACACTCCGATGATATCGTTCCTTATTCGAGATCATCAATCGTCCGTGCCGGCACGGGAGCTTTGATTGTCGCTGATCAATCCGGGAGGTCGACATCGTTCATCAACTCGTCGGGGTCAAAGTTCATTGCGCCAACTTCGTATCTGGATAGCTGCAGAAGAAATGACACCCTGGACATCCCCAACATGTCAGCGGCGACGGAGGATGAGATCTTACCCATATCATACAGCTTGGCCGCCATAGCCATCTTTGCTTCCGTCTCGAACTCACGCGCCGTGAGTTGTAGCAAATCGGGTAACGCCTCTGGGTAGTCGATCTGCAAATGGTTCATCGCTCACTCTCCCTACAGAAAACAGTATACTCTTGGACGTGCCGGTACAACCGGCGACCCTTTGGCTCGGTGAATCTACCGGTCATGTACTACATATCCCCTTCGCTGATAGCTTTTCATCCGCCGGCGGAACGAGGCAACAAGGACCGATCGCCCAGACCGTTCGAGGGACTCCAACGCCTGGGCGGTACGCTTCTTTCCCATTCCTCCAACCAGAATTGCACACGTGTCAACGTGCGACCCTATCCGGTCTTTTAACAGTTCGAGATGGCGTTTGCGTTCGGAAAGGACCAGAGGTGTTCGCCCTTCCTCGACCGCCTGCAACACGTCTTCGGCGATGAGATCGTTCCGTTCCTCATCAGCTACCAGAGCCGCATAGATCTCGTAGATGGCTTTGTTCTGAGCGTTTTCGATTACAAGGGCTGTCTCGCGAACGATGAGGGTATGCTCGAATCCGTGGCGTCGCGAATCAGCCCGTTCGTCCACTCGGTGTCGGATTGGGCCACATTGCATAAAGATAATTGGGTGCCTCCCGTCCTGTCCTGACCGGCATCGACACGCGATCGATGCCGCCGATCCTCGGCTGTAATGTCGTAATTGCCGTCGCCGGCGTGCATTCTCAGGTCGATATCGGCGTCCTCCGCCGTCAACGCGCCGACAACAACCCCGGCAACCCGGTTTTCCGGAACACTTGTACCGGACAGGACGATGTCGGTCGGTGCGCTATTGTCTTCATCCTTCCTTGGTCGGATCGGTACACGCCCCGAGCCACGAATTCAGCGCGACGACGATCAGGACAAGGATTGTAGAAGTCCATTGTCGTTTCATGTGAGGTTCCTCTGGTGATTCTTGTTCACCTACAATTAGGAGCGATATTCGCCGTACGCCCACTAGGAGAACTACCGGTTTTGACTAGGAGGATTACCACTTTGCCCGCGAATGGGATATATTTCCTGGAGAGGTCGCCATGAATACCATGCGGAGCGCCGCGATAGCGGTCATTGTGTCGTGTGTGTTGGTCCTCCCGATCCCGCCGATCGCATCCTTGGAACGATATATCGAACTTACGCAGATGCTGAGCGTTGCCGTGGGGACAGAGGTTCCGATATCGGATCGATCGGGTATCCGTGCCGGAATCGGTTGGTCACCGCTCGGGGTGACCGGTTTTACCTATTCGCTTACAGCCGCGCACCGCCTCCGTCCCCGGCAATCGGCGTTCCAGCTCGATATCGAATTGGGGATGCCTCTTGCGTACTTCGATCTGATCGAGGGACGGTACGTCGATCGCGATCCACACATAGAGTCACCGTACGCCGGATGGCTTTTCGGCGGAGATCTGGTCTTGGGTTTCCGCCGGAGCGCAGCGGTAGCACCGGCGGGGTATCGTCCCCGCTACCGGCAGTGGTCTCTCGTCACCGGGTATGCCGCCTGGTGGGAGTGGCAGGAATCGAATGGATGGAAAGGTCCCGGCGGGATGATCCACCTTGCCCTGCGGTTTGGGTGGGGCAGGCGTTGAGGAACTGCTGGCCGATCCGGGTAATGCGGTTGGGAAGCGGTGCCGCTCCGCAGAACGCCGGCGTTCGATGTGACTATTCAGCGGCGGAGACCGTATCCAAAACTCCTCCGTACCGCGACTCGACCTCGACGACGGTCCGGCCGCTTGAACGAATACGGTGAGGTGTGCCGGTAAGCCTGTAGAGGCGCTGAACCAGTTCTGGAACGGTAGTGGTTTCAACGCCGGCGTTTGACAGTTGTTACCGCAGGTCGTCGCGCAGGAACTGGATTGCATCGTCTTCGCAGCCCTGGGGCAACCCAATGTAGTCCGGAAAATCATCGTTGCAGGAGATAACGCGGGGCTTATTCCAGACCGGGAGTCTCTGCTTCTGCGCCTTATAGAAGTCGGGATTACCAAGGGCGATTGATCCCACGGGAGAATCTGCGACCCCAAATATGTGGACACGCCCTGATTCGACTCTGATCCGCGTGGTGTTTTCTGGTCGTCGTCTACAGCATCAGTCGATAGGGAGAGCGCCCGGGCGAGGGGCCGAGGCATACTCGCGAGTACCTGTGACAGCATTTGCGGCGTCACTCTTCGAACGGAGGCGAGCACCGCCCACTGATCCGGATACGGTTCTCCGTCTTCATCGATGAACACGGAGTTCCCGGTATCTCGGGCGGTTCGCTGTAGTGGAAGGGCCATCAGGTTGCCGAAGCCCCCCTTGGGAAGCGTATCCTGGTTTGGAAAGAGGCGATCAAACGAATCAAAGGCTATGGGATACTCCTCCATGGCGGAATGGGACAGAACCGACGTTCCTAAGGCGCGCGCGTCCCGGGCAGGGACCAGGTCGACTTGTCGAAGTCCACCGCAAGAAACCAGCACGTATCGTCGGGCAACAACGGATAGACTCCGGCCACGATTCGCCCGGTAAGATGTTGATGGGCGATCTCAGCGTCCAGCGGCACGAATAGTTTTTGTCCAAGATCGCGACACGCGTGCTTGGGACGGCGACAGATCGATCGATCTTGTTCGTGAGGGGTTAGTGATGGAGCCGAGCGACCCTCGTCGGGATTCTCGCCCCGA
>CAYQRW010000292.1:0-4101 GCA_964419735.1 uncultured Spirochaeta sp.
CACCGCGTCACAGACGATCGAAACGTCGCTGCTGATGCTTGACGATTTTGAAGTGCGACCGGTAGCGAATGAGATGGTACCTCCAGCGGTGGTCGACGGTGAGCCGGCGGCGCTTGCGCAGTTTGCCCGTGAAGAAGTGGCCGATTACGTGATGTTTGGGTCGGTATCGAAGGACCAGGATGAGCGGATTGTGATCGAAATGGCGGTGTGGGATGGTGATGCCGATTCCGTTGCGCTGCAGGCGCGGCAGACCGCATCGTCTCTCTTCGACACGTTCACTGTTGCCGACGAGTTAGCCTTCAGGTTCCTCTCCGCGTTCAGTGGGCGGCGGATCGCCTTTGGTTCGATTCAGCTCGAGCCCGACGGATGGGATGAAGGATCCTATACCGTCCTCGTTGATGGGATGGAGATCGCCGTAGATACACGATTGATACCGCAGGTGCTGGTCGGCGACCGCACCATCGAGGTGATGGCAAATAACGGACCGGAACCGGGGGCGGTTCTGGTGAGTGAGCTGGTGACGGTCCGGGAGGCTGAATCCACGCCGCTGGCGTTCACTTTTCCCGAACCGGAAATGGAAACGCCTTCCGGTGAAGTGCAGAGCCCACCGATCCCGGCGGTTACGCAGATCGACAGCCAAACCCGGCTTGTGGCGCTTCGGCTCCAGAGCGGCGGCGGATTTCTTGGCGCCGGTGGGCTTGATTTCTACCCCGGTCGCGGATCGGTCCGGACGGGCATCGTCGCGGGCGGGACGGTGATCGCTGAGGAACCGACTCCTGCGATTGCAGTGGCCCTGGCGGTTGAGCCGTCTGCCGGTCGTCTCATCCTGCCTATCGGAGTTTCCTCTTACGTCACGGCCACCAATGACGCCGTCACTGCTGCGGTGGGCGTCTCCATGGGGATTGGGGTGCGTTTCCCCCGTGTGCTGCACGAACTCTTCCTCGACAACATCATCTACTTCAACGCCTATCCCAGCACCGGATTGCCCTTGGTGTACATGCCGGTAATCGGAGTTCGATTGTGATCATCCGGCGGCGCGTCGCTATTGCAGTCCTGGTCTTTTCGATCTTCTCACTACTGGGTGGATGTGACCTTCTGATAACGCCCCCGCCCTTCGAAGCGCCGGCTGAGAGCGCCGCCGAGGAGGATGACTCACGCCCGTCCACGCCCAGCGAACCTGGTGAATCCAGTGAGCCGGATGAACCCACAACCGACGAAGATGACGCCACCGACGACGACTCAAGCTCGTCCACGCCCAGCGAACCTGGTGAATCCAGTGAGCCGGATGAACCCTCCGAGCCTACAGAGCCCTCAGACCCCGCTGATCCCGCTGATCCCGCTGATCCCGCTGATCCCAACACGGATGGCGAGGCCAGCGAGGAGCCAGGCGTAACCATCACGCCCACCACCGTCGGCGTCACCGAAGACGGCACGGACGGAAGCTATGAGGTTGTTCTCACGACCCAGCCCACGGCTGAGGTGACGGTATCGGCGGCGGTGACGAACGGGGAGGCTACCGTGTCACCGTCCAGCCTTACTTTCACCACCGCCAACTGGGACACGGCGCAGAGGGTGACGGTGAGTGCCGTGGATGATGAGATCGTTGAGGGCGCGCACAGCGACACCGTGACTCACAGCGTGGCCAGCGGAGACGCGGACTACGAGGGAATCACACCGGAAGATGTAGCCGTCTCGATCGTTGATAACGACTCCGCGGGAGTGTCGATCACGCCGCTTTCCATAGGGGTCACCGAAGGCGGGGCTGACGAGTCCTATGAGGTTGTCCTCACGACCCAGCCCACGGCGGAGGTGACGGTAACCACGGCAGTGACGAACGGGGAGGTCACCGTGTCACCGACCAGTCTCATCTTCACCACCGCCAACTGGGACACGGCGCAGACGGTGACGGTGAGTGCTGTGGATGACGCCGTTGCGGAGGGCGCGCAGAGTGACACCGTGACTCATAGCGTTACCAGTGGAGACGCGGACTACGAGGGAATCACGCCGGAAGATGTAACCGTCTCAATCGTTGATAACGACTCCGCGGGAGTGTCGATCACGCCGCTTTCCATCGGGGTCACGGAAGGCGGGGCGGACGGTTCCTATGAGGTTGTTCTCACGGCCCAGCCCACGGCGGAGGTGACGGTATCGGCGGCGGTGAGCAACGGAGAGGTCACCGTGTCACCGACCAGTCTCATCTTCACCACCGCCAACTGGGACACGGCGCAGACGGTGACCGTTACCGCCGTAGATGATGACATCGCCGAAGGGGCGCACAGTGACACCATCACCCACAGCGTGAGCAGCACTGATACCGGCTATGCAGGCCTGTCGATAGATGATGTGACTGTGAGTGTCACCGATAACGACACCGCAGGAGTCAGCCTCTCAAGTACCAGTGTGTCTGCTACGGAAGGCGGGGCTGACGGCAGCTACACCGTGGTACTGACCACCGAGCCCACCGCAGACGTGACGGTGACTCCGAGCGTAGCTGGATCAGAAGTAAGCGTAAGCCCTGCAAGCCTGACATTCATCAGCACGAACTGGGATACCGCACAAACGGTCACAGTCACGGCGGTGGATGATGCAGTAGCAGATGGATCCACGAGTGACACCATCAGCCACAGCGTGAGTAGCACTGATACCGGCTATGCAGGCCTGTCGATAGATGATGTGACTGTGAGTGTCATCGATAACGACACCGCAGGAGTATCGATCACGCCTCTTTCCATCGCAGTTACCGAAGGCGGGGCGAATGATTCCTATGAGGTTATCCTTACGACTGAGCCCGTGGCGGAGGTGACGATATCGCCGGTAACGACCAACGGGGAGGCTACCATATCACCATCCAGCCTGACCTTCACCACAGGTAACTGGAATGCACCGCAAACGGTCACGGTTACGGCCGTGGATGATGCAGTTGTGGAGGGGAATCACAACGAAACTGTAACTCATTCCGCAACCAGTGGTGATGCGGACTATGCCGGTATCGCTATTTCCGATGTGACGGTGAGCATCACCGACAACGAGTTTACTGTGACCTACGATGCCAATGGTGCAACTGGGGGGACACCACCGAGCGATCCGAACACGTATCCTGTTGGCAATTCGGTCACGGTGTTGACAGAATCCGACCTGTTTGGGCCTCTTATCCAGGATGGCATAACCCAACGCTTCACCGGATGGAATACCGAATCGAACGGGAGCGGTACGTCATACGCTCCGGGAGACTCGCCTACGCCGCCCGGTAATCTCACGCTGTACGCCCAGTGGACAACCGACATCAGTGTGGTAGGCAAGGTGGGTCCGGCAGGTGGATACGTGTTTTACGACGACGACGGTATTGGTGATCTGCCGACAGGCCGATACCTGGAGGCGGCTCCGGTCTCTACCGAGTGGGGTACGACGCCATGGAGCGATAATACTGGTGCTGTTCTTGCATCAGCTACAGCAGTCGGCACCGGCATAGGCAACACAACGGCTATCATTGCGGGGTCGGGGACGCCACCGTATGCAGCAGAACAAGCGAACGCACTCATCCATAACGGGTTTTCCGACTGGTTCCTTCCGTCAATCGATGAGCTTGCGCTCATGTATAACGAATTACATGTCAACGGCATAGGCAGTTTTGATGGTACAACACGGTACTGGAGTTCATCTGATGTCTTCACCACCCAAGCCTGGGCACTGAACTTCAATGACGGGGCTCAAGAACAGCCTGCTAAGACCGGGTTTTTCCGGGGCAGAGCGATCCGGTCATTTGGACCGTAAGAGGCGCACGTACACCTCGCATTCCTTGGGGCCTGGTACGCTTATATACACGGTAACTCACAAACCTCCATGGTGACGACTCGGGAAAGAACACTCCTGCTTATCTCATCTCTATACCAAGATCTGTCTACTGATCCGCCACACTGCTCTATACACCCTACCTCCAGCGCGTGATCGGCCAGCCCTGGCGGCGGGCGGCCACCCGAAGCACCGAATCGGGATTCACCGGTACCGGCCGACCCACCAGCTCAAACCCCGGCATATCGTGGAAGCTGTCGGAGTAGAAGGCGCATTCCCCTGGGGCGCGCCCCTCCGCCGCCAGATACTCCG
>CAYQRW010000293.1:0-4077 GCA_964419735.1 uncultured Spirochaeta sp.
TCCCCGGAGAACTACCACATCACGCTCTATTTCATCGGTGATCCGCGGCCGCTCACCGCCGGTTTGGTACGGAGCGCGCTGGAGGAGAAGGTCCCGGCCGTGGTGGACGGGGTACTGCCGCTGGAGACCACGATCGACCGTTGGGGAGCGTTTCCCTCGTGGAAGCGGCCGCGGGTGGTGTGGGCCGGCGTCCAGGATACGGGAGCGATCGCCCAGATCGCGGCGGAAGTAACCGAGGCGCTGACCGCATTGGGGCTGGATCCGCCGCGGCGTCGGTTTACCCCGCACATCACCGTGGGCTATTGGCGCCGCGGATACCCCGCGGCAGGCGGGCGCGGCGGACACCCCGCGACGCCGCTGAACCCCGGCACCCACTCCGATACCTCTTTTGGCGCTCCGGTGGCGGTAGGTCTCAATTCGGTGAGCCTGATCAATAGCACCCCAGGACCGGATGGTTCGACCTATGAGGATCTGAAGATATGGGGGGCATAGTTGTAGGTGGCGCGGGCGCCGGGGCGCGATCCTTCAGCGGGCGCTACGCGGAATGGTCGCGAAACACCAAGCTCAGATCGATCGAGAGTTCCGGTAGGGCCGCGGGAGAGATCGTCTCGTCGGGGCCGTAGGCGCCGGTCCGGGCGTAGCTGCCGGACGCATCCAACCGGAACACTTCCACCACGCCGGAGGACTCCACGATCCAGTATTCCGCCACGCCATACTTCTGGTACAGATCGAACTTGCGCTTGCGGTCGGCGATCACCGAACCCGGGGAGATTATTTCCACGCAGAGCTCCGGGGCACCGGTGATGCCGTGCTCCGCGATCGTCTCCGGGCGACAGGTGACCGCCAGGTCCGGCTGGAGCACCGTGGGTTCGCGGTCGTCGGCTTCCTCTGAGAGTTTGAGATCAAAGGGAGCCACAAATACTTCGCAGTCGCGGTCCAGGAGATAGTTGGATATTTGACGGCTCAACTCCACCAGCATCCTTTGGTGCCCGGTGGTTGGGGCGGGGCTCATGGCGTAGGCTACGCCGTCGACCAGCTCCCACCGTTCACCCTCGGGCCACGAGAGATAGTCCTGGTAGGTATAGCGCTCGTACTGCTGCGGCGTTGCCATACGTCAACGATAGGTCGCTACGGGGGCGGCGTCAACGGTGAGTCACGGGACGTGGGTGTCCAAAAGAACGGTCACCGTTCCCACGCGTCCAGCTCATCCGGTGGGAGAGGGTCGAAGAAGGAGTCCGGCACCGTCTCCGAGTACCGGCCGGGAACCCGCTCCTCGGGAGCTTCCAGCGGCACCAGCCGCGCCCACGGTTTGCCTGCCTTGGCGACAATGATCTCCTCACCGGCGTGCGCCCGGTCAACTAAGCGCGAGAACGTGGTCTTCGCTTCGTGGATATTTATGGTGACCATGACGCAAATTTAGTCCATGTACCGGACTAAGTCAATTAACCCTCAGCGCCGTGGCGGCGGCCACCGCAAACTCACCGAGGGCGCCGTCCACCCGATAGTCGGCGATGTCGTCCAGCGGGGTCTCGCCGCGGGTGACGATCGCAAGCTTGGCGCCGTTGTTGCGGGCAACCAGCGGTATGCTGGCCGCCGGTTGCACAGTCAGGGTGGATCCCATGGCCAGCATCAGGTCACACCCGGAGAGCATTGCCTCCGCCCGCACCAGTTCGCCGCCGCTCAGGCTCTGGCCGAACATGACCGTCGCCGGTTTGACCAGCGCTCCGCAGTCGGGACAGAGGGGAATATCCGCGGCGGTGAGCTCATGCGCCGGGTGGGCCGCGGCGTCCAGGTCGCGGGCTCCGGCCTGGCCGCCGACCGCGGCGTCCCGAGTGCCGGCACCCGCCTGACCGCCGGCGCCCGCCTCGCCCCCGGTCGCGCCGCCCCCCACCTTCTTCGCCAACGGATCCAGATACTCGCGCGCATCCCAGCGCTTCCCGCATCCGGTGCACTCGATCTCCAGGTTGGTTCCGTGCAGATTCACGATGAACTCCGGGGAGACGCCGCTCTTCTCGTGGAGTCCGTCGATGTTCTGGGTGATGACGCCCTGCAGACGACCTCGGTCGGCGAGCGTCCGTACCAGGGTGTGGGTAGGTCCCGGGGTGGCGTCGCGCATCGACGGCCACACCGTGGCCTTGTGCGTCCAGTACTCGATACGCTTGGCTTCGGAGGAGACGAACTCCTCGTAGTAGACGGGCTGGTACCGTTCGTACTGGCCACCGCTCCCGCGGTAGTCCGGTATTCCCGAATCGGTTGAGACACCGGCGCCGGTGAAGACAACTACTCTTCGCGCCTGCTTCAGCGCGGTAACGGCATCGGTAATGGGATCACTCATCGTGCTGAATCCTCCTGCTCTGCGTTTCCACGGGGCCGATCTCCGGGGGTGGCTCCGCGGCTGCGCCAAGCTCGTAGAGTTTGCGGGCGGTGGGGAGAATCCGGCGCTCAAACGACCCGGCGGCATCGTTGAACCGGTCCGCCGCCTGGTTGAGGCCCGCCCCAACCTTGTTGAGATGTTCCGCAAACGGCCCCAACCGTTCCAGGAGCTCCCGTCCCGCCTGAGAGATCGCCTCCGCGTTTTCGGACAAGCGCACCTGCATCCACCCATACGCTACCACGCGAAGCAGCGCCAGGAAACTGGCCGGCGCGGTGACCACTACCTTGTTGGCCAGCGCGTACTCCAACAGGTCCGGATCAACCCCGAACGCGGCGGAGAGCCCGCTCTCATACGGCACGAGGAGGACCACGAAGTCCGGGGCGCGGTCAAACTGCTTCCAGTACGCTTTACTGGAAAGCGACTGGATGTGACCGCGCAGGGCGGCGGCGTGGCGCTTGAGCGCCTGCCGCGCCAGGTCCGGGGAGGCCGCCTCGTGCGATTCCAGGTAGGCGTTCATCGGAGCCTTGGCATCCACCGGCATGATTCCTTGCGAGGGAAGGCGCACGATCAGGTCCGGCCGCCCGCGGCCTGATGACCCCTCACCGGCGGAACTTTGCCCGGCGGCCGCTCCTCCGCCCGCGCCACCACCGCCGGCGCCGGCGCCGCGAGATCCCCCACCACCGGTAGCCCGCCCGGTCTGCTCGCTGAAGTCCACGTGCTCGCTCATCCCCGCTAATTCCACCAGGCGTCGCAGCTGCACCTCCCCCCACTTGCCGCGGACGTTGGGTGCCCGCAACGCCTGATCCAGGGAACTGGTGGCCTGCTGCAGGGAGCGATACTGCTGCGAAATCATTTGGATCTGCTCCGTAATCCCCTGGTAGGCACCCTGCCGCTTCTCCTCCAGGGTGCGGACGTGGGCATCCAGTTTCTTGAGCTCCTCACTTACCGGTTGCACCAGCCCGGAAATTTCCAGTTTCTGGCTGTTCCAATCCGCCTTCAACGTCTGGGAGAACTGCTGCAGATGGGAGCGGCTCTGCTCGGTAAGCGTATTCGTGCTCTGCTGCAGGGTGCGGGAGGCCAGCGATTCAAACGTCTCCCGGAGCGTCTTCTCCGCCTGTTGCAGCCACGCCACCCGCTCGGCGTCGGCGGCGGCGCGGGAACGCAGCTCCGCCACTTCAGCGGTGATCTGCTCCACCCGTCGTCGGGCATCATCGCGCTCAGCGGTGCGCTCGGTGAGTCGCTCTTTCAATCCGGCGATCTCGGCACCGGCCCGCGCACTCGCTCCGGCGTCGCGCAGACGCATAAGTAGCACCACCAGCAGTGCGGTCAACACGGCAACGGTGGCACCCACGGCGATCAGCAGTTCAGGTTGGGACATCGGCAGACTTCCTTTGAATCATCATCCTATAGCAGGAGAGAAAAGCGTGTCAGGAGCTCGTCTCGGAAACGATTTGACTTTGAAAAATAGCAGTTTCTGCGCTAATATTATATATACATATGTTTGACGAACACACGTGGGCCACGATCTCCCGGATCGTGGCCGAACGACTACGATACAGTATTGGAGAGTTGGAACGCCTCCGCGACAACCGTACCGCCAAGCTCATCACCGCGATACCCTATATCGCCGAGTGCAGTAACGCGGATCGGATTGGCGCGCAGCATCTGACCACCTATCTTCTGGCCCAAAGCGCTACAGCGAT
>CAYQRW010000294.1:0-4051 GCA_964419735.1 uncultured Spirochaeta sp.
TATCCGGGCCAATTTCTCCTACTATCGATGAAAGCTGCTACTTTGAGAATCGCTGAGAGGTGACTACACATTTTGACCCGTAGCGAATGCGGAGGGGGTGGCACGAGTTTTTGCGTATGCAAAAACCGTGACACAAAAAATGTTGTAGTCCACCGTTTTGTTATACCGACGTTTGCCTTGTATGTTCTTGAGTAGTCGTCAAAAACGGCTTCGCAAATCTTTCCGATCGATCTTCTGAACCACAGAATCGATAAACGCCGCCCTGGCAATGTAGAAGCTACGCTCGATCGCATCACACAAATTTCTCAACGGACACATCGAACAACGTCGCGAGTTTCTTCGCCATATTCTTGCTGATCGCGCGGTGATCGTTTTCCATATTCGAGATGTTTTGACGCGTTAGATTCCCGAGTTCTTTCGCCAATTGGTCCTGCGTCATCCCATGCATTTGTCGATATGTCCGTACGTTATCTCCCGGAGTTATTGTCTCCCGGATCGACTGATACCAATCACTTTTCGTCACCTCGACAAGTTCATCGTCTTTGTCTTCGATGACTTCGATCTCTCCGTATTGGTCACGCAAAAATCGAACCAGCGAACCGCCGATTTCTCCCTCAAGTCTAATACGGGGCTTTTTCACGACTACCTGCATAGTACACCTCGATTTCCACCTCTCCATCTTCCACACGCCAACAGGCCACCCATGAATAGGAGAGATGGCAATGGTATTCTCGATCGGATAATTTGCTGAAGTTTCGCCACTCGGTCCGTACCGGGCCTTTTCTTATCAGATCTTCGACCAAATTGGCGAACAAGACTTGTTCTTTTCGCGGCATCTTCCCGACTTGTTTTTCTACCTTCCGGCGGAAGAAGACCCGCCATGTTTCGTACGGATCTTCAGGCATCGTCGGTTGTACCGATTCCGAATCCGATTTTCACCATGCATTGATTGTAACCATTTATTGGTTAGTTTGCAAGCTCGTCTTCAACGGCGGTATAACGCAGAGGTGACCTGCGTGGCGTCATTGGCGTGGCCTCGGCGCAGCCGATAGCAACGGCCATGACAATAGCCACGACTGGTCGACAGTCTTGTTAGATTGCCGATTTATCGCGTTTCGGTGAGCTGTCCCGTCACATATTTGTGTAGAACCATCGTCACCAAGGTCTGATACGGGATTCCTTCTTCGGCCGCTCGGATCTTGAGATTCCTCATGTCTCGCTCGGAAATCCGAACGTTCATCCGTCGATCTTTCCGCATCGTAGATCGCGCGATTTCGGTTGCTTCCGCTTTGTCAATGTCTGCGTCGGCGACGGAGATCCATTCATCGGCTTCAAGACTCGCGATAATTTCCCGTTCATCGTCATCAATGTATTCGAACGGTGTGTCTTTGGATTCAGGTGCCATTTAGTCCTCCCCGTGTCGCCGAAACTGCTTAGTCAGTTTTCTGCTCGGATAGATCGTTTTCAGAAAGACCTCGCCATTGTCCCGATCCACAACATGCGGAACGGCCCAAATATAGTCGCGATAGTCGATCAGATATATCCGTTGATTGGGATATCGATCGGTGTTCTGATGCCTCACGATGTCCATCACGCATCCATCTTCAATGGCGATCACGATCTCTTCAAAGGAGATACTCCGTGTTCGCTTCAGGATATCGTTCTTTTCATCGTTCCAGTTGAACGTCACATTTTGAGTTTAGCAAATGCATGCCTAATGTCAACACATTCATCGAAAGAAGCTGCATTCGGATCGGTGCGGTTTTCCTATTGGTGACGCCCACCGATTGCGAACAGCATCGGATTTCTACAAGAAATGCACTGCGGTACCACGTGCGATCGGCAATCTAACGCTGAGGTGACTACACATTTTGGCCCGAAGCGAATGCGGAGGGGGTGGCACGAGTTTTTGCGTATGCAAAAACCGTGACACAAAAAATGTTGTAGTCCACCGTTTTGTTATATTTCGTCGTGTCTCCGGCGGATTCGATCTTCACCTGTACCAATTCTTGAAATAGGTGTTTCTAAAGATCGATCGATCAGGTCTCGAACAATTTTCCTACCGTATGCATCGGAAGAAACATCCGTTCGTGATCGTGAAACGTACCCAATGACTTGAATCCATACTTTTCATAAAACGGTCGCGCCGTTTCAGTCAGACAATCAACCACAATCGCATACGCTCGCATATACGTATTCACGTTCCACAGATATTCAATCGCTTCTATTAGGGTGATCTTTCCCAATCCTTCGCCGCGTTTCTCCTGATGCACGGCTAATTGCGCTATGAGAAACACCGGAATAGGATATTTCGGTAATCGTTTCGCTTCTCGCTCGGAAAACGTCTCCCGCTCTACCGCGCTCGGTGCCACGGTAAAAAATGCGCAGATCGGGTATTTCCTCGTCTCATTTCTATCGGCGCTGGGCAATACCAGTGTGCGGCTGACACCGGTTTTCATGTGGCGTAGAGCTTTCGTTTTCAGAAAGTCGTTGAGTTCGTCCTCTCCGCAGTCAAACGTTTCCCGATCATGAATCGCTTTATCGAGTTCTCGGAAAACGATTCCACAGGTCATTTAGAAACCCCGTTTTTTCGAATAATCGACTGCAGCGCGAAGCGCTTCGTTCGGTTCATTTGCGTGTTCACACGCTCGCGCGAATTGGTCAAAGACAGCTTCTGAAACGGTCATTCGTTCGTGTTCCGATAAGACCTCAGAGGACCGTTCATCCATTATCCGTACGATATACTCCGTAAGACTCTTCAATCCGAGAAGCGCGGAGGCCTTTTCTGCCTTGGATTTCACCGTATCATCGAGTCTGATATCCAGTCGTGTCGTTGCCATTGCGTCTATCTCCCTGTACGGACTTGTTCCGTACATGACAAAGATACCACCTAATCATCGATTCTTCAACGGCGTACAGCATTCTTCTGTATGGTTATCGAAATATAACATATTCCCTCTCCCGAATTATCGCCAATCGCGGCGAAATCTTTCCCGTTGTTTAGAATATCGGCTATTTCTTGAACTCGACAATCACCGTGACAGTTTTGCCCGTCTGTATAGGTAATTCGCTGTATCTGAGGGGGTGTTCCGTTATATGGATCTCAATGACCATGAGGGGTTTGAACGATTCTTACGGGAGGAACAGGGATATCAACAAAAGGTGATCCCCTGGATGGTTCGGTGGGTACGTGGGTTTCTTTCCGGGCTCGACTCGCCGGCACAATGGGACCAGCGGTGCAGAGAGTTTTACGCGGAGCTGGAGAATCGTGTCGCCGGTTGGCGGTACGCACAGGCGGCAAAGTCGGTCCAACTGTATCTGGAGTTCTATCGCCGGTCGGATGCGAACGTTCCGGATGCTCGCGCCGAATCGTGGGAAGAGGTGGAAGAGACTGCGAGGAGGGAGATACGCCGCCAGGGGAAGTCGCTTCAGACGGAGAAGACCTACGTGTACTGGATCACCCGATTCAGAAAGTACAAGACGACGCCTCAGCCGGATTGGTGCTCTACGCAACACGTCAAGGATTTTCTCACCTTTCTCGCGGCCGAAAAACGGGTTTCCGTTGCAACCCAGAACCAGGCGTTTAACGCCCTTCTGTTCCTGTACAGTTTCGTACTCGGTTGCTCGATCGCAGATCTCAAGGCTATACCCCGTTCTCGTCCATCGAAGAGGCTTCCGGTCGTGCTGAGTGCGGACCAGATTTCGGCAATTATCGGGAAGATGAAGCCGCCTTACACGCTTATGGCAGCACTCATGTACGGAAGCGGTATCCGCCTCAACGAGTGTTTGTCCCTGCGGCACAAGGACATCGACATAGAACACCAGCTGCTCACTGTACGACAGGGCAAAGGCGACACGGATCGGTATTCGGTGATCCCCACCTCGTGCCTCACTTTGTTGGAGAACCAGTTGGTAGCTTCTCGATCAGTTTTCACCAGGGACCGCGGCACCGACCGACCGGGTGTAGCGTTACCCGGTGCACTCGAACGGAAGTACCCCGACGCGGGAAAAGAGATCGCCTGGTTCTGGGTCTTTCCGGCACCACGGGAAT
>CAYQRW010000295.1:0-4034 GCA_964419735.1 uncultured Spirochaeta sp.
GTCGACGTATACACTCATACCAAAAGTATATGCCCCTTGTAGACCACCGACAAGGCGGCATCGCGTCACCCTCGCGATCGCTTAGGAACGCTCACGAACTCCTAACTGAGATGCCGTAGTATCAATACCCGGTTATGTCAGCTCTTTATTTCGACTACCAGCAGTTCTGGACCGATATGAGGCGAGCACTGGGCGGGAGCGACAGCTTTCACCGCATTACGTGGAGGCGAGTGACCGCTCTCCTGCTGGTGGGAGTCCTGGTCCTTTCAGGGTCACTCACGTTGCGAGTGTTCTGGCTGCTCGATACGCTCCTCTTCCCTCGGTGGAATCGTACACCGGTCCGGGAGGCAGTCTTCGTAGTTGGCAACTTCCGCAGCGGCACAACCGCGTTGTTGCGCATGCTGGAGGAGGGCCTCCACGATGCTACCGCGATGCGGACGTGGGAGATATATCTGGGCACCACGATATCTCAACGAAGGTTCTGGGAGGGAATGGCAGTCCTTGACGGAGCCCTCGGCGGAGGTGGCAAGCGAATCATCCAGCGTCTCAACAACGCCTTACGAAAGGTTCCGTATCACCCGATCGATCTGTTCTCAGCGGAGGAAGATGCCGGCGTGTTGTTGTACGCCTGGTCAGGAATCTTCACGTGGTTCGTGTCACCCCCGGCTACTCGCGTTCCCGAGGTTGCGGTACTTGATAACCTTCCGTCCTACCGTCGACGCCGAACTATGAAATTCTACCGGGCGGTCGTACAGAAGCATTTGTACGCACGATATCGTCGGCGTCCCAACCGGAGCCCGGTCTTTCTATCGAAGAATCCGGCATTTACCGGAGCAATCAGCGCTCTCCGGGAGACCTTCCCCGATGTCAGAATTGTGACGATTACGCGAGAACGCCACGCCACAGTTGCTTCGGGTTCACGGTGGTTCGGAGTGTGGTTTGCGCTGCTGGGCGCTACCGGACGGTCTCACGTCCCGCTCAAGGTGGTACATGACCTCGTAGACCGGTGGTATGAGCATCCGCGGCAACGGCGCGTAGCGGAGGTAAAGCATCAGGAACTGATTCACGATCCGCGCAGGCAGCTTCAGCGTCTTGCACGAATATTAGGACGGCCGGAACTCAACTGGAACACCAACCAGTTTCGGGCGTTGCAAGCTTTGCAGCGTGATCATGGCAGTTCAACAGGGAGGGCGTCACATGTTGCTCTACGTTCAGTTTCCTGAGTGGATCAATCCGCAGATCGTACCGGGATTGCCATTTCAATGGTACGGCATGATGTATCTCGTGGCGTTCACGATTACGTTTGTGCTGACCCGTAGACAGCTGCGCGCCTCGGACATGGCCGTTTCCGACGATGATCTGATGAACGTGTTTTTCTGGGCGATCATCGGATTACTGATCGGTGGTCGATTGTTTGCGACTCTGATCTTCAATGACAGTTGGTACTACTGGCAGAATCCACAGCGCATATTCTGGCCATTTGCTCCGGATGGTACGTTTGTCGGACTGCAGGGCATGAACTTCTACGGCGGCCTCGCGGGAGGGACGTTGGGCGCAGTACTGTACGCACGCTGGAAACGCATCGACGTTCTCGAGCTTGGCGATATGATTATCGCCGCTGTACCATTGGGCTACACGTTTGGCCGGATCGGCAACTTCATCAACGGCGAGCTGTATGGCCGCGTGACCACTGCACCGTGGGGAGTGCTTTTTCCTAACGCGGAGCGCCTATCCCTCAGCGAGCCGTGGGTGGCCCGAATCATGACTCAAGTCGGAATGACACCTTCCGATGCCGTTGACGGCATGATAAACCTCCCACGCCACCCGACTCAACTGTACGAGGGGTTCACCGAGGGTATTCTCGCGTGGTTGGTAATCTGGCCGTTTCTCCGACACCGGAAGCCGTATCGCGGATTCCTTATCGCTTTCTACATCCTGTGGTATGGCCTATGGCGTTTCGGAATCGACTATCTCAGGATGCCACTTGCCGGGGACTATATTCTGCGATTGGCTGCGGATCCAACGATTTCAACCCACCGATTTGTTTCACTGTGGAACTTCACCGATAGCCAAGTCTGGAGTGGCCTGATGATTCTCTCCGGGGGATTGCTCTTGGTCGTGTTCAAACGAATGGACCAACGGCGCATCCTGCAGGAGAACCAGCGGGCGCGGTCCAAAACGCGTTTAAGCCGCAGCCAACGTCGGCGATTACGCAAGAACTGATCGGGAGTGACTCCGTAGTCTCGCGCCGCCCCCTACCCCACAAACACCGGGGATGAAATCGACCAGTGCCCGTTCTTGAGGCGGGCGCGCACATAGTACCAACGGTTGCCGGCGCGCGGGCGCTCCTCATTCCAGGTGAACGACCAGGTGCAGGCGGTGCGGGAGTCGGCGCTGAGGCGGAACGCGGGAGAGTCGATGGGGCCCAGGTTACCGGATTCCGACCCCCGGATCAGGTCGCTTGCGGCGTACTCGCGGTCGACACCCTCGGCGCGGAGGCGCAGGCGGCCGCGGTGGGCGTCGGAGAGGCGCAGATCGAACCCCTGGGTAGAGGGGGTGGTGTTGGTCATATTTCCCCAGGTTGTGCAGCGGAACGCCACGGATTGGTCCGTGGGCCGGCTCCAGGAGGCGTTCTGCATGGGCACCTGGTTTTCCGAGGCGTCCAGCGGCGAGACCACTTCCTGACCGCGGAACCGCGGGATCACTTCCTGAATGTCGCTCCCGGAAACCTCGACCTGACCATCCCAGTCGTAACGTTTGCCACGCTCCCCCCACCCCAGGTCGACGTGGACGATCGCCTCGGGCCGGAGGCAGTCGGTATCGTCCGCCCCAGTCGTCTCATGGCGCTCTGGCGGCTGCCACCAAAGCATGGCGCGGCCGTCACTGTCCACGAGTTCCACGTAGTCGATGGCGCTGGGCGAATCCACCTCGATTCGGTGCTGATAGCGATCGGTCGCGGGCACCTCGCCCCCGAGGGGTACGTCGTTTACGCTGTGCCACAAGCGCACGGAATCGCCGGTGTTGGCCCAGGTGCGGCGGGCATACAGCGCTTCCCACACGGCGGCGCGACTGCGATCGGTTGCCCATACGCCGGTAACTCCGTGCCCGTAGCTTCCGGGGTGGGCGCTGTGGTGGTCGGTGTTGCCCAGCACACCGAACCGGTGACCCTGCTCGAGTCCTTCCCACATGGTGCCGCGATGTTGCAGCGGTCCCATGGAGTGCAGGAAGGGCCGATCGGTTCGGTCGGCTTCCGCCAGACCGTGCATGGAGGTGATCTCCACCACCGGGGAGAGGGCTTCGGTGAAGCTCTCCCAGTTCCCGCCACGGGCACCTACCCGATATCCGATGTGGTGCGGGAAGGTGAGCGCGCCGGGAAGCATACGACCGGAGTTTTCGATGTTTGTCCGGGGGATCCGGTTGTTGAGCGCTCGCTGCAACTCCCAAGGTGTTTCGGCGGTGACCAGGGGGAGTTGGTGTCGATACCCGACCACCGTGTAGTCTCCATGATTATTTGAATGAATCTCGTAGCCGGGAAAGACCACCAGCCCACGCTCACCCTCGAAGGCGGCAATCTCCTCCTGATAGCGATCCCATCCCTCGGCCAGCTTGGCAAACCCCTTTACATGAAAGTCGACGATGTGGGCGACGCGCTCATCATCCACCGGCATGTCCGGCCACGCCGCATGGCCGGTGACCGATACGAAGTCCAGCCGGAGCGCCGCGTTCTCCAGGGCGTCCTGCAACGTGCCGTGGGCGTAACTGATCCCGCAGTGGTTGTGAATATCGCCAAAGAGCGGCTGAAACTGCGTAGAATCCGACATTTAGTACACCTCCGAGACTTTGATCGTATTGCCGCCGGAGCGCGCCGAGCGCCGACTCGCTTCCACTAGGCGGAGCGATTCCACTCCATCCTGAACGGAGGCCGGCGGATGGGGATGATCAACCATGGCGGCGATGTCGCGAACCAATTGCAGATCCGCACCAAAGTGGGAGCTCTCCAGGGAGCGGTCCGGTTCGAAGACCTCCCGATTGGC
>CAYQRW010000296.1:0-1118 GCA_964419735.1 uncultured Spirochaeta sp.
ACGCCATGGCGAGCCCAAGGCGGGCGGCGAGAAATGCGGTAAAAGCCTCGTTGCACGGTGCGTGGGAGAATCGCGGATCGTAGACTTTGAGAATGTGGGTGGACGGCGCGGATCCCTGTGGCCAAAAGAACCGGTCACCGGAAGCGACGATCGCCCATTTGCTCGCCGACCCGGCAAGAGAAAACCGGACGTACTTCCCATCGGCCAGCACCGGGAGAGCCGGTCGGTTGCGCACAAGATTGGTGAGCTCGTCGGCACCAAACGCCTCGTAGCGCGGGGGCTCACCCTCCCCGGGGCCATCGCCGATCACCAAGGCACCGGCGCAGTCGTGGCCGATCGCTGCGAGAATCTCGTATCGATTTTCGAGAGAGATACCCAGCTGGCTGCAAAGCCGCTCCTTCCCCGGTCCTTCCGGGAGCAGGTTCGAGAAGAATGCGTCCGCTCGATCCTGATCTACCGATTCGCTGAGGGGCATACTGAGACTAATCGGGAAAGAGTCCGCGCGGTGGATCCAGTCATCGGCATAGGAGAACAGAAAACCGCCCTGCTGGTTTGGCTTAAGGTATCCGACAGGCTGACTGCGATACCAAACCGTCACGATTCGCCTCCCGGGGTGGCCACATACACACGGATATTCATGGCGTTAAGTACCTGCAATACTTTAGAAAACTCAGAGGTCTCCTTGCCCCGCTCCAGGTTTGAGAGGAAATGCACGCTGACACCACACAGGCCCGCCGCCACCGCCTGCGTCACCGCTTGTCGCTTCCGCTCCCGTCGGATCGCCTCACCGATGTCGGCCACGGATGTAACCCGTTGCGGCTGAGAATTTTCCATGTTCATGAATATCTCCTTCAAAAACGGTCGCGTATCCGAAGTATTTTCACCTTCATGAATATTGTATACCGAAACAGCGATCTTTGCGATGGATTTTCATGAACATGAAAGGCCGGCCACGGCCCGAGCCACGGCCCCAGCCACGGCCAAGCCTCCGGCGCTGACAGTCATCCACCGTAGAATTGTGCAAACAATTTGTGTTGCCCGGTGAGGACCGGTGTAACCTTTTTGTTTGCACTTTTCGAGGGCCTATCGCAGTGGGTGGCGCGGCGGACAGCGCGGGC
>CAYQRW010000296.1:1218-4021 GCA_964419735.1 uncultured Spirochaeta sp.
ACGGCCCGAACGATGTGGACATCAGAATCAATAAACCTTCGTATCCGCGAGAACCGAAGGTCGAGATATTCATGAGCCATGACGTTTCGCAGCGGCGCCAGGTCACGAATCTCCTCTGGCGCGGTCTTGCGGCGACAGCGATGCGCTCCGGGCACGAATGGCCCGCCACTCCCGCTCGGTCTCAAGAAAATCGATGGCAACGCTGGTCACCGCCAAACGGTACCGCGAAAATACGGAATCGTCCCGCACTACCACGGGGATCCCCGTAGTGACCGCGGATGCGCATACTGTGGCTGGAGCGCGGTTCAACACGAGAAGATCAACATTTCTGCCGGTCTCCCGTTCCACCGCCAGCTGTATTTTCCCCTCGCCGGCAAGCTTCCGGTTCGTCTCGATCTCCAGATACCGGCCGGAGGCGCCATACACTGCCACATCCAGATCAGAATCGTGCCGGAGGGCGTTGAGCGTCACGAGGATAGGTCGATGCCTCTCGGCCTGCGCTGCGGGTCCGAGCACCAGCGCAAGCCCGCCCTTGAGGGGGCGGCCCCAGCCACAGACACAGCCACAGCCACAGCCACAGACACAGCCACAGCCGCGGGGACCCCGCAGTGACCGCGGATCGGAAACACCCCAGCGTCACACCGGTGGGGACCAATCCTCCACTTCCAGGCCCGGAATACCCGCAAAGTCACGGGCGTTGAGCGTCACAAGGATAGATCGATGACTGATTGCCGTCGCGGCGATACAGAGATCGATAACAGGTCTCGTGGTCCTGTCAGCAACGCTCGCCGCCTGAATCCCAGCGTAGATCGATGCCTCCATGGTGGTAAACGGGAGTGTCGGTATACGGTCCTTGAGAACGATGTCGTACAGGCGTTGGAGCCGGTCACCCCCCGACATTTTGATACCCTGCAACACCTCTAACTCACAAAACGCGGACACGCAGCACGCCGCGTCGCCGACCGATCGCCACCGTTCAATGACCGATTCCAGCGGTTGTCGCTTGAGCGGCTGGCTGTAGACCGAGGTATCAAGCAGGTATTTCATGCGTCGTCATCAGAAAACGGATCGTAGACCGGTTCAACACCGCGGGTGAGCGTCGGGAAATCCACGTCCCCGGGAGTGTTCCGCACATACCAGTCCTGACCCTCCACTCGCTCCCGGGCCTCCCATACCGGTGACCGCGTCTCATCAGAACTGTCGAGGGGTGCGATCCTGACAAAAGGTTTACCTCGTTTGGTAACAAGTACGGGCTCGCCGGTTCTCGCCACCTCGTCACAGATCTCGGACAGACGCGTCTTAATATCGAAAACTCCCAGTGCTTTCACACCTCTATATTACTAGGCAGCTAGTCTGTTGTCAAATTGACGCTCTGGATCAACAGCACATGAAACCCAAGCTGCGCCGTCGTGGTAGCGACGGGGGAAAGGCGCTCAGTCTGCAGGGCGCGGTTCTATCCGGGCACGATCATATCCAGGTTGCGAAAGTAGCTTCGATAGTATCCACGGTCCCGGGCAAGAAGGGTGAAACCGGCAGTCGCTGCGTGTGCACCGATAAGAAAATCGGGAACGACGCGTTTCGCGTTGCCACGATTCTTCAGGTATTCGGCGTACATCCGTCCCGCAAGTAGTGCCGCCTCCCGGGGACAGGAGCGGTATTCCAATCCGATGTCATGGACGAAGGACTCCAGTGCCGCGTCGGAATCAAACACAGGTCGAATTTCAGCCAACACCGTCTCATTCATCACCAGTCCCCGAAACCGTCGCGCATCGCGCAAGGCGGTCTCGGAAGCCGCGGCAAATCGAGGATCGTCGAGCAAGACATCGAGCAGGACCGAGGTGTCTACGAGTACCATCAGTCCCGAATCATGGTGAGGTAATCATCGGTGGAGGAAACGCCGGTCGGCCGGACACCGCGACCGCGCCACGTGTGGATCGAATCGCCCTCGTCCCGCTTGTAGATCGTGATGTGACCGTCCTCGACGGCTACGTCGAGGGTTGCACCGGGCCTAATACCCAGGCTCGTACGAACAGCCTTGGGAAGAGTGATCTGTCCGCGCTCTGAAACGACCGTTTTCATACTTTCAGAATACGAATTCATATTTCATGTGTCAACGTCAGCGCTTTGGGTCTCACCATAGCCTTCGCACGTTTGTGATCGGAAGGCGGATTCAGCTCGAACTGGCGCTCTCGGCCGGCTCCAGGGGTCCACGGGCACGCGATAGACCGCCCTTGAGGGGGCGGTCGGTCCGTGCATCAGGGTCTCTCCATCAACAGCGCACTGAAGCACGGGGTCGGTAAGCCTGATCGTGGCGATTCGCGAATTCAGGCCGGCACAACGCTGGTGTCCAGATAGTTCAGCTGGTCACTCACCGCGGTCGGCGGTGCTCAGTTATCAGGAACGTCTCGCCGTGCCCTTCATGCGATCCTCTTGATGTCGGTCTGCGAGAAACTGTCGCCCTTAAACAGGAGCGGGACGTCGAGCGTGCGCGCCAGCGCATAGCAGGAACAGTCGCCGAAGTTGAGGCCCGCCGGGTGAACGCCCTTGCCAAAACGGCGGTAGGCGGTGATCGCGGTCTCCGCCTGCTGTGCGTCCACCGGATACGTCTCTATATCGGCGCGGGAGAGAAACCTGGACAGATAGTGCTGCCCAGCGGGGCCGAACCGGCTGGAAATGACGATTCCGATCTCTACGAGCGTTGCTGCTGAGATGACACAGCGATCCGAGTGGGCGATTGCCTCCACAAACCGGTCTCGCTCCGGCTCGCCCGTCAAGATCGCGAACAGCGCGGAGGTATCCACTA
>CAYQRW010000297.1:0-3996 GCA_964419735.1 uncultured Spirochaeta sp.
GCCCAATCGGCGAGTTCAGAGAAGCTGGTCTGCTTGTCCGCGATCTTCTTGCCGAGATCGCTCTGGTAGCCCTTGTAGCGTTTTTCCACGAATCCCGGCAGCTCACCGTCATCGAGGATTCCCTGCGCGGCCATCAAACCGCGAGCGAAGGTGTCCATGCCGACGATGTGCGCCTGCGCCAGATCTTCTACCGTGGAGGAGGGTCGCCGGAGCTTGGCGTCGAAGTTGAGGCCCCCGGAGTGGAGCCCACCGTTCTGCAGAATCTCATACATCATCGACGTGGTGACATAAAGATTGGTGGGAAACTGATCGGTGTCCCATCCCAGCAGCGTATCGCCCTGGTTGGCGTCCACGCTTCCCAGGATTCCCTTGATTCGGGCGTACATAAGCTCGTGCTGAATCTCGTGGCCCGCCAAGGTGGCGTGGTTGGTTTCGATGTTCAGTTTGAAGTCTTTTTCGAGGCCATACTCCTGCAGAAATCCCCAGATGGCACCGGAATCGGCATCATACTGGTGTTTCGTGGGCTCCATAGGTTTGGGCTCGATCAGAAACTGACCGTCAAAGCCGATCTGCTTCTTGTAGTCCAGCGCCATGTTCAGGAAATAGCCCAGGTTGTCCAGCTCGCGCTGCATATTGGTGTTAAGGAGTGTCTCATAGCCCTCGCGACCACCCCAGAAGACGTAGTTGGCGCCACCCAGTTCTTTGGTCACTTCCACTGCCTTTTTCACCTGTCCCGCGGCGTAGGCGTAAACCGCCGGATCCGGGGAGGTGGCAGCGCCGTTCATGTAGCGCGGGTGGAAGAACAGCCGGGCAGTTCCCCAGAGCAGCCGCGTGGGATAGTCTTCCATGAGTTTCTTGGTGTGCGCCACGATCGTGTCCAGATTCGTGTTCGCCTCGCGCAGCGTATCCCCGGCGGGAGCCACATCCCGGTCGTGGAAGCAGAAAAACGGCATCTGCAGTTTCGTGGTCAGCTCGAAGATCCCCTGCATCTTGATCCGCGCCAGTTCCATGGGGTCGGTAATGTGGTCCCAGGGGCGAATCGCCGTGACGGTACCAAAGGGGTCCGCGCCGCCGCCGTTCATGCTGTGCCAGTACGCCATGGAGAAGCGAAAGTGCTCTTTCATCGTCTTGCCGGCAATCTTCTTGTCCGGGTCGTAGTAGCGAAACGCCATGGGGTTGCGCGTATCCGGTCCTTCGAACTTGATATCGGGAACGTTGGGAAATACCTGTTTCATTGTGATCCTCCGATCGGGTTTGGTCTCGTAATAGTATGATACCCCGAGTCGGCGTGACCCGACATATCTGTTTTTGATATCAAGTACCGTCCTTTGATATACTCCTCCCATGCAGATCGATGATGTGGTGTTTGTATACCAGCTGAAGTCTCCGCAGCTGGTGCGCTGGCACTCCCGGCGCCATTCCCATCCCGTCCCACAGTACGAAGTTCACTACTTCCTCAGCGGGGATGGGCGCTTTGAGAACGGCGGAAGTCGCTATCACCTGGCGCCGGGGCAGCTATTCCTCACCCCACCGAGGATGATTCACGCCGTGGAAACTGGTGAGCTTCACCGCCCCGTCTCCTATTACGCGGTACTCTTTTCGCTGGAGCCGGCGAATCCGTTGCGCACCGTACTGGATACACCGGAGTTCATCGCCACCTTTCCCCGCCAGGTGGGTTCGCGCCACCGGGTGCTGTTCGAGGGGCTCACCAACCGCTTCGCCCACGCCAGTCACGCTCGACACAATGCCGGAGTTCACATGCTCCAGGCACTGCTCTGGGACCTAACGGCAGATACCGGTGGAGCCGACGGTGGGGACGATAAAACCGGTGGTCGCAGGACCGGTGGGAAACGCGGGGGCGGTGGCAGAAGTAGGGACGGTGCGGGCAGTAGCAACAGTGCGGCCAGTGGCGACGGTGGCTACAGTAGCAACGGTGGCTGCAGTGGCGACAGTAGCGACAGTGGCAACAGTGGCGACGCCTCGGAGTACAACATCCATGTGGATCGGGCGGTACAACTCTTCGAACGCCATGTGGCCGAACCGATCACCGTGGCAGCCGTGGCTCGAAAACTCGAAATCAGCCAGGCACACCTGACGCGTCTCTTCGACCGGCGCTTTGGGATATCTCCGCTGCAGTACTATCGCCGCCTCCGCATGGAAGTGGCCGCCTCACGCCTGATCAACTCCACCGCCTCGGTAAAGGAGATCGCCTGGGAGCTGGGCTACTCCAACCCGTTTCACTTCTCCCGCAGTTTCAAGCGTTTCGCGGAAATGAGCCCTGTGGAGTATCGCCGCCAGTACTTTCGCAACACCCCCACCGGATACGCGGCACATGTAGTGGACGACAGCACCGACCCAAGCCGCGAGGTACACTGACCACTGACCCGCCCGAGGGCGGTCGGCTCCAGCGAACCGGGATACTTGTCGAGGGAGGAGTCCTTCCGCTACGCTCGCCCGATGACCGACCAGGAGCTTCAGGAGCAGAAAGCGCTGATTGAGGCGCGTATCGCGGAGATAGAGTCCTCGTTCGACTACCTCGCCGAAGAGACGAAAGCCATTGAACCCAGCGTGAGCCTCGGCCGCCTCACCCGGATGGAGGCGCTCAATGACAAGGGCGTCAACGAGCACGTACTGGCGCAGAGCCGCCAGACCCTGGAACGCCTCAAGAACGCTCTCACCCGGATCGAAAAAGGTACTTACGGCACGTGCGTGCGCTGCGACAAAGAGATACCCCTCCCCCGCCTGCAGCACGTGCCGGAAGCACTCATCTGCGTCCCCTGTTCGGAGAAGCACCCCGGCCGGCGCTAAACACCAGCGCGCCTCCGCCAATCACTGGAGGGTATCGCCGGGGCCGTTGGGCATGCCGCTGGTTGTGCACCGGACCCGTTGAGCCTATCGGTAGTGGCGGTGCCGTTGCCGGTGCCGTTGCCGGTGCCGGTGCCGGTGGTAGCGCTGGCGCGTCAGGGGGTCGGTCGATCAGTCGTAGATCTCCTTCACCCGTCCCACCTGCCCGGAGCTGAGCTTTACCTTGATGCCGTGGGGATGCGTGGGTGAGTTAGTGAGTATTCGCTCTACGATTCCTTCCGTGAGATTGCCGGTGGCCTGGTCCTGCTTGAGAACTACGGCCACCTGCTGGCCTATGCGGATATCCGCACGTTTTGTTCCGTCCATATCGCTATCATTGGCCGGTGGTGCCGATCGATGCAAGAGCTATCGGACTACTGTACGCCCGGGCGGCTGGACCGCCAACCACGGGAAATGCTGCGGTTGACGGAGCGTGGGCCCGCATCTACCCTAAGCCATGGCTCTCCCGCATATTGACTATCACGCAGTGGTAGACGCCGCCACCAGGCACCAGACGATCTGTCCGCTCTGCGCCGCCATAGATGAAGCCGAACGGGCGTTCTGGGATTCAGTACTCTTCTCGCAGGTGGGAACGGAGGGGTTTCAGGACCAGTTTCTCGCAACCGACGGTTTCTGCCGCCCCCACGCCCGGGACTTCGCGGCCCGCAAGGACGGCACCGCCGTGACGATGCTCTACGTCCCACTCATGCGCCATCGCAGGCAATGGATCCCAGGGCTACACCGCCCGGTTCTGCCGAAGCGCCACCGCTCTCGCCGAAGTGAACACCCCGCCGTCCGGGCGGGCAGGCGCGCCGGGCGCCACGCCTGCCTCCTCTGCGATCGCATCGACCACTGGAGCGACCGCTTCCTCATTAACCTGCTGCGTCACCAGCACGACGACGCCCTGCGCGCCGCCGCGGAAGCGGGAACCGGCCTCTGCCTGCCCCACTACCGCCGCCTCGCGGAACTATCAGGCCGAGGGCGCCTCCTGGGCCTAATCCCCGGCGGCCCGGAGCGCATACCCCGGGCGGCAGGGTGGCTGGAGACTCTCCACACCCAGCGTTGGGATGCCCTCCTCTCGGAGGCCGAAGCCGCCGCCCACTCCCGCGGCGATACCGTCTGGAAACGCCTCATCGCCACCATGGAAGGCGG
>CAYQRW010000298.1:0-3962 GCA_964419735.1 uncultured Spirochaeta sp.
ATAACAGGAGGCGGTTTCCACCGGGATCGTACCGGAACCACAGAAGGGGTCTACCAGCAGCGCCTCATGCGGCCACCCCGCCGAGAGCACCATCATGGCGGCCACCGTTTCGCGCAGCGGGGCGTCTCCCCGCTCGGTGCGGTATCCCCGCTCATGGAGTGGCGCGCCACTACTGTCTACGGAAACCTCAACCTCCCGATTGTTGGCAAAGATCACCACCGGCAGGTCGGGGTTGTCACGATCCACCGAGGAACGAACGCCGTTGTTATGGGTCCGCTGCCGGTCTACGATCGCGTCTTTGGTGCGCATCGCCAGAAACCGGTGATCCTTCAGCGCCTCCGACCGGGTTGTGGCGGTAATTGCAAAGGTGCGATCGGTGGGAAGCAGCCGTTCCCAGGGGATTTCGGAGACGTTGCGATACACCCCATCGAAATCGGAAACGGCGAAGCGTGCCACCGGAACGAGCACCCGCGCCGCTGTGCGGAGCGCGCGATTGGCGGAGGCAATGCCGGCGGTCTTCGTGCGAACCGCCCGCACTGCTCCCGTCTCAATGCGGACATCTGCAAAGCCGACCGCCCGCATCTCCGCCGCCAGCACCGATTCAGCTCCCCCGGGACAGGTAGCCACCACTTCCTGGGACAACACCTGCGCCGGGGATGCCCGCTTCTTGAGAATCACCCGTCCCATGAGTCGCGCTTCTCCTGTTCTTCCCGCTCCAACCGTTCACGAAGCTCCCGCAGCCGCTCGCCGGAGGAGGGAGTTGCACTGCGTCGACTCTGGTAGCGAAGAACCACAGTGACGATGACCCCGATTCCGATAAAAATAATCAATCCTGCCATCTCTCAACCATACCATTCTCCGGTGAAACGCTGCGACAACTTTGTTACACTTGGAGATGTGTGAGGAGGATTTCTGTGAGTACCACCCCAGTTTTTGACCGTGCCGCCGCGGCCGGCTGCTGTTCTACCACTGATGACACGTCGCGTAGCGCGGATACCGCCTTTGATGCGGCCCGCGGGATCGTGGCCACGTTAGGCGCACATCCCACCACGGAGGGTGCCGTGTTTGGCTTCTGGACTCCTGAACTACTGGAGGAAGAGATCCCCGAGTCTCAGGTATTCTTGGAACTGTTCGTTCCGCACCACTCGGTAGACCTGACCCGATCGGAGCAAACCCTCACCTTTCAGCGGTATCTGCTTGCCACCACCCGCTGCGGAGAGTACACCTGGAGCGCAGCGCGGAACGTTCCGGTGGGAACCAAAGACCAGCTGGGGACGTTATACCGTCTGGTGTTCACCGACCAATCCGGCACCGTCCGGCGCATCGGTGACCCCCTGGCGGCATCGCTGCCCTTTGGGGCCGCGGCACCGGCGGAGCTGTACGGTATGGAGCGCCTCCTGGCCTCCCGCACAGACAGCGCCCATTTTACGTCGGTGGCGACCCAACCTGACCCCGACGGGGTGGACCGGATGGCCGCCCCCGTTACGTTGCTGGAAGTCCACGTGCCCACCGCCACCACCGGCGGTACGATGGCATCTCTCACCAGGATGTATCGGGACGCGGCGCAGGCGCTCCAGGACGGTACTCAGCCGGAGGAGCTCGAACCCTCGACTCAGGCGCTGCTGGGATACGAGGCGATCCAACTGATGCCGATTGAGCCGACGATTCTTTTTGAGCAGGGCGAGGCGTTCTGGCGTGAGCCGGAGGATGGGGCAGGCACGAATGGATCCCATCCTCGCGCTGCAGAGCCTGGTACCGCGCCGGGAAGCGAAACCGGCGCCGGTGCCCTGCCCACCTCGGATACCCCAGTAATCGTCTCCGTCCGCCGCCCGTACAGCACCAACTGGGGCTACGACGTGACCACCAGCGGCTCTCCGGCGGTAAACCCCGTTCTGCTGGAGTCCGGACGGCCGGATGAGTTTCTCGAGCTGATTGAAACGCTCCACACCTTTCCCACCGGAGCGATCCGGATCGTTCTGGATGTGGTCTATGGCCACGCCGACAACCAGACGCTGTCACTGCTTAATCGCCACTTCTTTGCCGGCGCGAATATGTACGGTCAGAACCTGAACTACACCCATCCAGTGGTGCGGGCGATGCTCCTGGAGATGCAGCGGCGGAAGAGCAACTTCGGGGTGGACGGGGTCCGAGTGGACGGCGCCCAGGACTTCAAGTACTGGGTTCGTGAGGAAGACCGCCTGTACCATGACGATGAATACCTCCGACTCATGAACGAGGTGGAGCAGACGGTGGGAACGCGCCGCTACCGACCGTGGATGATCTTCGAGGACGGCCGTCCCTGGCCGCGAGACGATTGGGAGATAGCCTCCACCTACCGGGAGGTCACCCGCAAGTTACCGCGCGTGGTGCAGTGGGGCCCCTTAACGTTTGCCCATAACACGCCCTTCCTGTTCACCTTCTGGATCAGCAAATGGTGGCGCATCCGGGAGCTCTTGGAGGTGGGGGCAAACTGGATTACCGGCAACTCAAACCATGACACCCTCCGCCGGGGTACGCAGGTCAGCCCGGAGGCGCTGGTCAATACCTATCTCGGCTCCACCTTGCCGGAGATCTTTGAAAACGGCTATGACAACCATGGGACGCGCCTCTTCGACGCCTTCGTACCGGGGATTCCGATGGATTTCCTGAGCGCCAACCTCCACGGCCCCTGGAGCTTCGTGCGCAACACGGACTACACCTGGGCGATCAAGGTCGTATCGGAGGAGGCGCGCTTCCTGGACTGGGCGGTGACGCCCCGCCGATTTAACCGAGAATGGGCGTTCCCGCGACTCAAGGCGCGCGGCTTTCACAGTTTTGACGGCCTCAAACGGTTTCAGACCGCGTTGGCGGCGGCGGTGTCCGCTACCACGTACGAACCCGATGCCCTGGCGGCGATGCTCAACGCAGTGCATCCGCGTCTGGAAGGTCCCCCCGTGTATGATGGTCACCTACTCCGCGCGATCGCCCGAGAGTGGATGGACGACGTCCATGAGTTTTGCAACCTGGACCACTATCGCGCGCGGGTAGACTCGTCTCCCTCTCTGTCGGCGGGCGCAAATTTTGGCCGGCAGGTACGGCAGTTTCGCAACCGGGAGCGCTGGCTGGCGGGCAACTTGCAGGAGAGTGATCACGTCTCATACCAGCACCCGTCGGAGGGCACCATCCTCCTCTTCGGATATCGGCGCTGTCCCACTGAGGTAGACACCGCCGACGGCCCGTTGCCGATAGCCACCGTTGCACCACATGCCCGCTTCCGCGATCTGGTGCTCTTTGCCAACCTGGAAGGAGCACCGCGGACGATCACCCCCGCCGAGGAGATCTCTGGGCGCTTTGCAGTGGAACCCGACGGCTGGCAGCGAGTTCTGGCAACTCCGGCGCTGGGAGCGGGCGGTACCGATCCGCGGAAGCCGGTAACGCTGGCCAACAGCATGGCACTCCTGTACGGACGAGAGCGATAGGGATAACGAGATCTACATTACTATACTTCACTCACCGCAAAGATCTCTGATCTTTGTGCTGCTTTTCAGCGTATCCCTGCTCAGCACACTCCTACTCCCCGCACCTCTGCTCAGCGCCGAGGAATCCGATCTAATGCCGCAATGGGGCCATCTCGATGGATTTATCCATCTCCGCGCGTACCAAACCGCCTACCCGGACCGGGTGGAAGCGGTGGCGTTTCGCGACGGGGACTGGACGATTCGCGTCAACGGCACGTGGTTCTACTGGTCCAACGGACGCCTCCTGCCGGAAAAGGCGCGGTCCGCGTGGGAACGCTTTGCCCCGGTTCGGTTGTACCGCTATGAGACGGGTCCCTATCGGGTACCGCCGGTGCCCGCTTCCAGCGAGGAACTGCTGGCGGGGTGGATCGATCTTCCTCCGGAAACGCTTCCCCGGCGACACAACGGATTTCTCGGCGTGCTCTACGGCGCCCTCAGCGCCGGGCAGGCGCGGGAGATTATGGT
>CAYQRW010000299.1:0-3958 GCA_964419735.1 uncultured Spirochaeta sp.
TACGAAAATCTCCTTGATGAGCTCATTACCCGAGGAGTTGTTAATGCCCAAACATGATCTCTCCCGGATCAAGGTGAATTCTACGGTGGTGGATCCGCTGGCGGATGTTGATGACCAGCCGGAGGTTGATCCGGCGATCGCCGAATTGCGGTTGCGCTACTATAACCCTGGCACCGATGATCCGATTTCTCTGGAACAACTAGAGAAACGTATTCGGAAGAATGCGGATCGCATTAATCGGCTTTCGGTTGAGATGATGTTTGACCTGTACTTTGCCCATGCGAACTGGAGTGGATTCTACAATCGCACCGATTCCTTTAGCTCATGGTTAGAACGCACCGTGGATGTCTCGCGCAGTTACGCCTACGATATTATCAAGGTTGTGCGCACCATGATCGAGTACGTGGGAGGAGCTGCTTCATCGGGCGAGGCGCTTCGTATTGAGGAGTTGGGTACGCAAATTGAACGCGTGGGTCTGAAAAAGATGAAACTGATCAGTCAGGTTCGCGATGAGGATACGCGGTTCCAGTTTCTGCAGCGCGTCCTGTCGGGAGAGCCGGTGAACGACCAGGATATCCTCCGTCGAAATCAGGAGCTGGTGGCGGAACGCAAGCAACAGCCGCGACCTACGGGCGGTAGGGTACAGGTATCGGTGGATACCGTGCGGACTTTGGTAACTCGCTTTGAGAAAGAACTCCGTAGTCCCAACGGTAGAACGGAAGGGGTGATGGGAGGGCTGCAAGCGCTGAGCCAAGCGTTTGCGGGAACCGCGTTGGAGGCCGAGATAACCCGTGTTCTCGACAAGCACCGATAGTGGTGATTGGCTGGGGTTGAACGTGGAAAGGTGTCGTACCGTACGACACCTTTTTTTGTCTACTGGGGCAACGCCAGTTTTCTCGCTAGTGGAAGCCCTCGAAACGCGTCATGGCTATCACAGGGGGTAAAAGACTATGACCGATCTGGCGGATTCGGATCCCACGCGCTACACGTCATAAGCTCTCCCGTTGGTGGATCGGTATCATGCTTAATTGGAGAAATAAATACAGCTTTAGAAATAAAAATATCAAAAGTAGAGGTATTGGGAATAAATACACTGCAGGTTTGGATTACTTTCTCTCGGCACTGCTCAGGCTGAGCCTGATTGTGGGCTCGCTCGATCAGCAAGGGGTAAAAGAGTGTGATGAGATGTGGCTGCGGGGGTAAAAAAGTGTGATCGCCTGGGCGCGGGTGACGGCAGAGCCATGTCGCCGGTGGTGAGCGCCGTGACTAAACCGGCGTCGCAAACAATCGGAAGATCCTGAAGAGCCCCGATCGGGCGTTCTGGAGCGTTCTAAGGCGGGATTGGGGTAGTCGGTGGTTGAAACAACGTAGAATCGATCTGGGGGCTTCTGAGGGCCGCTGAGAGAAGGTGCTGTTGAGTGGCTCGGTCGTGACGGACGTAATCTGGCGTACGTCAGCGCGAGAAGGGGAAAAACCGTATGATGACGGGGCTTATCCTCGGGGCGCAAGGTCTTTGCCGGTCAATGCCACGGCAGGTTTTGGACGGTTACGTGGGGTTCACTGGGGAGCGCCCGATCGGGATCACACCCTTTTACCCCCTGCGTCCTCAATAGGGGAGGGTAGGGGGTAAAACAGTGTGATCAGGCGCGGGGTTGTGGGATAACGGCGTCAGTCGGTCCCTGTGTCTGAGTAGGGGAACTCCACACGTGCAGTGGTTCCCGCGTTCGGCGTGCTTTCGATGGCGAACGTACCTCCAAGTTGGCCCGCGAGAATCTCGGAGAGGTTGAGACCGAGATGGGCCAATCCGTGGGTGTGTAACGTACGCGGGTCGAAGCCTATCCCCGTGTCACCAACCTCCATCGTTACCGTGGGTCCCTGTAGGACCAAGGACACACTGATCGTGCCGGCTTCCGGACCTGGGTAGGCGTACTTGATCGCATTGGTGATGAGCTCGGTTAACAGGGTTGCGAGAGGAAATGCGCGCCTGGCATCGAGGGAAAATTCCTCAATGTGACACCGTATCGCGATACGTCCGGAGCCGTCAAAGCTGTTCAACACCTGCTGAGCAATATCACGGATGTAGGAGGTGGTGTGAATCGCCGATTCGGTCTGGATCTCTAAGAGCTTCTCGTACAGCATGCGGCCGGCGGTGACGGAGGTACGCGCCTCAATGAGAGCCGCCGCGGTACTTGGCTCGCGGGCGGCGGAGGCCTTAAGCGTGAGGAGGCTTTCAATGGAGGCAAAGTTGTTCTTGATCCGGTGCTGAACCTCGGTGACAAGTTGCCGCATCTCAGTTACTTGAGTTTCGAGCTGTTGCTGGGTGCGTTTCGAATCAGTGATGTCGTGAACCACCGCAATTCGATGGGTGACGCCCTGCTCAGCGTAGATCCAAGCGCGGAGGAGTGCGAAAAATTCAGTTCCGTCTTTGCGTATCACGCGGCTCTCATAGGCCTCAGTGCTGTTATCAGCAATTGCCCGGCGCACGATTTCGCGGTCATCAGGATGGATGAAGGTAAGTGCATCTTTCCCGATGAAATCGTCTTCAGTGTAGCCGGTAAGGTCGCACAACGCTCGGTTCACGTACTCTATCGTGCCGTGATCGTGGATCACGATACCTTCAAATCCTACGTCCGCAAAAACTTCTACGCGGGTTTGCGCGGCGGCTGCCGAGGCCTCCGCCTGATACACGGGTGTGATATCTCGGTCTATGGTGAACGTGTGATCATCGCCGTAGGGTACCATCCGGCCGTGGCGATGCAGGATGCCCTGGTCGGTGGGAAGCTCGTAGTCATATTCGTGAGCGGTCCGGGTCTCAAGTACTTCTGCTATTCTGCGCTCAGTCCGCTCCGCCAGGTCTACCGGTAAGACATCCCGAACATGCTTACCGATGAATTGTTCCGGTGGTCGATCAAGCTTTGCATCATCGGGACCCTTAAAATCCACAAAGAATCCGGCCCGATTGAAGACGATAACCATATCCGGAATCGCTTTTAGGATTTCCTCATTGCGGTCTGCATGGGCGCGAGAGGAAGTGAGCGCGTCATGTAAGGCGAACGCGCTCTCTATCGTCTGAATCAGCACGAATTCTCCGGAATTCTTGATGACATAGCCGTAGTTGCTGATCGCCTTCACCCGTTCCACGTACTCGCGGCTGCTGTGACTGGTTAGAAAGATAAGCGGCAGGTCCCGCTCGGCAAGGATCTGCTCCGCGGCTTCGGTGCCATCGATACCCGGGCCCAGGTTAATGTCCATGATTACCAAACCGATTTCCAGGTGAGTACGGGCTATAGTTACTGCCTGTTCGCCGGAGGTGGCGTGGACAACGGTAAACCCGTGGCGTTCGAGGATCCGTCGCTGACTCAACGCGATAATCGCTTCATCTTCGACATAGAGGACAGTTGTCTGATCATCGTTCACCGGAGGCTCCCATCACGTGGCGGTAATCGATGAAAGAATATACAGCGCGGCGACTTGTGTAAAGTTGAAGATATATGAGAGATTGTTTAAATTAATTACATTAATTCATTTGCTAACGGTACATGCCGATCCTGCGAACCGAGATGTCCGCGTCAAATTCGGAATTTCCGGCGACGATTGCGACTGATGTGAGGCGCTGCAGGTCGGGGAGGGCCCGGCGCGTGGAAAAATCGGCGCGGAAGGCGTCAAAGGGGACGCGTACTGTCTGCCATTGCCGGGAGACCGGCAGCGTCGCTGTGTAGTGCGCCCAAGGTTGGCGGTTCCGGTTGGTCCGCAGGTGCAGGAAGTAGTCACCGCTCCTCCCCCGGATCTCGAGCTCGAAGCCACGGAACTGTGATGCATCCAACTGATCATCGCGTGCCGCCAAGGGCAGGCGCACCTGGATGAAGCCGCCGTTGTTGGCCAGCGACACCTCTCCCACCATGCGCAAGTAGGGGACGGGAGCATCGGTGACGATGCCGGCGCTCATGCGCGACCTCCC
>CAYQRW010000300.1:0-3949 GCA_964419735.1 uncultured Spirochaeta sp.
CGGGATTCTCCCCGAGCCCGCGGGGAATCCGGTAGCGCAGGAGGGTGAGCATATCAACGCGCAGCGGGTCGGTGCGGCCGGCGGGAATGATCCAGGGATTGCGCATCCCGTGGGCCACCAGCAGATCGTACTGATGAACCGAGTCGCCCTCGGAAAAACCCCGGGACCAGTCCCAACCGAGGCCCACCCCCAGCATATGCCGTGCGGTGCCGCCGGCCAGAAGTAGATCCTGGTCGAGAACGTTCTCCGACGCTCCGGTGGTGCGGCGGCTGTTGGTATAGCGGGCGGTGGTCCGCAGGTAGAACCGTTCCCAGGGCCACTCCGCCCGGAATGCCACTTCCGTCTCCGTGGGCCGGGAGAATCCGTCGGCGTTGAGTTCGGCCGGTAGACCAAAGCGCAGGGCAAACCGGTCACGACTGGTGTGACTGAAGAGCGCGGTCTGCGCCGCGTCACTGGGGACCGCCGGGGTGGTGGGATCGGGGAGCGAGGTGACCTGCGTCACGTAGGCGATTTCCTCCTGAAAGACCTCCGCCGGAGGAATCACGTGAGCGCCGCTGTATTCCCGGTACTGGTGCTCGATCCCCGTTTCCACGAAGGTGGTGCGGGAACGGTTAATACCATCGTAGCGGGCGGGATCCTCCCGGTCTCCGATGAGAAAGGATCCGCGAAATCCACGGCCCCGAAGCGTCTCCAACGCCGCCGCTTCCACCGGGTGGGAGGTGCGGGACCCGGCGATCACCGCCCCGGCAAACAGGTCCGGATTTCGTACGGAAAGCGCCCAGCTCAGATCGCCCCCCAGAGAGTATCCGCCGAGGTAAATCCGATCCGGATCGGCGCTGTAGTTCTCCAGCACGAAGTCCAGCTCGGCAAGCACGCGCTCCTCGTACCACTCGACGAACGTCAAAAAGTCCGGCAGGTACTGATCCCGGGTGGGTCGGCCGGCGGGGAAGATCAGAATGAAATCCTCCTGCTGGTGCGGGTCGAGTCCGAGGTACTGCGCGACCCGGGCCGCCTCGAGACCGGTGGGCGGGAGCACCACGAACACCGGATACTCGGTGGATCGATTGTAGCGCAGCGGGAGCACCACCTCCGCCCGGCGATCGAGATAGACCGGTTTGGCATCGGTGGCAGAAGCGGGCGCCGGCGGCAACCAGAGCAGGAGCGACACCATGAGCAACGTCAGCATCAATCCGCGAGGGGTATATCCATTTCTGTTGCAATTCACAGCGCTCCAATGTACCACGGATCTGTGCACGCCTCAGTATCCCCGCACCACATCCACCGCGCGGGTCATCGTGTCCGTCTTCAAGTACTCCTCCACGTGGGAGAGGGCGCCGGTAAACTGCGCCAGCTTGCCCTCCCGGGTGTGGCTGGCGGCGTGCGGCGAGAGCACGACGTTGCGCAACTGATGAAACGGCAGCCGGGCGGGCATCGCCTCAGGGCCCTCCTGATAAAACGGTGAGGGGTGGCGGTACCAGACATCGATTCCGGCGGCGGAGAGCGTCCCATCGGTGAGGGCCGTATAGAGCTGCTCTTCCGGGATGATCTCCGCCCGAGCGACGTTAATCAGGACCGCGGAGTTGGTTGCCGCCAGGGCATCGCGGGTGAGCAGACCCCGGGTGGCCTCGGTGAGCGGCAGGGTTACCACCACCACATCAGCGCCGGCCAGCGCCTCCTCCAGGCGGGTAGTGAGGCGATCAAAGATCTGCTCCGGATGGCGCCGCAGCTGACCGTCGGCGGCACCGGCCTCCGCGGTGACGATCCGGCTGGCCTGAACGCCGGAGGGCGCCTCGGCAGCCTCCGGCCCCGCCCGGTGCAGCCCGACCAGCTCTCCCCAGCGCTCCGCCCCCGCCCCCCGCACCAAGGGAGCCGCCAGCTCCGCCACCCGACAGCCGATCGTGCCGGTGCCGAGAATCGCGATCCGGGAGCCGGTGAGGGTCCGCCAGTAATCGAAGGGCTGCACCTCATCCCGCCGGCGGTGCCAGCGGCCCCGGCGGAGGTCGGCGTCAAACTCCACCACCCGGCCGGCGGCGGCGTACATCAGCGCCACCGCCCGCTCCGCCACGGTGCCGGCGTTTCCGTGGGAACACGCCAGGAGCACCCCGTGCTGCCGGTACCATTCCAGCGGCACCCGGTTGATTCCGGCAAAGGGAACGACGTGGGCCCGCAGGCGCGGCGTGCCGGGCGCTGGGGCTGGGCCTGGACCTGGAGCTGGGGTACCGGCGCCACTGCCGGCGCCGCTGCCACTGTCACTGCCACTGTCACTGCCGGAAAGTGTTTCATCCAGTACCATCGCCGGCTGCGGCGGTGCCACGATCACCTCCGCCTGGGGCAGAAGCGCGCGAAACTGCTCCTCGCGTTCCGCCACCACGAAGCTGACCTCCGGGAAGATCCCCCGGAGGCGGCTCACCTCCTGGGGAAACTCCTGCGCCAGGTGGTAGTACAGGAGCACCAGGCGCCCCGGCGATGGCTGATTCCGGTCGACATCACTCACCCAGGCAGCTTCTCAGAAGTTGTACTCGAAGCGCAACTGCAGGTAGTCGTTGTCGTCAAACTGACCGAACGTTCCCGCCTCGTCACCGCCGAAGAGCGCGCCCGATACCTCGAAGAGCATGTCATCGCGCAGGACGAACTCCACCGCCGGGGCGATGCGGTAGTCCTGCCGCTCCACGGACACGGCGCCGGTTACCTCCGGCCGGATGCGGTCGTTGCGCCAGCTGTCGGTGAGTGCCGCGGAAACGATGTGGGTGGTGTAAATGCCGTCCGGGTCGTACTGGTAGTTAAGGCGCGCATTGGGGTCGTAGTAGAGCGCGGCCAGCGGCGACGCGCCCAGGGCGGCGGCCAGTTGCTGGTTGGACTCCGCGGCAGCCTCAAGATCCGCCGACACCCCGCTAATCGCCCCGGCCTCGTCGATCGTATCGCTGTTGAGGATGTAGCTCCCGGTGCCCTGCACGTTCAAGTTGAGACTGGAAATACCCAAATCCACGTCAAAACCGGCCAGGTACTCCAGGGAGTTATTGGGTACCTCCGGGTCATCCCCGGCGATGTCCTCGGTGAGGTAGTAGGCGCCTTCCGCCCGCAGGTTGAACGGTCCCACCACGGTGGCGGCCTCCAGGCCGAGGCCCTGCAACCGGTCATAGGTGAGGAGTACTTCGCCCTCGGGGTCGGGGGCGGGATCGGCGGCGGTGGGGTCTTCCGCAAAGGCGCTGAACGCCTCCTCATCCGCCAGACGAATCCGCGGACTCGGCGACTTGCGGTAGCCCCAGTAGTACACCGCTCCCAGATCCACTCCCCGCAGCGCCGCGGTGGCCCGGGCGCCGGCCTGGCCAAACTCCAGGGTGTCGGTGGCCTCAGTTCGCAGCGCATCGGCGGCGGTGGCGCCGGCCCAGAGCTGGGTCTCGGGCGCTATGGCATCTCCCGGAGCCTCGGGAGCGCCGGTCTGAGCCGCTCGCGCCGTGGCAAGCGCCCCGCCATACCCGGTCAGCAGCCCGTCCAGCTGCGCCGCTTGCGCGGTTACCCACGGGCCGGACTCCGGCAGGAGATCGCCGCGCAGCACCGGGGCGTAGGCGAGTTCCACCCGGCCGGAGGCGCCCCCTTCCGTGACCCACGGGATGTCCACTTTGAGCATGCCGGTGGACCGGCGGCGGTCGGTGTAGCTGGAGTTGATGAAGTCGCGATAGTCGGTGCTGTTGAGGAAGTCCACCACGTGCACTTCGTCTCCTGTGCCCCAGACGGTGCGGATGTAGCCCGCCTGCAGGTCAAAGTGATCGTAGAACACGCGGAGGTACGCCTCGTCCACGGTGACCCGGTCCTGGAGCTGGTCGGCGGCGTCCCCGGCGGCGTCTCCACCGGAGTCCTCACTCAGGTCGGTCCTGACGATCACCTCGGAGTTGGCACCGGCGTACTCCAGTTCCAGCCGCGCCACGGCGCTCATGTCGATCGCAGACTC
>CAYQRW010000301.1:0-3930 GCA_964419735.1 uncultured Spirochaeta sp.
GGGCCTTCGATGCGCTACACTACACGCCGCATGACCTGCGTCTGCCATTCCGCCGGGTCGGGCTGCTCATCGGGGTCGGTGAGATAGATCTCGAAGACATCGGCATCGGCAGTGAGCCCCTGGCGTTGCAGCCATTTCTCGATTGCCTGATGGGCGTGGTCAACCGTATCGTAACTTCCTCTATGGATAACGGAGGCGTACCTGCCGGCGGGTATCGAGGAAAGGATGATCTCGCCTTCCGGACGGGCATTTCCGGTTATCGGCAAACCGGCTTCCACGGTAGCTTGTTCCTTCGTCCACTCCTTATAGCGGCAGACGGGAGCCCCGGCAATATCAATTCCACTCTCCATTACGAACTGGTAAACGGTGGGCAAGATCTCCCCCAAGACGTGTGCGATGTCCGCGGGGGCGAAAATCCTCTGGATTGCCAGCAGCGTCTGCTCCGGAAGATCTACTTTATGTACCTCTTCACTCATAATCTTGATTATACACCGTACCCACGGCTGTGACAGACACAGTTCTATGCACGTCACCTGGCACAGGTGTTCTATTCCATGACGAGGTCCCGCTCCATCGTGATGTCCGCCTCCAGCGCCGAGCGGTTGATGTGTCAGCGGGATACTGCTGAGGGACCGCGGCGAGCTGTTTCTGGTGTGACTATCTTCGAAATAGCGACTGTGTCTGGTGTTTATTGTCTTTGGGATGCATCGTACACCCTGGCGATAGGGAAGGATTTAATCCGGTTCAGCCGCTGATGTGGTCACTCACCACGGCGCTCCACTTGTGACAGTGGGGGTGTCCGGGATAAACCGGGCATAACATGGCGGAAAGCTATTCTCGTTGAGGTGTAATCAATGAATAGGAGCGGCTTGCATGAAGCATGGACTTCTCTCTGACTCTCTGGTATTGCCGTGTGGATCGGTCATCAAGAACCGCTGTGCTAAATCGGCGATGTCCGATTCTCTCGGCGACGGGAGAGGGAATCCAACGGATGGGCAGATTGCCCTATATTCGAGATGGGCTCGAGGTGGTGCGGGACTCATTATAGTGGGGGAAGTCCACGGAGACCCCGAATACCTGGAGAAGCCCGGCAATGTAGTGATGCGGGCAGACTCGAACCAGCAGGCGTTCCGTGCACTGGCCCGTACCGGCATTCAACATGATGCCCAGGTGTGGGTGCAACTGGGCCATGCCGGTGCTTTGGCATATCCCCCTCTTGGGAGGCCCGTAGGACCGGAATATCCAATTGGTATTAAGATGAACTCAACTGATGGGATTGAAGGGGGCCTGATGCCGGAGGATGCGCTGGAGATGGTGCGCGTGCTCGACCAGACGTCGGTTGACCTAATCGAGATTAGTGGAGGGACCTACTTTCCCGGCGTAAAGAGGTTGTCACCTCACAGACAGACAGGACCGTATTTCATCGAGTTTGCCCGGCGCGCTCGGGAGTACACCAGCAAACCACTGATGGTGACCGGCGGTTTCAAGACGCGCGATCAGGCTGCGCGCGCAGTATCGAGCGCAGCTACCGATATAGTTGGATTGGCACGGGCATTAGTGCTCATCCCCGAGCTTCCGAAACACTGGATAGAAGGTAGCAATGAGCAGCCAGAGTTCCCCGTATTCTCCGAACCACCGGAAGGGGCGGTCACCGCATGGTACACGATGAAGCTTGCGGAGCATGTCGGCTACGCGTCCTCGGTGGATGCACTAACCGCACAGCAAGCACTTACCGCATATACGCAGCGTGATCTGGACCGAGTGGCTGTTTGGAGCGCTCGGTTTCTATGAACCTGCGCGCCGGGGCGTTGCGACAGCCCCGTGTCCATCACTCACGATCGGCCGTAGCCGAGGCACGCTCATTGGCGACGATCTGCCCCAGTCTGCGGAGCGCCCGCTCTTGTGGTGGCCCAGATACCCCTGGAGCCACACGAATCCACCCGTCAAAGTCCTCGGGGCAGCGGGCGAACATAGCACCGGGCGCGATCGATATACCCTCATTCCGGGCGATGCGGAATACCTTGCGACCCGAGACACCGGATGGAAGCTGGATCCAGAGGGCAAACCCGCCGTGCGGCTGCGTTACGTGTGAACCTTCTGGAAAGGCCTCGCGTACAACTCGTATCGCAGAGTCGATTCCGCTGCGCGTGGTAGTACGAATGTGATCGTAGATGCGCCGAACCTGCCCAGAGGCAAGAAGCCGCTCCAAAACTGCAAGTTGTAACGCCGAAACGGTGCAAGATGTAGCCCGCCAGCGATCGCGTAGCTGCGCCGCCCGCGTGCCTGCGGCGACCCACGCGGCCTTGATGGAAGGGACGAGGGACTCTGCATATGAAGAGCACAAGAAGACTGAACCCGAAGGAGCAAGCGAATAGAGTGATGGAGTCGGGGAACTGGTGAACCGCGTCTCCCTGAGCATGCCATATTCGATGACCGTGAGCTTTCCGCGACTGATGAGGTGTGACAGCTGCTCGAGTACTGGGGTTGGTACCGAAAGTCCCGTAGGGTTGTGCACTGCAGTGTCTATCAGTGCCAGCGCCACTTGATTCGTTTTGATTCCCTCTGCAAGACGTGAAACCGAGAATGAACCGTCCGGCATCACCGGAAGTTCGAAAATGGGCATGCCCAGGGCACGAAGGATTGTCAGGTGGCCATAATAGGTCGGGGTTTGAACCGCCACGGGGTGGCGCCCGGGGTTCAGCAGGACAAGTAGCTGGAACACCGCGTGTTCTATTGAGCTCGCCAGAACGAGCTGATCGGGATTGATCGCAATGCCGTGTACCATCTCCCTTTGACTGATGAGCGATCGCAGCTCGCCGGTACGCTCGAAAGTGGCAAATCCATCGAGGAGGGGAGATTTAGCCGTCGCGGCGGATTGCATTGCTGATTGAATGAGATCAGACGGCACCAGCTGTTGCGGAATAACCGCATGGTCCATCCGAGCCGTCATGGGCCGGGTAGGTGGGCGGCAGGCGTATTCTTCGATCACGGCATCGACAAGGTCGTCGACGTACTCTGATTCGTCAAAAACTGTGGGACGAGATACTACGAAGGTGCCGGTACGAGGAACCGTCTCGATAATGCCACGGTCGTGAAGCAGGTTGAGCGCAGTTCTGAGCGTGTTGATACTCGCATCGAATGAGTCGGATAGCTGGCGTATCGATGCGAGACGTTCTCCCGGCTCGTATACCCCATCGGCTATTGCTTGCTCTATTTGGTCAGCAATCGTGCGGTACCGTCGTTCTGGTAATGGCGTCTGCAGCATAACCATAGAATAACGCATTAATTGGACACAAGCTAGGACACAGTCTGGGCGTCCCGTATAGAATCAGAAAAGGCTCGGTATGCTGAACCGTCTCTGCAGACACACACCCGCAAAGAGTAGTCGCCTATCATCTGCAGTGATTGCAGAAAACAAAGTGTAGCCGTAATCAGGTGATGTCGCCCGGCCGGCCTCTGCTACATCGAACACCCTGGAGCGTCCGGCGGCCGAATATGAATTGTCGCGGGATGCGGTCCTGGATTCGATGCAGCAATCGTAGAATGTGAGTCACTGGAACAGTAGAACCCTCCCGTTGAGAGAATGATGTCACGGCCACGGTCGGTCATCCATACAGTACCGGCCAGAACAGTAATGCTGCTGCCCCCTGCGACCGAGATCGTCTCGCGGGGACCGAGGATCAACGTAGTTTTACGAGTTTTCATGGCGAGTGAGTCCTTTGATGAAACGATATAGCGTGGCTCGGAGCGTGCGACGAGTCCTGCGGGGGCGTCCGTTGGTCGGATAATGCCCGGACAGTCTTGCAAGTTTTCGATCCCGTGCCCTCTGCTCTTGTTCCCACAAATACTGGTAGACCAACATGGGCTAAGGATCGCGATAGGCGATCGCGTGGTACAGACACAGCCGCGGGGGGTTAGGGGGTATCAACC
>CAYQRW010000302.1:0-3919 GCA_964419735.1 uncultured Spirochaeta sp.
CCCGGCGTGTCCCACCAAGGTGCACCCCGCCGTCCGCGGCCGGTAAGCTGCTCACCCGTTCGCACCCTTACCGCATCGACCGGCGTCCGGCGGTGTTCTTCCTCGGCGGTGACCTGTCGCGCCCATTCCATCGTAGATCCCACGCGGGGAAGATAGTGTTCCTCCCACGGTGTGTGTGATGTCACGGCAACTCACTTCTCATCGGCAAGCGATTCCCACACCACCCGACCACTGCTCTTTTCCAGTCGGAAGCGAACGTTGGTAAGCTGCTGCTCCACGACATAGGTACTGCGACATATCTGAATGCGCACGCCCGGAAAGACCGGTCCGTCCACTGCCACCTGGGCATCTTCATTGGCGTCGAGCGCCTCCGCCACGTCTCCCATTTCCATGGCCAGGCGGTTCCGGCGGTCCTCCAGTTGGTGCAGGATATCGATCTGGCGATCGCTGGGATCCTCTCCCGCGGCGGCCTGTAGGCGCTGGAGCCGAAGCGTAATCGCCTGATGCTTCTCATTGATCAACCTAAGTTTTCGTTCCGCGATGAAGTCGATTCCGGTACGAACCGAGGTTGCCACGGCGGCCTGATTGCCTAGCGCATGGGCACGAACGCCGTTTACCGTGGTAATCACGCCCCCCACGATACGGCCGTTCTTGCCGGTGGCCAGCCGGTCCTGACAGCCGATGTGGCTCTGATACGCGTAATGATCCAGAAATACCGAGGATTTGCTCTCGACGAAACAGGTACTGGCGAATCTCGCCTGCACTTTTCCGCCACAGCGGAGCAACGCTTTCCCCCGTCCGATAACGCCGGCGGTGGAGGAAAAATCCCCACGACAGTAGACCTCGGAGACGTCCACCGTGACCACGGAGGTGATGGAACGCCCCGCCCAGATGTGGAAGCCGTCTTTCACCTCTCCTCGAAGTACCACATCCCCGGGAAACTCGATACTGCCCGTCTCGAATCCGACGGTCCCGGTGATCTCGAGCCGATCCTCCACGTGGAACGCGTTATCGCGAATCTGCAGCTGTCCACCGATCTCGGCAATCACCTCGTTGTCGACGAGGCGCGTGTGGTTGCCGGGCTGCAACTGAGACACGCTTTCTACACCGAACGGTATCTCGGTGCCGGTAACGGTCATGCCGGGAGTTCCTTCCTTTTCGGGGATCAGCCGCGCCAGCACATCGCCCTTGTGCACTACCGGAAGCAGGGTGACGTCCTTGTACTCTGCCCGCTCATCGTCGCTCCAGGAGGGCCGCTGCTTAGTGGGTGAGGCCAGAAGCTCATAGTACGCGGGTCGGGCGGCTTCCGGCGGCGTACCGCGGGCGATAACCACTCCCTCTCGGATGCGCCGTTCCGTGTTCACGAAGAACACAGCTTCGCTGATCGCCTCGGCATCCACGCCATGGATGATATCCCGCGATTCCAAGAGAGTGTCGACTACCTCCGGCTCCAATACCCGTCCAGATCCCATGGGCGGCAGAAAGGTGGCGGTCACCGTCATTCCCTGCTCACCGATGAAGATCTCCACAAACCCGTCGCGATCCATGGTCTTTCCTTGTCTGTAGAGTGTAACCGTGATTCGAATTCACCACAAACCGTCGCAACCCGTGTTGAAACTCTTGGTACTATGACGTAACTTTATGCCGCAACCAGGCATAATTATTCACATAACGAGGACACGCAGTGCGAGAACGACAAAAGCGCTTAAAAGCAATTAAGCGCATTATCCGTGAAGAGCGGATCGACAATCAAGAGGCCCTGCTAAGAAGCCTTGAACGGGAGGGCTTTCACGTGACGCAGGCAACGCTCTCTCGAGATTTGAAACTCCTGAAAGTAGGCAAGCAAGCAGTGGGAAACGACGGATACTTCTATAGTCTGCCCAGCGAAGAGATCCGGCGCGAGCAGGAACGCAATTTCGCGTTGGACTTCTCCCGGGGATACGTCTCGTTGGACTTCACCGGGCCCTTCGCGGTGGTGCGGACGCTCAACGGCCACGCCGATAGTGTGGCGATCGCCATCGACAATCTTAATATCGAGGCGGTCATGGGAACGGTGGCGGGGGACGATACCGTCTTCGTGGCATTGCGGGAAGATATCTCCCGGGAAGACTTTCTCGCGGTCCTGCGCGCCCGGGTTCCGGAGTTTGATGACTGATGCACGTAACGGTACTCGGGGCTTCCGGCTACGGCGGAATGCTCCTCTTGCGAATCCTGGCCCACCATCCGGAAATAACGCGGATTACCGCCTCCGCCCGGACCACCGCCGGCATGGCGGTATCTGACGCGGACCCCGGTCTACCGCAGGGGCACCTTCGGCGAGGCGTGGATGCCACCGTTCTCAGTCCGGAAGCAGCGCTCGCCGATCCCGGGGATGTGGTGTTTTCGGCTCTGCCCCACGGCGCCTCGGCGGAGGTCTGCGCGCCGGTACTCGGTTCCGTACCGGTGATCGACCTCTCGGCGGATTTCCGATTCTCCGATGCCACCCGCTTTACAAACGCTTATGGGACTGCGCCACCGGCGCCGGAGTTTCAAGAGCGATCGGTGTACGGCCTATGTGAGTGGAACCGAAGCCAGATACCCGGAGCGGCGGTAGTGGCCAATCCCGGATGCTACCCCACCGCATCGCTGATGCCGGTCCTTCCCGCAGCTGTCGCCGGGCTCATCGAAGGTCCGCTGGTGATAAATGCGATCAGCGGGATTTCCGGCGCCGGAAAGAAGGCCAAGCAGGATCTCCTGTTTGCCGAGCGCACCGAGAACGCCAACGCCTACGGTGTGGGCTCCCAGCACCGTCACCAGGCGGAGATCGTGGAGCAGCTGCTATCGGTGGTGCCCGCCACCGGCTCGGAGCCCACGGTGTTGTTCAATCCGCATCTGGCGCCGATCAAGCAGGGTATGGCGGTAACCACGGTCCTTCCCACGTCCCGGCCGGCGGCGGTGGTTGAGGCGCTTCAGGAGCGCTACCGGGATGAGCAGTTTGTTGAGCTCACCGGAGAGGTGCCTCCCGAGACGCGCCACGTGCGAGGTAGCAACCGGATTCGCATCGGCTGGCGGCTGGAGGAGCAGCACGTAATACTGCTGTCGGTGATCGACAACCTCTGGAAAGGAGCCTCCGGTCAGGCGGTGCAGAACATGAACATCTACTTCGGGTACCCTGAAGAAACCGGCCTGGAATACGGGATAGAGCTATGACCGACGCATCTCGGCCGCTGATCGTGAAGATCGGCGGTACGGTAGCCGCCGATACGGAGTGTACCGCGCGGCTGATCGAAGAACTGGCGGCGGTGGGTCGTCCCGCGATTTTGGTCCACGGCGGCGGTAAAGCGGTGAGTTCGCTCAGCACCACCTTGGGGATGGCCCCGCAGTTCCGCGACGGCATCAGGATCACTACCCCCGCGGAAATGGAGGTGGTGGATATGGTGCTCGCCGGAGCGGTAAATACCGAGCTGGTGCGGCTCTCGCAGCGCCACCAGGTACCCGCGCTGGGACTGACGGGCGCCGACGGCGGACTGCTCACGGGGCGCCTCCTCCTCCCCGACGATTCCGGCGTCACGAATACGCGCACCGCCCGCCCCCACCGCGTAGATCCCACGGTGCTGCGGGTGGCGCTGGCTGCCGGCTATCTTCCGATCGTTGCTACGGTGGGAACCGGTGAAGATGGAGGAGCGGTCAATATCAACGCCGACGAGGCGGCTCAGGCGATCGCCGAAGCGCTGGAGGGAGCGACGCTGTGCTACCTGTCGGACACGCCCGGGGTGCTTGACGACAGCGGAGCGGTAATCCGGCAGATCGACCCGGCCACCGTGGAAACCTTGATTTCCTCCGATACCGTCCGTGACGGCATGGCGGCAAAGCTCCGCTCCTGCGCGAATGCCGTGACCTCCGGGGTGCAGGAGGTGATGATCGGTCAGTATGTGCACCG